>JAKQOD010000649.1 GCA_029565465.1 Deltaproteobacteria bacterium
GATTGTGCGTCGGGGGTGTGCGAAGGCGGCTGCGCCCCCGGACAAGCGGTTTGCGTTAGCACGCGCCGCGCCTGTGTGATGTCGCTCGCCGAGTTTTGCGGTTGCGATGGTGCAACGTTCACCAGCTCAGGCTCATGTCCGGGCCGCCAATTTGCACATGCGGGTGCGTGCACCGTGGCGGCACCCGCTGCTCCAGCACCAGCACCCGACGGGGCGGCATGCGTGGAAGGCAAAGATTGTGCGTCGGGGGTGTGCGAAGGTGGGTGCAATGCAGGCGAAGCTACGTGCGCGCCCGCCAAACGGCGGTGCACCTTGGATCTCGTGGAATACTGCGATTGCGCTAATGTAACTTTCACGGCGTCGGGCTCGTGTCCACAACGCCGTTTCTCCAAGCGCGGCGCCTGCCAAGTCGTGCAATAATCCGGCTGTCACCTTTAGCCAAACGAGACGCAATGGCCCCCTCGGCATTAGAAATTGAAGAACTCATCGAACGCGTACGCCGTGACCCAGGGTCCCCGGCGTTTGTAGCGTTGGCGAACGCCTACTTGGCGCTCGGTCGCCCCCGTGACGCCGTTGCGGTCGGCAATGTCGGCTTGGCGGCTGCGCCCGAAAATTGGGAAGGCCGCTTTGCGGTGGCCCGTGCCTACGCGGACTTGCATCAGTGGAAAGAAGCACAAGGCGAGTTGCTCAAGATTGTGAAAGTAGAACGCGGCAATCGCGCTGCATTTGCACTCTTGGGCGAGGTGTTGATGCGGCGTGCAGATTACGAACGTGCGGTACCAGTTCTGCAGCATGCCCAGAATCTTGATCCAACGAGCCACAAGTCCTATCGCTGCTCAAGCGTGCGCGTGCCAACGCACCGTTAGATCCACCACCGCCGATTCCGACGGCGATTCCACCTCGGGGTGAAGCGCCTGCGCCAGTGATGCATAGCGGTGGTTTAAACATTGCGTCGAGCCTGCCGATGCAAGGCGACCCTACGGATGTTACAGATCCGTCAGCCGCACCAGGCCGCTCGTCGGGGCCGCCACCGATCGCGAGCACGCCAATGCGTTCGGCTCCAGTACCGTTGCCGCCCATGGAGCCAGCGCCACGGCCAGCACCGCGGGTTACGGTTGCACCACAAGCCGTGCCCGAAGGCGTTCGGCCGCGCGTAATCGCTGCGAAACAACAAAACGCTGCGCAAGCGTCGCTGCGCAACTCGGCAGCGGTGGGCGAAAACTATATCAACGACCTATTGATGGGCGGGTTGCTCGATGTGGGCGTCGCGCGCGCGCCTGAGGTCACCTACGATTTGCGCCCCGACCGTAAGTGGGGCCGTTCGGCGCGCCGCGCATTCATCGTTTTGTTCGCATTGTTATTTGCCGGCCTAGGCGGTGGCACCGCTTGGTACTTTTGGGCCAAGCAAAAACGTGCAGAAGCGGTTGCGAAGTTACAGACCGAGAGTCGCGAGCAAGCCAAATTTGCTGACTTCTTGGGCCTCGAAACCAGTCTTGGCAGTCTTGGCAAAGCCCTTGAAAAGGACAACGACAACACGCTGACCTTCGCGTACGTCGCGGAATCGGCAGGTCTTGAAGCATTGTTGTACGGTACGGATACCGGTCGCGTCGATGAAGCCATTCGAGCTGCGCAGCGCGGCATCAAGAATCCGACTGACGCTGGCGCGGCCGAGCTCACCATCGGCAAAGCGGCATACGAACTCGCACGTTTGGGCCGCATCGATTCACCCGACAAGACGCTGAACAGCGTCACCGAATCGCTTGATGCATATCTCAAAGCGCACGACGACGATTCGCAGCATGCGCGGATGGCACGCTGGCTCAAAGGCCGGGCGCAATTGGCCGCTGGGCAACGCAAAAACGCACGGGCCTTGTTCAAGCAAGCCGCCGATGGTGATACCGGCCTTGCGGTTGCGATGATCGATCTCGGCGACCTTCTCATCGATGATGGCGCTTTTGATCAAGGCATGGCGCAATATGAACGCGCCTTGAAGCTGCGCGACGATCATCCACTTGCAATTGCAGGGCGCGCATTGGCACGGGCCGAAGCCCGGGTTGATGTCAGCGCCGCACTGGACGATATCAACGTCAGCCTCGATAAACCGCTGGGTCCGCGAGTGGCGGCGTATCGTGAGCTAGCCACCGCCTTTGCGCAGATTTCGCAAGAAGACTATCCACGTGCCTATGAAGCGCTCGGCAAAGCTAACGGCATTACCGAACCTCGATTCTTGGCGCGTGTTGCGTGGCTCGAACTTTCACGTGGCCACCTAGCGGCGGCCGCAAAGACCCGCGGTGCGATCGCATGGTATGGCAAGGGTAAGCCCGAAGATGATTCGCTTGCCCAGCTCGTCGATGCTGGTTTGTTGGTCGCCTCGGGGCTGCCAGCGGCGGCGCTGGATTTAACCGAGAAGCTTGCGAACAATCGCGCCAAGGTACTGCGCCTGTACGCGTTGTTGGACATGGAAGACGCCAAATCGGCGAGCGCAGCGGTAACTGAAGCGGATGACTTGCTGAAAAAATCCCCCGAGGATAACGAGATCAAGATTCTGCGCGAACAAGCCATTATGCTCAGCGCAACCGGCAAAACGCGCGACGATGCAGCCGAAGCGCTTGAGCGCTTGGCTCGCAAAGTTGCAACCAAAATGGGACGCTATGCGCTTGGCATGGCGCTGTATCAAAACGGCTTGGTGGCCAACAATAAAGATTGGCTCAGTGATGCCAAACGCCAGTTGTTGCTGTCGCTTGAAGAAATTTCCGACGAAGCGCCGCACCCAATGGCCTATCGTAGCCACACGTTGTTGGCAGAAATCCTGATTGGTGAAGGAGATCTTGACGGTGCTGGTAAACAGCTCGACGAAGGCCTCAAGCTGAACTCGGGCTATTTTCCCGCGCGTGCAACGAGTGCACAACTCAAGCTGCGTCGCGGCGAAGCGGATGCGGCCCTCGCGTTGATCGAGCCGATGGCCAAAGAAGCGCAAGCGGCGACGCCCAAGATTGAATTGATTTATGTCGAAGCGATGGTTTCACGCAAAGACGCTTCGGCCGAAGACAAAACGCGTGCAACGGAAATTCTGACTCGCATCAAAGACAAAATCGTGCCGGCGTCGGAAGCCTCGCGCGTGGCTGCCCTGATCGACCCCAAATTGCCAGAAACGCTCGGGCTACCAGCCGCCGATGCAGCGCCTGGCGCAGCGCCGGCGCCAGTCGCGGTACCATCGCGCCATCGACGGCACCGCTAGTGCGGCCCTGGCTGGTAGTTGTGGCAACCGTGCTGAGCTGTGGTCGTGACCACGCGCCTGCCACGCAAGCGTCTGCCACGCAAGCGTCTGCCGCGCCGGCGCCTGTGCCTGTGCCTGTGCCTGTGCCGGCGGTGACGCTGCGTCAGCGACCAGCGTCGATTGGTTACCTGACGCTCAAAGCACTGCACATGGATTGCGCTGAAACGTGTCCGGTCAGTGCACGCGTTGCCTTGCAACGTGTCCCTGCTGTCTATGAAGTTGGCGTCGACCTCGACCACGAAGCGCTGTACGTTTCGTACGATCGCAGCGCGGGCGATGGCAAGCTTGCCGCAGCGCCGATGCTGGATGCCTTACGTGCCATTGGCTTCGACCCGTGGTTCAAAGCCGAAGGCTGGCCTTCGGATGTGAGCGCTGCGAACGTGGCGGTGCTGCCACGTGGAAATTAGGCTTCCGAAAACCCAGCTAGCACGGTAGCGAGTTGGGTTGCATCAATGCCCTCAAGCGCCAAGGTCTTGCGCCGGGAGGTGTGACCGCTGCGCACGCTAACGGCGTGCCGCTTGATGCCGAAGGCCTTGGCGACGACTTCAATGACGGCGGCATTGGCGGCACCTTCGACGGCGGGCGCCGTGACGAACACTTTGAGCCGGCTGTCGTGCATTGGGCCCACACGTTCGCGTGATGCGCGTGGCATCACCAAAATGTCGAGCAAGACCGGCGCTGTGCTCACTTGCTACCGCGCCCGAGCTCCTTCGCTCGTTTGGTAGCGGTTTCAACCGCGTTAATCAGTGTCGTGCGTAGGCCGCCTTGCTCCAGCGTGTGCAGGCCGGCGATGGCCGTACCGCCTGGCGATGTCACCATATCTTTGAGCTTGCCTGGATGTTCGTCGGTGTCCAGCAACAACTTGGCCGAACCCATCACGGTTTGCGCGGCCAAGCGCTGGGCGTTGCGGCGCGACAAGCCGACTTTCACTCCGGCATCGGCGAGTGCTTCGAGAATTAGAAAAATATACGCTGGCCCCGAGCCTGACAAACCGGTAACTGCGTCGAGCTGTGATTCTTCGAGCACCACGGTCAGGCCAACCGCATCAAAAACTGTTTTGGCGACTGCGACGTCGGCTGCGGTGGCATTGCGGCCTGGTGAAATCGCGGTTGCCGCAGCTCCAACCAGGGCTGGCGTGTTAGGCATTGCCCGCACCACGCGAACGCCGTCGCGCAAGCCGGCCTCAAGGGTGGCCGCATCGATACCGGCGGCAATAGAAATGACCAACGTCGACGGTTGCAGATGATCTGCAATCTCACGCACCACGCGGTCCATGATTTGCGGCTTCACTGCCAAGATTACGACATCAACGCCAGCGGCAACTTCGCGGTTGTCGGCGGTGGTGCGAATGCCATACTGCGCAGCAAGTTCATCGCGGCGCTCCGCACGCGGCGCCGACACCAAGACATCGTTGGTTGTTACATGTTTGCCATTAAGCAAGCCCCGCACCAGCGCTTCCGCCATGTTGCCAGCGCCGATAAATCCGATGGTTTTTGCAACGAGGCTCATGCGGTACCACTACCACAACCGCGTTGGCAACGCGCGACAGATCTGCGGGTGCCTGCTTACGCAACAATGCGTACGGCGGCACGAGGCAAGCCTAGTGCGCCTTCAAGCGCCTGCAGTGCGCGATTGCCGCGGTCGGCGAGGGCCTCACCATCGACGGCCACGTTGGCAAGGTTTTGGTCGATCTGCACTGCATCAAGCACACCCAGGAACAACGACCAAACCAACGTTGCAAACGGCGCAGGCGCTGCGTCGCGATAGATGCCAGCGGCATTACCGTCGGCGATCATGGCAGCAAAGTGTTGCTGCAGTTTGTCGAGTTGGGCGGCCGCCGTCGCAGCTACCTCGTCCGACAATTGTGCGCGCACGCCTGGTTGTGCAAGCAAGCGCAACACGCGTGGGCCTTCGGCGTCACGTGCTGCCCATGCCAACAATGCAGCCCACGCTTTGGGCAAGCGCATGGCTGCGTCGGCGGTGGTGCGCAATTGACTGAACTCAACGTCAAACACCGTTAAGGCGTCTTCAATCAACGAAACGTACAAGTCTTCTTTGGAGCGAAAGTACAAGTAGATGGCGCCAACCGACAATTGCGAAGCACGCGCAATTTGTTCGATGGACGACCCCGCATAACCGCGGTCCGCAAACACGGTGCGTGCAGCATCTTGAATCTTCCGGCGGCGTGCTTGGCGATCTTGAGCTTTACGTTCTTGCGTGGTGGTCATGCCCACCGTGGTAGTTTAATGAGTTGTGAACGTCAAGTGAAAAAAGTGAAACGTGAATCAGAATCACCGCTCAAGTTGCTTATTATATTTAATAATTGGCAGAAATAAAATTCATCTAATTATGACATTGAATTCAGGTATTGAGTCATTGTGGCAAACACGCCTGCGCGTTCGGTTTCGTTGAACACCTCATGCTGCATGCCTTGCAGGCGATGCACCACCGCGTTGGGCGCTTGCTTGCTGAGCTTTTCACTCACATCGGCATTCGCAATTTGGTCTGCGCCGCCAATCAGCCATAGCGTCGGCACCGCGAGTTTGGTGATACCGGCGGCGACGCGTTGTTGAGCCGCGGCCGCTTCGGTGAACCAACGCGCCGTCGCGATATCAAAACACAGCGTGTCAGCTCGACGTTCTTGCTGTTTTACCGGATCTGACGTGAGGGCTTTGACATCAAGCGGGGCAGGTAGGGTCAGTTTTGGATGGAGGCGACTCGCGATCTTGCCAAGCAACCGTTTTACCGGCGAGACCGAGAGTTTAAGCGCCAAAAACGGCGACGAGATGACGGCGGCGTCGGCAGTGCTGCCGGCTACTAGCGCGGCCAAGGTGATTAGCCCACCATTTGAATGACCCAACAGGATGAACGGACCTTGTGGTGCTAACGCGCGCGCTTGCGTCTTTGCGGCTT
>JAKQOD010000660.1 GCA_029565465.1 Deltaproteobacteria bacterium
TCTTCAGCGGTGCTCATCGTCACGAACGCGAACCCGCGCGAACGGCCGGTTTCACGGTCGCTCACCAAGTGCACGTCGTCCACGTTGCCGAATTCGGCAAACGCAGCGCGAACGCCGTCAGCGGTGGTGTTAAAGGAAAGATTGCCAACATAGAGACGAGTATTCATTCTGCTTCTCAACTGGGCCCGTAACCAACCGCTGATGAGGGGCCTACAGGCTCACAAGCGGGTGCGCATTTGCGCCATCCACTGAGCACTGTAAACTGAAGCCGGACCGAAGCATTTCAGAACGAGCAACCGAAGACTTGTGAACCGTGGCCTTGCAACGGTACGCCACGTTCTGCGCAAAAGCTAGATCCTTTTTGAGATCCCTCAGCCCCGATAATGAGAGGCTAATCCGGATTGCCTGGCCCACTGGCAACGCGCTTTTTATGGCCCTACTCGGGTTCATTGAAATTTCACATTGTTACGCGCGATCGCGCCTTTTGTTGCCACACGGAAAATCCTAGAAACCTCGCCCGGTTCCAGTTGTCTCAGGCAGTTACAGGTTAGATTTGGCCCAGCTTTTCCCCCTATGATCGATCTCGATAAAGCCTTGCTCAAACGGTTACGTGACCGGGACGAACGGGCGTTTCGGGAGCTGGTCGAAGCCCATCGAGATCGCGTCTTTAACATTACCTATCGCATGCTCGGCAATCGCGCCGAAGCCGAAGACGTCGCGCAAGAGGTCTTCATTGCGGTGTTCAAAACCATCGATTCGTTTCGCGAAGAATCAAAGTTTTCGACGTGGCTGTATCGCGTTGCGGTCAATCACTGCAAAAACCGCATCAAGTATTTGGCCCGCCGGCACGAACGCGATCGCGATGAACTCGATGAAGCCTCGCCATCGGCCAACAATGCATCGCTTGGCCCAACCAAAGGCGCGCGGCCCGATCGCGCATTGGAAGGCGCGCAAATGGAAGTGCTGTTGCAAGAAGCCATTGCGTCACTCGATGAAGAGCATCGCGCGGTGGTGATTTTGCGGGACGTTGAAGAATTGTCGATCGAAGAAATCTGCGAAATTACCGGGTTGCCTGATGGCACGGTGAAATCGCGATTGCATCGCGCTCGCGCCGCGTTGCGCAAAAAACTCGCGCGCCACGTTGAAGGGTAAGTGGGCAATTTATGAGCAATGACCCATTACAAACCGACACTACCAACGACGAACTCACCGACGACGAAATCGCGTTGTTATCGGATTTTCACGACAACTTGCTGCCTGCCGACAAAGCCAAAGAAGTGGTGGCGTTGATCGACCGCGACCCACGCTGGCGTGCTGCCAGCGACGATTTTGCAGCCACCAAACAGGCTTTGTCGGGCCTGCAAAAAGCCCGTGCACCAGTTACGTTTTCGGAAGACCTCACCAACACCATTCACCGTCGGTCGGGCGGTGCTTTTTTTGGCCGGCGCGCATTTGGCGACCGCGTGCCGTTTGGCGTGCTGCTGATCATCGGCATCGTGCTGATCATCGGCGTTGCGTTTATGTTGTGGTCATCGCAAACCGGTTCGTTGTCGAGCCGCAAGACCAATGCGCCAGCGGAACAATCGGGCGCGGATAAGCTGCCGCGGCCGTAGCACTACGCCAAACCGCTCCTGCGTGCCGTTACCCTTTCGGGCAAGCTTTTTTGTAGCGTGCGAGTGCGGCTTTGATTGCATCGTCCATGCCGGCGGCAGCCGCTTCTTCGGCCGTTGCGACCTCGGCGTTGAAACACTGTTCAAGCACCGGTTCGTCGGGTAGCTTGGCCCGAGCAGCTTCAGCAGCGTCGGCCGCTTGCACTAACACGGCGAGCGGCGCGTCATGAGTGCACAGCTTGGTGACTTCGGTTTTCAACGCTGCGTCTTTGATTTCTTTGGCTGCGGCCACTGCGCTAGCGCATGGCAAGGATGCATCGCTCGGGGTCTTGGCAGCGAGGGCAGCTTTGATTTTCACCACGTCTTCAGCCGCCGATTTGGCCATGAAATCAGTTTCGGCGGCAACCGGCTTCTCAGCTGCCACCGTCGCGTTGCTGTCCTTCTTGGAGCACGCTACGAATCCGGCCACTAAAGCCATAGAAAACATACACTTAACAAGGATGCATAGATTTGATTGTTTCAACATTTTGCAACTTACCTCTGCAGCGTAGTCACAGCTACCCCGTGCAAGTCGCAAACTTTCGAACAGCGAATGCACGTAAAGCCGCCTGGTCGCTAGCCGCCTGCGCAAACTAGTGCCAAAAAGGGCGCCATGCGAAGCGACCTGCAATTTGCGCTAGTGGCGCTATCAGCGGTGTTCTTCGTGATCGATCCGCTTGCGAACGTACCGCTGTTTCTAACGATCACCAGCTCGCACACGGCTGAACAAAAACGTCGAGTCGCGCGCCGCGCAGCGTTTGCCACGTGGCTCATCCTTTGTATTTTTGCCTTGGCTGGCGGCGTGATCTTTCAATTGTTCGGTATCAGCCTCGGCGCTTTTAAAATCGCAGGCGGCATCATGCTGATGTTGATGTCGATCGACATGATGCGCGCGCACACCTCGGAAACCAAAACGACCGCGGAAGAACAAAATGAAAGCCGCGCCCGCGACGACGTTGCGATCTTCCCGCTTGCGATTCCGATGCTTGCAGGGCCTGGCGCGATTGCAACCGTGATGGTGTTTATGAGCCGCGCCGAATGGCGGCCGATTCCAACCGCTGGTGTATTCGTTGCCGTCACAGCGACGTGCTTAGTGACGTGGCTGTTGATGCGCAGCGCAGCGTCAGCCGAACGCTTTTTACCCAAGACGCTGTTGCGTGCATTTGAACGCGTGATGGGTTTGCTGTTGGCATCGGTTGCCGTTGAGTTCGTGGCTAGTGGCGTCGCCGATATGGTGAACCACGCCAAGTTGCCGTAGCTAACGGCGCTTGGCCCAAAGCCATAAGCCGACAAAGCCAAGCAAAAGCGCACCAACGTAAGGCGCCAACAATAATGTGCGCGGCGGCGGGCCGTTGCGCGTGAAGACAAAGCCGTAGCCAAAGCGTGCAACAGCGATGTAGGTCAGCAACGGTGCCAATACCAAGAGCGCATCGCGCCATACGCTTTGCGCACTGCCATCGACGCGTGCTGCTCGTGCAATTAGCCAACCGCACAACATGGCCTGCCCTACCCCGCACCCAACGGCGATGGCAAACAATGACAACGGCAACGAATCTAGCATGCGTCGAGCGTAGCCGAACCGAATGCACCTGGCGAGCAGCTGGCTCGGCGCAGGGACGTTACGTCAACAAATCAGCAGCGGCCAGATTTGCCACCGTGCGTCGACGGAACAAAGCGTACGCTGCGCTGTTCGGTGGCAACTCGATGTCGCCGTTGTGCAGGATCGCCAGCACGGGTGCGCTGCCAACATTGGTCGAGCGTGGTGCGGCGCCGGTGTCGCCGGCATCCCGGTCGTCGATGCCCGTTCGCAACCGTTGCCAAAATGCGTCCGTGGTCTCATCGCTGCGCCGGATAAACACGCGATCCGCACCGCCGGGTGTGCTGCTGCGTCGGATCACGCGGGTGGCACGCGCTGCAGCGTGGTACTCGGCAAGCTGCAGCATCGACGGCCGCGTGCGAGTTGCAAAGTAGCGAATCATGGTCGGGCAAATGGTTGCTAACGAGCGCTGGGCGTTGGCAACATTGTTCATCGCCGGTGCGCCTTTGGAGTACGCATCAAGCCAATGCAGCCGCGAGGTTTGCAAATCGACGACGAGTGGCATGAACACACCATTGTTGCCGGTAAGCGAAAACGCTAGTTCGACGGTGCGCGGATCGAAGGCGGTGCCACCAAGATCGTCGCGCAGCATCACGCCAGCCGTTGCACGTTCGAGCGCTGCAAACGGCAAGCCGCGATACGCAGTGACAACCATGACGGCGTAGCGATAGCCGTTGGCCAATGCCGCAGCGCGGTCGAAATCAACAAACTCCGACGCACCGTCGGGAAATGGAGCACTGACAAAGTCGCCCGAGCTTTTGGCGATGGCTTCGCCCGATTTACCAGCGAGCGCGAGTTGGTAATACGAGCAAGTGCCGACTAGCTGCCACGCGTCGTCGAAGAAACCAACCGATAGATCGACGTCGGTGTCGTCGGAGCCCGGTGGTTCGCACCAATGGATAAACAATCGCAACGCTTTGCCGTCGGGAATCGCAATGTGCGAGCCACGCGGCAATTGCACTGCGCTGCGGCTGGCGGTGCGCTCGTTGAATGGCACCGTGATCGAGGCCAATTCATCGTCGATAATGGCGGTTTCAACATGTGGCTTCGTTGCAAAGCGCTGCAGCAGTTCTCGGTCGATCGCATCGAGCAATAGGTTGATGACATCGTCGGGCAGGACTGGGCGTGTGTCGCCAGGCGGTGTTGCCAAGTAGAAGTTCGCTTTGGGCCAGTACACGCGTGCCGCCAGCGGCGCGTAACGAACGTTGAGATGCGCGCGCAGGTTTAGCAATGCAGGTGTCGCGGTTGTAGGCAACAACCCGGCAAACGTTGCGGCGGCCAGCATCGGCTGGGAAGCCGTACGCAACACATGATCGAGCCGCCGCACAAAATCGCCAGGGCGTTGGGCCAATAGCGACAGCACCGCGGCATCGTTGTGATTAAGCAGCGCACGTTCGACCCGGCCGGACCAGGTTGCGGGCCCGGCGTTACCGATGGGGCCGTTGCGCAACTCAGCAAATGCTTTTGCCACCGTCGGAAATCGGGTGGCGTATTCGCCAGGGTGCAGAAATTCTGCAACCCAGACCCAGCGCGCTTGATGGCGATACAGATCTTCGCGCAATTGCATGGCGGGCAACCCGTCGAGGATGGCCAACAAATTGCGCCGCATGCTGCGCGAAAGTTTACCGACGGCAAAACGCGTATGTTTGATGATCTTTACAGCGGCCATTGGCGCAACAACTTTGCCGCGCGGCTCAAACCGTTTGCTCGTCGCTGGGTGTGGCACGGTTACCGGTGTCGTCAGCAGCGCGACGTCAGCGCCGGAATAAGCAACGATAAGCCGCAACACATCGGTCGCCGTGGTGAGATACGGCGCCGCAATGGCCAACACGTCCGGCACCTTGGCGCGCAGCATCCCGCCAAAAATATGCGCGATGTTCTCGCGTACCGGAATCTTCGTCGGCAACCACGGCACCACCCGCGCACCGTAGGTTGTGATCAATAGTTGCAACGCTTCAACGTCGACCGGCGACATTGCTTGCGTGCGCTGACACATCGATGCAAACAGCGCTGCGCTGGCATCGTCGATGGACGTGCCAACATCAAGCAAGCGAAATGTTTTCGGCGACACCGGGCGGGCGGCCTGCACAGATGGCGCTGGCGGTGCTGCAATGAAAAACGGCGAGTCGCGATCAACCGTGCGATTGCAGATGGGACAACCACTATAGTTGCTACCGTCGAAACAATTGCTGCAAACGAAGTCGCAACAAGGGTTCAGCACGTGCAGCGTGCCGGTTTTGCAGCACAACACACACGGTTGGTTCGGTTGCTGCAACACGTGAACGATGACGCGGTCCCACCAAAGGCTCAGCGTATCCGGTGGCACACCGTCAGGGAAATGCCGAAACATCGGCACCAGCTCGACGCTGCCACCGCTGACCTTGCGATTGACCGTGCGCACCAATTGCAGCACGCGCTGCAATTCAGCGACGGGCGCCGTGCTGATCTGCGTCGCCAAACGTTGCGACACCAAATAGCCCAGCTGGGCAGCTTCGAGGGCAAAGCCACGCGCAACATTGTCGGCCATCGGCGCGCCTTCGGTCGCACCGCGGACAAACAACTGGCCACCACGCATCAGCAACAATTCTTCGATATTGCTAGCCGGTGCTGTCGCCATAAAAAGGTGGAGGAAATTGCCTGAGCTGATTCCGATATAGAAGGAAGCTCAGGCTAAGCCTCCGCAGCTACGGTACGTTGGTTCACGCCATTGGTCAACCAGCGTCGCTACCGCCGGCGTTTGCCGAGGTAGCCGTCGACGATGCCATACAACCAGGTGCCACCCGCTACCACCGCCGCGATGCCGCCAATGAGTGGCACTTGGGTCAAAATCCCGGCGCCCGCAGCGACGACAAACACGCCAATCGCTTTGTCAGATTCGCCGTTTACCAGCTGCCCTAAACCGGGCAAAAAGCCCGAAGCCACCGCCGGCACCACCCCGCCACCCTTCGACTGCCGCATCAATGACTTGCTCATGCGTTTAGCGTACCCCAATAAGCTGCAAAGTCCACCACCGATGGGCCACCGCGCCGACGGAGATACCGAAGTGTGCGCCTCGGTGGGGCTTGAATTCGCATGAAGGGTCGTGCAGATTAGCGGCGAATGCTGCCAACTCGTTGTCAAACCTATGCATTCCTCGCATTGACGACGGTCTGCCTGACTAGCTGTAACTTGATTTTTCAATCGACAGCCGACACGGTTGACGCACGCGGCAACGATGCGGCAACAGATGCATCGGCCGATGCCGTGGTCGCGGCCGACGACGACAATGACGGAGTTGTGAACAGCAAAGACAACTGCCGTACCGTGGCGAATCCCAACCAGCACGACGAGGATGGCGACCTAGTCGGTGATGTTTGTGATGGGTGTCCGATCGATCGCAGCATCACGGATGGTGACAGTGATGGCGTGCAAGGCTTGTGCGACCCGAATCCAGGCCGAGCAGATCAGATTGCATTTTTTGACGGTTTTGGCGACACAACATTGGGGTCCGCGTGGACAGCCAGCGCGGGCTGGTCCGTCGCCAATGACCAAGCAATATACACCGGCAGCGGCGCTGGCTTCTTATCAATGGACCAGGCCGTCACGCAGGCGTTTCTGTTAGCCGAGTTTCGCGTCACCACCAACATTCCCGATGCTGCCGATCAACGTAATCTTGCCTTATTGACGTCATACCTCCCTGCTGACAACAACGGCAACGTCTGCGGATTTTCGCCAAACACCGTCAGCCCCAAGTTGTTGCTTGGGACGTTCACGGCCGGCGCAGGCACATTTCCAAGTCCACTCGCTTACACTAGCATCGCCATCGAGAGTCGACACCGCGTCGGCTATAGCAACTATGGCAATGCGCTTTGCAGCGTGCAGCTAGCCAGCGGAGGGCCTGGCGTCAGCAAAACGGTAGGTAACGTATTGTGGTCGCAACAGTACGGATTACGACTAACTGTGCCTGGGGCGGTCGAGTACTTTCTGCTGGTGACACCTAAGTAGCGCGCGGCAACCTGCCTGCGTACCGCCGACGGAGAATTCTTCCCATCCTGACGAGCCCGTGCTAGTGATGGCCCCGTATGGCCGCTGCTGAAACCACTCCTACGACTGCCGCGTCGCCGGCTCCGACGTTGACGATCAGCAGCACGCCCAAGCCGCTGTTCTCCTACCGGCCATTTTGGGCCAAACGCTTTGGGGTTGCTCCGTTTTTGCCAACCACGCGCGACGAAATGCTCGCCTTGGGTTGGGACTCGTGCGACGTGGTGCTGGTCACCGGCGACGCCTACATCGACCACCCAAGCTTTGGCATGGCGATCATCGGGCGCTTGCTCGAATCCAATGGCTTCCGCGTTGGCATCATCGCGCAGCCTGATTGGCGCAACGCCGATGCATTTGCTGCGCTGGGCCGGCCAAATCTTTTTTGGGGCGTCACCGCCGGCAACATGGACTCGATGGTGAACCGCTACACCAGCGACAAAAAGATTCGCTCCGACGACGCGTACACACCACACGGCGTTGCTGGCGCTCGCCCTGACCGCGCAGTCACCGTGTATGCGCAGCGCTGCCGCGAAGCATTTGCCGATGTGCCGCTGATCATCGGCGGCATCGAAGCGAGCTTGCGTCGCATTGCGCACTACGATTATTGGAGCGACAAAGTTCGTAAGTCGCTGCTGGTCGACACCGGCGCTGATATGTTGATCTACGGCAACGCTGAGCGTGCCATCGTCGATATTGCGCATCGGTTGGCGCAACGGCAAAAGATTCATGACATTCGCGATGTGCGCGGCACCGTGTACATGGGCACCACGCCTAGCGGCTGGACCGAAGTTGATTCGACCAGCATTGATGCGCCAGGCAAAATCGATCCGATTCCGGATCCATATGCGATGGAAGAAGCGCGCAAAGAAGCTGCATGTTCGACTGGCGACGCAGCGCCTGGCCCCGACGGTGCCGTGGTCGAAGCGCCAAAGCTGATCACGCTGACCAAGCGCCGGGTCGACCGCAGCAAATCGGTCGTTCGGTTGCCAAGCTTTGAACAAGTTTCGACCGACCGCGTGCGTTACGCGCATGCTTCGCGGGTGTTGCACTTGGAATCGAACCCTGGCAATGCGCGCGCTATTGTCCAACGCCACGGCGCTCGTGATGTGTGGATCAATCCACCGCCGATTCCGTTGACCACCGCCGAGATGGACGCCTTGTATGAGCTGCCGTTTAACCGGCTGCCGCATCCAACCTACGGCGACGCTAAGCTGCCAGCGTACGAGATGATCAAATTCTCGGTCACGATTTTGCGTGGCTGCTTCGGTGGTTGCAGCTTTTGTTCGATCACCGAGCACGAAGGCCGCGTCATTCAATCGCGTTCGGAGTCGTCGATTCTCAAAGAGATCGAGCGCGTGCGCGATTTGACGCCTGGCTTCACCGGCAACATTTCTGACCTCGGCGGCCCGACGGCAAATATGTATCGGCTGACCTGCAAAAGCCGCGAGATCGAAAGTGCGTGTCGCAAACCGTCGTGCGTGTTCCCAGACATTTGCGAGAACATGAACACTGATCACTCGTCGCTGGTGCAGCTGTATCGCAAAGCGCGCGCGCTGCCTGGCATCAAGCGCATCTTCATTGCGTCGGGCGTGCGCTACGACCTCGCAGTGCGTTCGCCTGAGTGGATCAAAGAGCTGGCGCAGCATCACACCGGCGGTTATCTCAAGATTGCGCCCGAGCACACCGAAGAAGGTCCGCTGCGGCACATGATGAAGCCAGGCATTGGCAGCTATGACCGGTTCAAGGAATTGTTCGATCGCTACAGCGCCGAAGCTGGCAAAGAGCAGTATTTGATTCCGTACTTCATTGCTGCGCATCCCGGCACCACCGACGAAGATATGGTGAATCTGGCGGTGTGGCTCAAACAAAACGGCTTCCGGCCTGATCAAGTGCAAGCGTTTTTGCCAGGCCCAATGGCGAGCGCAACCGCCATGTATTACACCGGCCTTAATCCGCTCAAATCGCTCAAAGCTCACGAAGCTGTGCACGTAGTGAAGCGGCCTGAGCAACGCAAACTGCACAAAGCGTTGCTGCGTTATCACGATGCCAACAACTGGCCAGCCATTCGCGATGCACTGCGCGCTATGGGCCGCGATGATTTGATCGGCGCCGGCAAGCAGCACTTGGTGCCACCATGGCAGCCACGCGGTACCGGCGAAGATGCGGGCGTTAGTGCAGGTGCAAGCGCTGGCACGGGTTCAGGCTACGTGCCGCGCAGCGGTCCACGCAGTGGGGCACGCGGCCCTGGTGGGCCTGGCGGTCCGGTTTCCGGACAGCGCAATCGGCCTCAACGCGTGCCGCAAGGTCCGCGCCCCGACGGTGCAGGTGGCGGTGCAGCGACGGCCGGCCGGCCTGCAGATCGTGGTCCCGGCCAGGGCTCCGGTAACAATGTCGGCACCGCACGCGGC
>JAKQOD010000677.1 GCA_029565465.1 Deltaproteobacteria bacterium
TCATCCTCGCTGGCTTGGTGGCGCAAGGCAAAACTGAAGTGTTGCGGGTATACCACCTCGATCGCGGCTATGAAGCCATCGAGAAAAAACTGCGCGGCGCTGGCGCCAAAATCCGCCGAGTCAAAGAGTAGTTGTCATGCCAATCGTTGTTGCGCTACCCAAAGGCCGCATCATTGAAGAAGCTGCAACGCTGTTTCATGCTGCCGGCTATGATTTGTCGCCCGTGATGGGCAATTCGCGCCGCTTGGTGCATGACTGCGGCGAATTGCGGGTTTTAGTCCTACGCTCGTCGGATGTGCCGACCTACGTTGCCCACGGCGCTGCCGACGTTGGCATCGCAGGCAGCGATGTGCTCGACGAAGAAGGCCGCGATTTGTACCAGCCGCTCGACTTGGGCATTGGCCGGTGTCGCATGATCGTAGCCGAACGCGCCGACGCGCCAGTCGACGAGCGATCGCAAATTCATTTGCGCATCGGCACCAAATATCCCAAGACCACCGCGGCCTATCTTGCGCGGTGTGGCGTCACCGCGGAAATCATCAAGCTCTCGGGTGCGATCGAACTCGGTCCGCTGACCGGACTGTGCGAACGCATCGTCGACATCACGCAGACCGGCGAAACCCTCAAGCAAAACGGCTTGGTCGAAGTCGCCACCGTCGGTGAAGTATCGTCGCGCTTGGTCGTAAACCCAGCCCGCCTCAAGCTTGATACCGGGCCTATCGCGGCGTTGCTGGAGCGGCTAGCGGCGCAACTGCCGGCGGCGTAGGCGTGGGCACGCCGGCTGGCACCGAGGCGGCGGCAGGTGTTGTGTCGTGCAACACGCCGGTTGCAAGCGCGGCCAGCAGCGCCACCCCGGCCGCCACGCGGTAGATCGAAAACGATGTGAGCCGGTGCGAACCAAGCCAACGAAGCAGCCACGCAATGACAATGTAACCGCTCACCGCAGCGACGGCGGTGCCCACCAGCAGCGCAGGCATCGCTTCGTGCAGATTCGGCCCCAACGCCTTGAGTGCTGATTTCACTTCCAAGATGCCAGCGCCACCAACGGCAGGAATGCTCATCAAAAACGAAAAACGCGCGGCTTCGCGCCGCTGCATGCCAATGAGCAACGCCATGCAAATCGTTGCGCCTGAACGCGACACGCCTGGCACCAAGGCCATCGCTTGCGCAATACCAATGATCAGCGCATCCGACGGCCGCAGCATGGCAATGGTCCGCTCAACCGCGCCACTGGCGGCTCGCGCAGCGCTCCACCGTTCGATCAACCACATCACGATGCCGATCACGATCAGCGTCGATGCAATGACGTACAGCGAACGCAGCGGGCCTTCGACGTAATGTTTCAATGTCAACCCGAACACCACGATTGGAATCGTGGCGAGGCCAAGCAACAACACTTGCCGAGCTTCAGGGCCTTTGGGCGCCGTGAGCGAACCACGTGCCAGCCCAAAAAGATCTTTGGCAAAGTAGACCAACAGCGCCAACAACGTTCCGAGTTGAATCACTGCGGTGTACGCGGCGCCGGGGTCAACCTGGCCAAATAGTTCCGGTGCAATGCGCAAATGCGCTGTCGACGAAACCGGAATGAATTCAGTGAGGCCTTGAATCAGGCCCAAAACAGCTGCAAACCAAAGCGCCACGCACGCAACCTATCACACCGCATCGGTAGACACCTACGCACGCTGCGGTTCAACCCGCGACCCCAGCGGCAACGTCGGTGGTCGTGGCCGCGCTGGCGGAAACGGCTGGGCAAGCTTGGCGCGGATCGCCACAGGATCGAGAGGCTCAGTACCTTTCGGAAAGCGGCGCGGCGCGGCCAGCGCGACATCAGCAGCGTTGCTTGGCGCACGCACGGTTGGTTGCATTGCAGAGGCTTGACTTGGTGCACGCACCGGTAGTGCCGGCACCGGAATAATCGTCCGCGGGGCGACCTGGGCTGCCATCGAGGCGGTAACCGGTGCGGCTTGCACGATTGTATCCGCCGTCACAAAGTCGATGTCGGGCCGGGTAATCGCGGATGGTGGTGGCACGGTGTCGGTGCTTGCGCGGCGACGTCGTGGCAAGTCAATCGGTGGATGCACTGCGGCTGCAACAACCGGCGGGCGCGCTTTGGTGGCAGCTGGTGGCGGTGGCGGCGGCATCACTGCACGCAACTCGAGAGGCTCGGTCTTTGGCGTGGCTTGCATAGCCGCAGCACGTGGGCTTGCCGGCGCCGTTGCCGCACGCGCAGGGCCAGGCGTAGACGCAGGTTGCGCTGCAATGGCGGGTTTACGCAACGGTGCGGCACAGCGTTCAACGACATCTGGCGTAGCAGCCCGCGCACGCGCCAACGCAATCTCCCACGCCCATTCATCTTCTTCCGTCACGCTACTAGGCTCGAGCGGGGTTTGTACCGCTGTCATGATTAGCGCCGCTTGCGGCAGCACTACCCGCGGTTTTTCAATGGGAACAGCTGTCGCCACTGGGGGACGAGCCCCAGGCCACACCGCCAGCACAGCCGGTCCGACGTCCCCTGCCCGCCAACCTACAACCCGGCCTCCAGAACCGTCGATCAAGCTGCTATCCTGCAGACTTACGACGCGTCCGTCGGAATCCAGCACCAGGCCAAAATCGGCAAGTTTGATGTAGCCAAACTTCTGCAGTAGCTGGTTAATGACTGGCATAAAGCACAGTCATTGCAGATCACGGACCAAGTTACTGCCCGGTGTAATTGGGCGCCCGGCCTTCAGCAAATGCCGCCAAGCCTTCATTGCGGTCTTCGCTATACAGGGTTTGGTCGTAACATGAGCGTTCAACGCCCAGCGCGGTGTCCATATCGACGTGACAAGCTTGCTCAATTGATTCTTTGGCCGAGCGCACCGAAAGCGGCGCGCAGCCTTGCAACTCTTTGAGCACCGCGTCAACAGCGGCGCCCAACCCGCCTGGCGTTACGACTTGGTTGACCAAGCCGATCTCGTACGCACGTTGCGCCGAGATCCGGCGGCCCAACAAGATTAATTCTTTTGCCCTTGCTTC
>JAKQOD010000680.1 GCA_029565465.1 Deltaproteobacteria bacterium
AGCCGACGAGCTGTTGGCGCTTGATGAAAAATACGTGATGCGGCCGTGGGCCCATCCTCCTGGTGAGCCAGTAATCGTCGCGAAAGCAAGCGGTTGCACGATCACCGACGTGCAAGGCAAAGAGTACTTGGATTTCACGGCTGGTTACTTTGTAAACAACGCCGGACATTGTCATCCAAAGATCGTCGCTGCCGCGACCAAGCAGCTCAAGTACGTGCTGCAAGTCTCGGGTAAGCACGGCACCGTGCCAATGATCCGCTTGGCTGAGAAGTTGATCACACTTGGGCCTAAGAGCCTCAACAAAGCATTCTTCTCGACGGGCGGCTCGGAGTCCAACGAATTCGCACTGCGCTTGGCGCGGCAATACTCGAAGAAAACGGATGTTGCGTTTTTGGAAAACTCGTACCACGGCCTGACCTTGGGCTCGTTGGAAATTACCCACAGCGAAAAATACCGAGAAAGCGCTGGCCGTCCGATTGGCCAACACTCCTTCGCGATTTCGAACGCGTATTGTTATCGTTGCAAGTTTGGCCCATCGAGTGGCTGCAAGACCGAATGCCTCGATGGTGTTGAAGCCCAACTCAAGTCGCGCCCAACCGGTGCGATTATCGCTGAGCCAATTCAATCGGTCGGTGGCTTGGCGCCGCCGCAAAAATGGTGGGACCGCCTCGATCGCATCCGTCGCGACCTCGGCATTTTGCTGATCATCGACGAAGTGCAAACCGGGTTGGGCCGCACCGGCAAGATGTTTGCGGTTGAACACTATGGCTTGTTGCCGGACATCATGACCGGCGGCAAAGGCTTGTCGGGTGGTGTTGGGTCGCTGGCGCTTACGGCAGCATCCGACGCGGTCTGCAAAGACTTCTTCGGCGGCACCACGCCGACCTCGGGCGGCAACGCGGTATCGTCGGCAGCTGGCTTGGCACTCATCGAAACCTTGCTTGAAGAAGGCTTGGTCGATAACGCCGCCAAGATGGGCACGTACTTCACCGAAGCGGCCTGGGCACTCAAAGATCCTTGGATCGGCGATGTGCGCTTCACTGGTTTGCTCGGCGGTATCGAGCTGGTTGGCGATATCGCCACCAAAGCCGTCTTGGGCAAAAAAGAAGTGGCCAAAATCAAAGACCTGCTCCATGAAGCCGGCATGCTCATCACGCTTTCGGGGACCCATGGCAACGTGTTGCGCTTGCAACCACCGCTGTCGATCACCTCGAAAGAAATCGATACCTTCCTTGCTGTGCTCAAGACCACCTTGGCACAAGTCCGCAAGGGTTAAAGATTCGCTCAGGCAGTTTTGAGCCGACTTGCTCGGCCGCTAGGTTACTCTCATGAATCTATTTGCGATTCGCAAACATGTCGACGTCGTGCTTCATCCGATCGTCGCAACCATCGCTAAGCTGCCGTTGCATGCAAATCAGTGGACGCTCATCGGCGCCATCGTTGGGCTCATCGGCGGCGTGGTGTTTTTTTACGGCTACTGGTGGGCGGGTTTTGCGTTGTTGATTGGCCGTGGCTTGATCGACCACATCGATGGTTTCAAAGCGCGTAACTACAACCAGCGTTCAACCTTTGGCGCTGTCATGGACGATGTCAGCGATCGGTGGGTGCTCGGCGTAATGTTCGCTGGTGGCTGCTTGAACCTCAGTTTTGATTATCCCCACGTGTTGATCGTGTTGGGCTTTGGCATCACTGGGGCGTTGACCAACGTGATCGTCAAACTCTCCATCTACGCAGAATCGCAACAAGACATCTTTCGCGACAAAGGCAAAATCGGCCATCCGGTTGATGTTGTCGGCTTGTTTGGCTCGGCCGAGTTCATCATCTACTACGGCGCCGGTGCATTTTTCACGGCTTTGTTGCACGACCCACGGCCGATGTTAGCCGGCTGTTGGGCGGTGGCCATCATGTCGCACGTTTCACTCTTTCAACGGATGTTTTTTGCTTGGAAACGCTACCGCAAAGTCGATCCGACGATGCTGGCGATTCATCAAGAAAAAGACATTGCTAACAAGCAAGCCAAAGCATCGTGACCCGCGAAGTTTCCAAACTGAATCCGGCCAACATGATTACCGCGTCGCGGTTCCTCACGTTGCCGCCATTTTTCTGGGCCGTAAAAAACGGCCATGCTCAAGTAGCGGCTGCAGCGCTGATCATCTGCGGCTTGTTTGACAAGCTCGACGGCCGCTTCGCCAAGTGGTTTAACTGCCGCAGCGCGTTCGGCGAATTGTTTGATGCGATTACCGACGGCATTTGTTACGGTTTTTGCTTGGCCGTGGTGATCTACTACGACTGGGCGCCACGGCTGCCAGCGACGTTGGTAATCGTGATGGGGTTGATTAACACTGGGCTGCGTTACGTGTATGCGAAGCGCGCCGGGCGCAGCACCAACTACAAGTCGTATGCGATGGAGCGCGTTGTGGCCTACACCGCGTTTTTGATTGCGTTTGCGATTGCCGACTATGAGCGGGTCTACTTCTACTGGATTTTTGTCGGCATCATGTTCGTGGTGATGTTGCATGACGGCAAACGCATGGTGATCGATGCGCCGCCGGCAGGAGCGGCAGCATGAGCAGCGAATACAACTTTATCGCCGGCAATCCGCTGCCATGGGTCGTCACCGTTTCGACCGGGTTGCTTGGCGCGATTTGGGCGGCCTACGATGCGCGCAATCTGTTGAAACATCGCACGGCTGATATGGGTGACCCCTTAGAGCGCGATAAGCGCTTTGGCTACATCATGGGGATTGTCATCGGTCTCATCGGCGTGTTTGGCGTGATCAAATATCACTTCATGTGAGGTCGAGCCGCTGACCGTGCGCGAGCACCGCCACATGGTCGGTCTTACCAAGTTCGCCTGCGACGGCGGTGATGCGCCGCCGCGGTTCGCTGGGGCGACCCAAGCGCAAATTTAACGTGCCCCAGTGCACCGGCACGAGCTTGCGGGCGCCCAGTCGATCAAAAATCTGCAACGCACAATCGGGGTCGATATGGATGCCGCGATCGAGCGCGCGTTGCCGCATGCGGTAGTACCAGCCGGGCATCATGCCGCCGATAGGCAACAGGGTTGCCGCGATGTCGTGTTGCCGACCGATATCGTTAAATATGCTGTGGTCGGAGTAGTCGACATCGCCGGCGTGATGCAGCGCGGGGCCGCCGCCGGTCGGGCGCACGACGTAGCCACAACATTCGGGATGTGCGGTTTTACGCCATCGCCCATTGTCGTGCCGGGTTGGCACCGCGGTGATTTCGACGCCCGAGGTGGCGAGCTGGTCGCCGGCGGTCATCTCGGTCACGTGGGCGAAGCCCAGGTCAGTGACCAAGCGCGCGGCGCCGCGTGGTACGACAATACGGGCCGACCGAGGCGCAGCTTTGAGGCTCCAGCGGTTGAGGTGGTCGACATGCGAGTGGGTAATCAGAATGACGTCGACGGCGCCAGCGCTACGGGTGCGTGCGCGGCCAAGTGGGTCGAACAAGACGCGAGCCGTTCCCAATTCGGCTACGGCGGTGGCATGGCCAAGCCAGGTGACGTTGGCGGGCGTCGTCATAACAAGCTCCCTACATGTGGGCGGGGATCGCCAGGCACCCTGGCAAAAATCGCACCGGGACTGTCGTGGCGTGAACCAACGAACACGGTTCGGCAAAGTGCGGGTGGATCAATGGCGGGCAGAGCCATAACCCTGCTATAGCATGGGTGTTTCGTGGTTTCGCTCTTCTTCATAGGGTTTGCCGCCGGTGCTATCACCGGGGTGCCGATCGGTCCTGTGAACGTTGCGGTTATTGACGCTGCGTATCGCCACACGTTGCGTCGCGCGTTGTCGGTTGGCCTCGGCGGCGCGATTGCTGACTTTTTGTATTGCGCACTTGGCGTCGCCGGCATTGCGCCGTTGCTATCGCGCAATCCAGCTGTTCCGCCAATCTTGTTCGGCCTCAGTGGGGTCATCTTGATGGTGTACGGTTTTTTGACTGCACGCAGTCGACCGGTGACGCCAGCGGCGAATGAAGCGCCGAAATCGCCGAATCCGTCGCGCGAGGTTTGGTCCGGTTTGTCGACGGGGTTACTGCTGATTATTCTCAACCCGGCCGCGGTGGTCACGTGGGTTGTAATCGTTGGATCGATGATCAAAGACCCAACCATTGGTGAAGGTTTCGTGACTGCGCTCGGTGTCTTCTTTGGAAGCTTTACGTGGTTCGCCTTGGTCGCGTATCTGACCACCAAAGGCAAAAGCACGCTCGGCGAAAAAGCCCAGTGGATCCCACGGTTCGTTGGGATGGCGTTGATGGGCTACGCCGTGTATTTGTTGGCGCGGGCAGCGCGCTACTTCTTCGCTGGTTGAGCGATGCCATTGATCGCTGCACGTAGCTCGTCAAGCCCCGGCGCTCGCCGCACGGCTCGATTGTAGGTCTGCACCAACGTCCCGTCGCTTGCGAACAGCCACAAGGATGGAATCTTTGCGGGTTGCTGCAGCCGTTCGTAGAGGGTTTGCGACATCGCATACACGTTGAGCCAAGGCGCCTCAGCGGTGACGAACTCACGCAACCGTGCAGCATCGCCGTGGTCATTGAACTCTTCAAACGGTGCGTACGACAGCCCCACGATGCGAACCTCGGGATGCGCTTGGCGCAGTTGGTTCAGCACGGCTAGTTCGGCGTGACAGGGCCCACACCAAGACGCAAACAGCATCGCGATGGTAGCGCTCGGGCGGCGCGCAGCGTCACTCGGTGCGCTCGCACTGATCATCGGAGTGGTCGGCAACTCGGCCATCGTCACGGCGCCGGTTGGCGTCACGCTTGGCGTCGTCGACACTGGTCGCGTGGCATTGCCGGCCATCGTTGTGCAGCCGGTTGCAGTCATCAGCAGGGCTAACCAAGCCTTGAACATAAGGTCGTGTAGCACAGACCTTACGGGGAATGAACCAGGGCTAGCGCCGACCGCCAATCTTTGCTACCGATAGCGCGTGACACCCGCGGCAAAGCCATCGCCATTGGCGCTTGAGCGGACAGCGCTGCCCGACAGCGCAGGCTTCGATCGCACGGTGTTGCCCGACGTGAGCGTGACCGCAACTGCGGCTGGGGCGCCGCTGCCGCCGCATGCCGGCGAATTGTTCGGACCGATGCAGGCGGGGCAGCAGCTCGCGCATTTTCGCGTCGAGCAACAGCTTGGCGCCGGTGGCATGGGGGAAGTTTATCTTGGCACTGACTTGGCGCTTGATCGCTCGGTGGCGCTCAAAGTACTGCCAGCGCATTTGGCGCATGATGCCGTACGGCGCGAACGCATGATTCGGGAAGCGCGCGCACAAGCGCAGATCAATCATCCCAATGTTTGCCACATCTACTTTGTCGGTGAACAAGATCGACGCTTGTTCTTTGCGATGGAGCGGATCGAAGGCGAAACCTTTGCCGAGCGGTGCGCAAAGACACCGGTTTCCCTCGAAGATGCGTTGGAATGGGTGCGGGCGGCGGCGTGTGGTTTGCAAGCTGCACAACAACGCGGCTTCATCCATCGCGATATCAAGCCAAGCAATCTCATGATCGATGCGCAAGGCGTCGTTAAGGTGCTCGACTTTGGTTTGGTGGCGGCGCAGCTCGGTCGCACGGACGACGATCCGGCGGGCAACGAAGTTGCGCAAACGTCGTTGGCCGGCACGCCGCTCTATATGGCACCGGAACAAGCGCGCGGCGAAAAGTTGGATTTTCGCGCCGACATCTACTCGCTGGGCTGCACGTTGTATCAATTGTTGGTCGGTCGTCCGCCGTTTGTCGCAGACACCATGGCGGCGTTGTTGTCGATGCATACTGAAGCGGCGCGGCCGAACCTGGATCGGACGGTTGGTCCCTCGCGCTTTACTGCGCCGGTGCAAGCTTTGATTGCACGCATGATGGCGCCTCAGGCAGCCGATCGATTTGCCAGCTACGACGCGCTGATCGGCGAAATCGATCAGGTATCGCGACGCCGCACGCGGCCCGCGGGTTTTCTGGTGCGCACAGCGGCGGCCTCGATCGATTTTGTCTTGTTGACCGCGCTTGTCGTGGTGCCCGCCGCGCTTCTTCACGCCGATGGCAACATCACGTTTAACGCGGTGCTGTTCGCGTTGTTTGGCTTGAGCAAGGTCTTGGTTTCGAACCGGCTAGGCGGCTCCATCGGACAACGCGTTTTTGAACTCGAAGTGATCGATGTGCGCACGCAGCGGCGGCCTGCCATCAAAACGTTCGCGTGGCGATCTGCCCTCATGATGGCACCCTTGCTGGTTGCGTGGATCTTAAGCTTGGTGCGCTACCTGCCGGTGGCGGCTAGCACGAGTGCAACGCTGACTAACGTTAGCAACGTCATCGATGTGGTGGCGTTTGGTGCAATTATGCTAGCGCTTGCGATTTCGTCGCTGCGGGCCGCCGGGCGCCGCACGCCGTGGGATCGCTGGAGCCATACGATGGTGCGCTATCGCAATGCTAGTTAGCGGTGGGACCCGCAGCGCGGGTGGCGCATCGTGACCGCGTAGCGTATCGTTCGCGGCATGTTGATTCAGCGCGCGGCTTGGAAAACCCAGCCGTGGAAAAACGGCCGCGGCATCACCCATGAGATCTGGCGCTACAAAACTAGCGAAGGCACCACCACTGCCGACGACTACGATCTGCGGTTGAGTGTTGCCGAAATCGATGGCGCGCAACCGTTTTCGTTGTTCGCGGGTTACGATCGCTTGTTGTTACCGCTGGCTGATTCGCCGCTGCAACTTGAAATCGGCGCGCAGCGCACACCGATACGTAAGCATGCTGGCATCTATTTTCCTGGTGATATTGTGGTCGCCACCGTGGGCGAAGGGCACGCGATTGATTTGAATGTGATCCAGCGCCAGGCATCAAGCGGGGGCCGCGTGCATGCCACGGTGGCAGTCACCGAGCCGCTACGGGCATCGCCAGTGCTGTGGGCCGCGACGGTTACACGGCCGCTCGCGGTATTTGCATTGGAGCCTTGCACGTTGGTCGGCTCGGTTGCCGGAGCACCTGCTGCGAATTCGCTCGCTCAATTCGATACCTACATCGTGCTATCGGGGCCGGTGGATCTAACCAGCGACGTGCCGGTGGTTTGGATTCGGCTTTAACGTTGTGCTTGTGGTTCGGCGCAGCGACGCATAGCCGCATCGTTGGCGAGCGTTGCTTCAACGTACGTGGCATCGATCGCCGCTGCATGCACAGCCAAGCTCTGTGCATCGCTGCACCGGTTGTCACGCGCTGCCGTTAGCGCGAAGTCGATCAGGGCTTGTAGTTGGGTTGAGATCCGGCGACTTGGCGCCGCAAACGCCTGCGGCGCGACGACGGGGCGCACCCGCGCTGGCGGCTTGCTCGACGGCTTGCTTG
>JAKQOD010000693.1 GCA_029565465.1 Deltaproteobacteria bacterium
GATTGTCTGGGTTATGCCACAACAACCGCTCGGCCACTTTGAGGAAATCTTCGGGCCGATTTTGCCGACGCAGTTGATCGCACGCCACCACGAACTCGGCGACGGCTTCCGCCACCATGTTTTCTTTCGAATACAACTCGGCAAGCTTGATGCGCGTCGCGATGTTCTCAGGGTCGAGCTCAACAACTTTGCGCACCGTTGCGAGTGCTTCTTTGGTGTTGCCTTCGCGATGGAAGTGGCCAGCAACCGCTTCAAAGTACTGCATGGCTTCAGCTTGTTTGCCTGCGCTGCGATACAGATCGGCGAGCTTAAGATTTACATCGACCAACCGTGGATCGAGCTTGAGCACTTGCTTGTAAACCGCAACCGCTTTTTCAGCAAAGCCTTGTTCTTCATAGAAGCGGGCGACTTTGAGATAGGTCTCCGAAGCATCTTGCTTGGAACCTTGCTTGGCGTACAAGTCACCAATCTTGAGCCATACGCGCACGTCTTTAGGATCCTCCTTGACGACACGGAGGTACTCCTTCACGGCTTTATCGATTTGGCCCTTGTCGACGAACTTTCTCGCCGAATCCATGACCTTTTCTTTGTTAAAGGACACGTTTAAGGCCAGCTCCTAGATGCAGCGTTCGCCGGGGTTGGACGACATTCCCCAAGCATGTCTTTAGGGTAACGGGCAACGCTTGATAACGTCAACCCGCCCGACCGTTTGTTCGTCGACAACACGGCTGGGCATTGCAATGAATTGAAACAGTGCAGCTCAATTGGTTGAGCCAATACGAGCCGCCAGATTACGCCCTACACCGCGCCCTACACCGCGCCCTACACCGCGGCCTACTGGGGCATCGCAGCTACTCATTTTTCGGACAGCATGCGAGCCACGAATCCAGTGTCAAAGTCGCCTTTGATAAAGTCTGGATGGTTGATGATCCTACGCAAAAACGGGATGTTAGTTCGTGGGCCTTCGATGACCATTTCGTCCAAACAGCGGCGTGCCCGCTTGATGGCCGAGCGCCGATCCATATCGTGCACAATGACTTTAGCGATCATTGAATCGTAGTTAGGAGGGACTGTGTAGCCCGCGTAAACATGCGTATCTACACGGACTCCCAGCCCACCCGGCATATGGAGCGCGGTGATTTTGCCCGGCCACGGCGCAAAATTATTGGGGTCTTCGGCATTGATACGCATTTCGATGGCGTGCCCGCGAGGCTGGCGCACACCTTGAAAGGACAGTTTTTCGCCAGCGGCAATGCGCAGCTGCTCACGCACTAAATCCAGCCCTGTCACCAATTCGGTTACTGGGTGTTCGACTTGCAACCGCGTGTTCATTTCCATGAAGTAGAAGCGGTTCTCGGCATCAAGCAAAAACTCGAGTGTGCCGACATTGGTGTAGCCAATCGATGAGATCGCGCGGACGGCCGCTTCTTGCAAAGCTTTGCGGGTCTCCGGCAACAAAGCGCACGATGGCGCTTCTTCGATCACCTTTTGATGGCGCCGCTGAATGGAACATTCGCGTTCGCCGAGGTGCGCGTAGTTGCCATGCTTGTCAGCAACCACTTGGATCTCAATATGCCGTGGCTTTTGCGCATAACGCTCCATGTACATTTCGGGATTACCAAACGCTGCCGCTGCTTCGTTGCGGCCCATGTTCCATGCGTCGAGCAACTTGTCGCGCTCGTAGACAATCTTCATGCCGCGGCCGCCACCGCCTGCCGACGCTTTGAGGATTACTGGCAGGCCGATGCGGTCAGCGTGTTCAAATACTTCGGCTTCGGTGTGCAACCCAGGCGACCCTGGCAGCATCGGCACGCCTGCAGCAGCCATCGCAGCGCGGGCGCGAATCTTGTCGCCCATCAACCGCATAGCGTCGGGCGGAGGCCCAATCCAGTTGAGGCCACACTTGATGCAGACCTCGGCAAAATCGGCATTCTCGGAGAGAAAACCGTAGCCTGGATGAATCGCATCAGCGCCAGTAACTTCCGCTGCGCTGATGATCATCGGCACATTGAGATAGCTTTGGCGCGATGGAGGTGGCCCAATGCACACCGCTTGATCGGCGAATTTTACGTGCAACGCATCGGCGTCGGCCGTGGAGTACACGGCAACCGATTGAATGCCAGCTTCTTTGAGCGCGCGGATAATGCGAAGCGCAATTTCCCCGCGATTGGCGACGAGTACTTTTTTGATCACAAGCATTCCCCTTACGGAGCGATTTTGAACAGGGGTTGGCCGTACTCAACTGGCGAACCGTCTTCGACGAGGATCGCCAGCAACGTGCCTGCTGCATCGGATTCAATTTCGTTCATCAGCTTCATCGCTTCGACGATGCAAAGCACCTGGCCCTTGGTGATCTTGTCGCCCAATTGCACATAGAACGAAGCGTCTGGATTTGGCTTGCGGTAGAACGTGCCAACAAATGGCGATGTAACCACGTGTGATTTGTCGTCGACCGGTGCCGATGGTGGAGCTGCCGGCGCTGCGGCTGCGGCAGCATGTGCAGCCGGTGCAGGTGCGTGATGCATCATCGGCATTGATGCCATCATCGGTTGCGCCGTCGTCATCACAGGAGCGCCAAAGCCGCCGCGGCGAAGCGTAACGGTTGCTTCTGGCAGGTCGACGATAAGTTCTGACAAGCCGTGGTCATTCACCACTTCGGCCAGGCCGCGAACGGTCGACACGATGTCGAGACCACTGGAGGCACTGGATTTCGTTTTTTTGCTCGTGGCAACTGGATTTTTGGCCATAACTATCGGGAATCTTTCACATGAGCTAGGGCGGCGTCCAGAGCAAGGTAGTAGCTTTGTGCACCAAAACCACAAATCTGTCCGACGCACCGCGGCGCAATGAGTGAGGTATGCCGGAACTCTTCGCGCGCGTGGATATTAGATAGATGGACTTCGAAGGCCGGCAAGCGACTGGCTTCGATGGCGTCGCGAATTGCAAGCGACGTATGGGTGTAACCACCTGGATTAATAATCAACGCCGAAGCCCACAGGCGGGCAGCCTGCACGAGATCGACGATCACGCCTTCGATGTTGCTTTGGGCGCTACGCACTGTGGCACCGGCAAACGCAGCACGGCGAGCCAACTCGCGGTCGATCTCGGCCAAGGTGGTTCGGCCATAAATCGCGTGATCCCGCTCGCCAAGCAGATTCAAATTAGGCCCATGCACCACGCAAATTGCGGGCGCTCCAGCAACGGACCGAATGAGCGCGCTTTTTTTCATGAAATCCTCGGTCCGCAGCACGTAGCTGCCTCGACGACGGGCGCGACTACAAGCCGGAAATCAGCGCAGGTGCGCCGAGCCGCATCAAGTAGCGACACTTGCCGAAGTTGCCTTCGGGTGCCATCGCGACGGCAACGAAGTATTGCGGCGACAACATGCGTACCACAATCAAGAGCCGCTCAGCTTTGACCGAAAGCTCGTCGAAAGCACCAATCTGCAGGCTGTCAGCCGCTTTGCGGATTTGGGTTAGTATGAAGGAGAACTCCATTCCAACCGTGGTGACGTCGATGCGATCGTTGACGCGGACGTACTGCTCAACCGGAATACCGTCGAGGCCCATGATGACCGCGGCGATGCCTCCGTCGACGTTGTCGACCATTTTTTTTAGCGTTTCAGTAAACAAGGTGCACCTTCAATAGAGGGTATCTCAAGCGCGCAGCGTGCGCCACGGGACCGGCCGCGGAAGTGGACGATCCGTCACTTAGGGCAGACACCTGGCGTTGGCGGATCGGTAATTGGGTCGACACAGTCGATTTCAATTGGAAACGAAAACTCGTTCGAGGACATCGTCGACCCGCCCATCTTTCCAACCGCTTGCACCTTGGCAACGATAACAGCGGTGGGGCTGTTTGCGGTCCAGTTCGCGGCAATCGCATTTCGAAGGTCGCGAGAGATCACCGTCACAAATGCCACCGTCAATGATCCATCGGGCGCGATGCTAAACCCGTCGAGCTCGCTAAAATCGCGCACCTTAATCAATGCGTCAATCGCTGGATCTGGAGACGACAGCGACACCAAAAACGATTCGCCAAAAAATGTTCGACTGATCGTTTGCGCAGACTGATTCGACGACGCGAAATTTTTCATCAGCGGAATCATGGTGAACTGCCCTGCGGTAGCCAGATTCAAGTGCCCAGGGCTGCTAAATGGCCCAGTTTCCGATGCAGTAACCAAGCCGTCATCAGCCGCGGGCTTCATGTTATTCAGAATTGCGACGGAAACATCGCCACTGTCATCAGCACATCCGGCCACGTTGCCGACGAGCATTGCTGCACTAAGAGAAGTGAATAGGTAGAAATGGCGAGTCATAGGTCCTCCGAAATAAAATCGTATCAAGAGACAGAGTCAGAACGCAAAATTCCTAACAATTCGTTTACGCCAATGCGGGTTGCCGCACAGGCACCAAGGTCGGAAACCGTGATGTAGGTGATGTCGGCACCCACGCGTTTTTTATCGGTACGTAGGCGTGCCAACACCTCGGGCCGTAGCCAGGCGTCGAGATCGGTCCGCAAGCCCGATGCCGCCAGTGCTGCCGCAACGTCGGCTTCAAGGCCTGGCGGCGCGCTGGCCAGCGCAACCGACACACGGCATGCGGCCAGCAGGCCCAAACCGACGGCTTCGCCGTGGCTCATCGTGAACGCAGCAGCGGCTTCGATGGCGTGGCCAACCGTGTGGCCAAGGTTCAACAAAGCACGCCGGCCGGTGGTTTCGCGCTCGTCGGCGGCGACGACCTCGGCTTTATAGGCAGCACAACGCGCGATGACGTCGACCAGTGCCGGCGGCACCGGCCCGCCGGTTTGAGCCCACGATGCCACCAACGCGATCTGGGCCCACAGCGCAGCGCCGTCGAGCAGGCCATATTTCCAAAGTTCGCCAAAGCCAGCGCTGCGTTCGCGAGCCGGCAGCGTTGTAAGCAAATCGAGCCCGGCCAACACGGCGCGCGGTTGCCAAAATGCGCCGACCAAATTTTTACCAGCCTCGGTATCGATCGCCGTTTTGCCGCCGATCGCCGAGTCTGTCATCGCGACCAACGTCGTCGGCACGTGCACAATTGCGATGCCACGCAACAGCGTTGCGGCCACGAAACCGGCCAAATCACCGACGACACCGCCGCCGATGGCAACGATGGCACTATGCCGATCGCAGCCTGCCTGCAACAGCTCGTTGCAGAGCCGGTCGTACTGAGCAATCGACTTGCCCGCTTCACCAGCAGGGACCGCGACAACGATATGCGCTGGTGCGGTGGGCCAAGCAGCAGCCAAGTCCGCTGCAAGCTGGGGCACTCGCTCAGCCAAATTCGCATCGTACACCAGCGCCAATTTCGAACAGCCGGGCAGCACCGTCGGCAGCGCTGCCCAAGGCACGGTCGGCGTCACCACGATCGGATAGCTGCGTTCGGCTAGCCCAAGCACCGTGGTCGCACTACGCAAATCAACCGGCAACCCAGCCCACACGCGCACAACATGTTGCAAGTCCGTCACCACGTCATCGAGGCGGCGGTCGGTGGTGGCGACCATGCCGTGCGCTTGCCGGTAAACCGCAGCCCGCTCGCGCCACAAAGCGTCGGCCGCTGCAGCGTCGGCCAACAACGGCCGTGGCGCATCGTTTGCAGCGCGGCGCAGTGCTTCTGGTTGTTCCACCGTCAACGCAATCAAACATCCAGCGCCACGCATCGTGGCTAGATTATCTCCCCACGTTACGGCACCGCCGCCGGTCGCAACCACCATCGGCCCTGGCGCTGCCGCCCATTCGCGCAACAATGCGGCTTCTAGCGTCCGGAACCCGGACAGATCAGCACGCACTAGTGCAGCCACCGGTTGCCCGGCCCGCAACGCGATTTGTTCGTCTAGATCGACAAACGGCCACCCAAGCTGGGTGGCCAATAATCGCCCTGCCGTGGTTTTACCCGCTGCAGGATACCCGGTTAAAAAGACCCGCACTTATTGGCAGCGCAAGAACGCCTTGTTGGTGATCTTAGGCGTGATGAAGATGAGCACTTCGCTGCGGTTGTCGTTTTCGGTGCGGTGCTTGAAGAACCAGCCGATGACCGGCAAGTCGCCAAAGAACGGCACTTTGTTGTACGCCAAACCAGTGTTGCGCGTGTAGATACCACCGAGGACCGTGGTTTCACCGTCGTTGATGAGGATCTTGGTCTTCACTTCTTTGGTGAGAATGGTTGGGTCACCACGTGCACCAGTATTCACGAAGTCAGCTTCGTTCTTCGATACTTCGATATCCATCGCAATCGCACAGTCGCGTTGCGATACGTACGGTTTCACTTTGAGTTCGAGCTTCGCGTCGACGAAGGTGGTCTGGGTACCTGCCGCGCCCGTCACTTGAATTGGAATCTTCACGCCTTGTGCGATGTTGGCTTGTTCATTGTTGAGCACGGTGATTTTTGGCGCCGAGATGATGCGCACCGTACCGCTGTCTTCCAACGCCGAGAGGCGCAAGTTGAGATTGAAGTTGCCACCAATCGAACCAAGCGATAGGCCTAACGCACCACCGGCCCCGGTCCCAACCTTCGCTGGCAAGTTGACCGCAAAATCCGATGGCGAAGCGACACCAGTACTAGTGGTAGCAGCGTCGGTCGCACCACCGGCCACACCAATCGACGACGGGAACAACAAGCCGGTTGCATTGCCACCACTGACCCCTGCGCGTGCACCACCACCCCACTGCACACCGAATTCACGTTTGAAGTCCGAGCGGGCTTCGACCACGCGCGCTTCGATTGAGATTTGCGGGGTTTGGGTGTCGAGTTGCAATGCCAAAGAGCTCAAGCGTTGGCGATTGCTGCGCAAGTCGTTGACGATCAACGCATTGGTGCGTTCATCAACTTCGATTTTGCCCTTCGGCGACAACAGCGGTTCCAGCTTGGTCTTGAGATCGGAAGCTGATGCATAGTTGAGCGTCAAAACTTCGGGTTCAGGCGACTCAGCTTCGATGGCAGCCTTGCGACGCGCCATTTCTTTTTCGTCTTCAGCGTCGAGGTCCGCGCGTTTTGCAATGCGATACAAATTGGCTTCGCGGCGATACCACAAGCCCTTTGACGACAAGATTACTTCAAGCGCTTGATCCCAAGGCACGCGATTCATGCGTACCGTGACTTTGTCATTGATGTCGTCAGGCACCACGATGTTCACGCGGTTGAGTTCTGACAACAAGCGCAACAAGTCGTGGATCGGTGCTTCTTTGAAGTCCAACGTAACCGGCGGGCCGCGGAAAACGCGCCGCCGTGTGGCCACCGTGCCAGCCGACGATTGGGCGGCCGGCATCGCAACCCCAAAGCCGCCCATGACTGGCGGTGGAATGTTGCGCGTTGTGTTGGCGGGCGCTGTATTGCGTTGCGCAACGTCGGTGCTAACGAAGTTCCAGCGCACCACGTCGCCGTGGCGCTCAAGGTTTGGTGTTGCAGCAGCGGCAAGCTCAACCACGACGCGCACTCGGTTAGGTACCGAGCGATCGCGATACGACGCAACCGAGCGAACTGGGCCGTCGAAGCGTGACACATCAAGCTTGCGCTCCAATGTGGCCGCTAATTGGGAGTCGTCGATCAACAGCTCAGCGCGCCGAGCGCTCGCTTCGCCAAGCTTGATTTTCACGTCACCGCGAACGGTGATGGCAATGCGACCGTTCGACTCGTCACCATCGAAACGCACGTCCGTTACCGACGCCACCGCAGGCGCAGCTTTGGCCACGGGTGCCACGGCTGGCTTGCTGACAACCGCAGTCGCAACGGCCGCGGTTGGGGCTGCGGCCAACGCTTGTTTGGCTGCTGCTGCTTCGCGTTGCAGCCGCGCAGTTTCGCGTTCCATCGCGATCCGGTCGCTGGCCAACGAAGAACGGCGTTGTTCTTCTCGCTCAGCGGCATCATGGGCAGTCGCCGCAACCTTCGTAAGCCGCGCCACTTCATCTTGTTGCGCAGCTAGAGCTACTTTGCGTGATGCCAGCTCGGCTTGAGCCGCCGCAGCTTCTTTGCGCACTGCTTCGGCTTCAGCTTTGATTGTTGCTAATTCGCTTTGCGAAGCTTTGCGTGCAACCGCAGCTGCAACGTCCGCTTCCGCTTTGCGGGCATCCGCTTGTTGTCGGCGCGCTTCGTCATCCGCACGAGTCATTGCTGCTTTGCGCGCGACCAATTCGGCGACGCCGCGTTCATTTTCGAGCCGTGCGCGTTCGGCCTTCGCAGTCGCTTCTTCGGCGATTTTGCGTTGTGATTCGGCGCGATGGGCAGCGGCTTCGGCTTGCGTTTGTTGCGCATTCGCTTCGCGCGCGGCACGTTCGGCAGTGGCCCGCGCAACCGTGGCACGTTGTGCTGCGGCTTCAGCTTCGGCGCGTTGTTCGCGTGCATCACGAGCTGCGCGCTCAGCGCTGGACCGCGTTGCCGTGGCGCGTTGCGCAGCAGCTTCGGCTTGCGCCGTTTGTTCACTTGCTTTGGCAGCTTCGGCCAAAGCGGCTTGGCGGCGACGTTCCGCTTGTTCAGTCTGCGACGTCGCCACGTTGGTTTCATTGAGTGCGGCTACGCGGCGCCGCTCGGCAGCGCTGGTTGCAGCATTCGCGGCAGCCAACTGCTCTTTGGCTTTTTGCACTTCGGCTTTGGCTTTAGCCGCCTCGCGTTCGGCGTCTTCGCGTTCGCGTTTTGCCGCGAGCATTTCAGTGCGGGCTTGCGCCAACCGTTGTTGCGCCGTGCTGGCTTCTTGTGCCAGGCGCTCTCGTTCGGTTGCGGCATTGCGATCTGTCGTCGATTTCGCAGCGCGCTCAGCTTGTGCAGCTGCGCGTTGCGCTTGTTGGGCCTGCTCAGCTGCTGCTGCGGCGGCTTTTTCACGCGCGCTGGCAGCATCAAGTGCGGCTTTCGCTTCGCTTGCGATACGCTTCGCTTCTGCAGTTTGGGCTTCGACCTGCGTTGCTTTGGCGTTGGCTTCAGCAAGCAACCGTTCGGCTTGCGCTTGTTGCTTCGCAGCGTCGCTCTTGACGCGCGAAAGTTCCGCTTGCGCTTGTTGCGCAACCGCACGCGCTGCCGATGCGTCGGCTTGAGCGTTTTGGACTTCACGTTGCGCAGCGGCAACCGCTGCAGCTTCACGTTGTTTGGCAGCGGCCGCGTCACGTGCAGCTTGGCTCGCTGCAGTGCGTGCATTTTCGGAATCGCGCGCGGCTTGGCTTGCGGCTTGGCGTGCTTTTTCAGCGTCGGCTTGCGCCATCGCTAAGGCTTCTTTGGCAGCGATCCCATTGCCAGCGCTGTTACGCTTGGCATCGGCAACGGCGCGTTCGGCTTGTTCGGCGCGCTTGGCCAACGCGGCCGCTTGCGTGCGCAACCGTTCGGCTTCGCCTCGTGCACGTTCAGCATCAGCCAACGCTTGCGCGCCTACGCGCTTGGCGGCATCGGCCTCCGCTTGTGCTTGGGCACCCGCCCGTTTGGCAGCATCGGCTTGCGCTTGGGCTTGGGCACCTGCCCGCTTGGCGGCATCGGCTTGCGCTTGGGCTTGAGCTGCGTCCGCTTGAGCTTGGGCACCTTGCCGCTTCGCAGCGTCAGTCTCGGCGCGGGCAGCCGCAACGTCGGCCGCACCAACAACCTTTGGCGCAGCATCGCGTGCCGTAACGGTCAACAACAAATCGTTGCCTTCCATTTTGACATCATAGCGGCCGGGGCGCGCCAAGTTGATGGTCAAGCGCACCAACGCACCACCATCATCGATTTGCTGGGCATTGATCGAACTCACCGCCCACGTCGACGCTGCGAACGAAGCACCGGTTTCGTGGGAACCACGCACGGCTTCGGCCAGCCGTGACTGGGCAAGATCAATCACCACACGCGATGGTCGTTCCAGTTTATACGCCGTAAACAACGCAGCTTCCGATCCGCGGATGCGGATCGTCGTCACGCCGTTGGCTTCGGAGTACATAACCGCTTGCACCTCATTGCGACTATCGGCTTGCGCCGAAGGAGCAACAATGGCAATCGAGCCCATCGACAGGGCACCTAGTAACCAGTTTTTTCGGATTGCATCAACCATATTGTCTCCTCGGGAAATCCCGGGATAGGACAGTTCGCTTGCACGCACCAAGCGAGGGTCTCATCAAAAAAATTGTCGCCCGAATTCGCGGCAGTTCACAAATTTTTGCTGAGAAATCTGCACAAAGTGCAGTGCAGTTATAGAAGTGAGCTACTGATTAATCGGCCGAGTCACTGCTTGGCCAGGCACCGGCTGTTCCGGCATGATCGCATCTGACGCCGGTCTTTTTGCGCCATCAGTATCTGGCGTTGCCACGGTCAGTTCACCTGGATAGAGTTGCACCGAGCGTTCTTCGGCTGGTCGCGGTATCCCGCCCTGGCTGACCGCAATTTCCGGCGTAATTTCGAATGTGATGTAACCCGCGCCGATATCTTTGACGCGCGCTTTTTCACGCCCGACACAATCACCACGCGCCACAATGTGGCCGTAGTTCGCCGTGTCTTGCATCAACGCATAACGTTTGGTGCCACGCGCAACAATCCCGGCAAGCTTCAAATCGCGAATCGCATAGTTGGTAGCAACCAACTGTTTTTTCGCACACAGCTCGGTCGCTGGGTCAACCGGTGAGGTGTCGGCCTGCATGCCTTCTTGCATCACGACAAACGATTGAAACGGGTCACGATTGTCGCCGGTTGGATCGACGACAAAGTCGCGCTCTTTGAATGCATGGCGAATGGTCTCGCGCTCTTCTGGCGTTACCACATCTTCAACATGGGTATACGTTTTCAAAACGCCCGTCGCACCAGCCACCGGTTTATTGGGCGCTGAGCCTGCACCATCGTTGCGAGCTTTTGGCGGAGGACCTTCTTCATCATCGCCGCCACCACAGCCTGCAGCAACCAGTGCCAAGATTGATACCAACGAAATTTTCAACATTAGTTACCTCCCTTGCCAGCAGCGCTCGCTGGCGCTGGGGCCGGAGTTGGAGCTGGAGTTGGAGCTGGAGTTGGAGTCGGAGCGGTTGGTGCAGCCGGCGTTGCGGTTTCCGGTCCAGTGCCTGCACGATTGCGTGCATCGCCTTTATCAATCGAATCGTTGACGTTTGCTTTGACCTGGGCTGGCTGCGACGTGACCGTGCCTGAGTTTGCCGGGGCCGAACCAGAGCCTGTGCCCGTAGCAGCACCTGCGGCAGGTTTTGCTCTTGGGGCCGCACCGGCACCTCCTGACGCAGCGGCAGCGCCAGGCTTCGCGCCTGCCGCCGTTTTGTCTTCTTGACGATAGGTCGATGCGACGAATTTCGCCACCATCACGATCTCGCGATTTTTTACAGTTGGGTTAATCAACGAAAGATCTTCGATCGAAACTACCCGTTCTCGCGACTCGGGCCCACCGGTGCTGCCACCGCCGAGTTGCACGTCGCGTTGGACCAGCGATGCCATAAAGCGCTTGATTTGAAAAAACGTTCCCGTAATTTCGACGTCAACCGGCACCTTAATAAACTGGCCAAGGGTTTCTTCTTTTTTGCGATTCCACTTACGAACTTCGACGCCCGCTTCCGTCACCTTACGGTTCAATGTTTCGAAGAATGCTGGCAGTTCTGATTCGGACGGCAGTGCTTTTTGATTTTCGTCGATGATCTTTTGGAGCTGCTCCATCCGAGTGCGCAGCTCTTTGAACTTCTTCATGTCGTCGTCCATGCGCTGCGTCCGATTCAACATCTCCTCGTTGTCTTGGCGCGCTTGAACTAGCTTTTGCTTCAATGGCGAATAGCCAAACTTGAAGTACATAAAGCCCAACACCAGTGCGATGCCACCGAACACGATGGCCTTGTACTGCGGCGGCTTTTTGGCAAAGTCGGCAACAAATCCTGCGGACGCCATTAGTACACCAGCTTTCCAGTGATCGAGAACTTGTAATAGGTGACCGTCGAGTTCGCTTCGGTGATGCGTTCCGCGCCCGACGGCGTTACGTTTTGAAAATAGACCGACGCCTGCAGTCGTTTCGACAATTGCGTGATGTCACCGTCGGACTGGGCGCCACCTTGCAAGGTGAACTCGCCACCCTTTTCCACAAACTCGTTGATCCAAATATGATGCGGATCCCAATCGGTTTGGAACCGCCGATTCGGATCACTTTGCGGCCCGCTGCCGACGCGCTTCGACATTTCTTCGCTCATCGTCGGCGTGCGATTTGGCGTCAAAATCTCGCCGAGCTCGTGCAACACGTGCGCGGGTACGATCTGGGCTTTGTTGAGCAACGTAATCGCATCGCTGCGTTTCTGAGCTGCTTCAACCACGGTCTTGAGTTCTTCGTAGCCCTTGAGTTTGTTTTGTTTGCCCGCAATTTCTTCTTGCAGCAACTCGTTGGCCGCCATCACGTCGTTGTATTGGCTGGCTTTGGGCCGATGCACCGCCATGTACACACCACCGGCCGCAAGCGCCAACGCGCCCATCCCAATGGCAATGTGCTTCTCGCCGGGTGGCGTGACGCGCTTCGGTTTACGCTGAGGTAGGAGGTTTACTTTAATCATCGCTGGTCCTCACTTATCCGACGGCGCGCGCATTGCCAGACCAACGCCAACCAGCGCCTCCGACGAATGAGCGGTTAGGTAGGCACGGTCGAGCGAACTATCGATTTCGACTTTGCGCCATGAATCAACTACTTCGAGCGGCAGCCGCGATCGTCGCTCGATCGCGCGATGCAGCGACGAAACTTTGGCGGAGCCACCAGCCAAACAAATCCGAGTCACGTTGGCATCTGCGGTTGTTGCCAAAAAGAAGTCGAGCGAGCGTTGGAATTCGCCGGCCATAACTTCCGACACGCCTTCCATCACGCGCAACGCTTCTTGCGGCACCACGCCGTTTTCACCTGGCGAGCCACCAACTTTGTAGGCCTCGGCTTCTTCGGCCGAAATGCCCATTTGTTTTTGAATCTCTTCCGTAAACGCGTTGCCGCCGATCGTGACATCGCGGGTAAACAAACTTACCCCGTCGCGCACAACGTTGATGTTGGAAATCGCGGCACCAACATTGATGATGACGACGGTTTCGCGGCCATCGTTGCCGTAGTTCAATTCAAAGCCGTTTTGGCCGGCAAACGCAGCTACGTCGACAACCGTTGGCGTGAGGCCCGCGTCTTTGACAACTTGCACGTAGTCAGCGACGGTTTCTTTTTTGGCCGCTACCAACAACAGCTCGGTTTGGCCAGCCGAGTTCTGTGCGTTGGTGACGTGGTAGTCAATTTCGACATCTTCTTTACCGAACGGAATGTGATGTTCCGCTTCACTTTTGATGTTCTGCGCCAACTCGTCAGGCTTCATCGCCGGCACTGCGATTTTTTTGATAATGACGGAGTGGCCCGCGATTGCGATCGCCACTTCTTTTTGCTTGAGCTTCAACCGGCTCCACAGCTGTTTGATGGCGTCAACAACGGCGCCTTGATCCATGATCGTTCCGTCGACGATGGTCTGGGGTAGCAGCGGCTGCATACCAAAGGCCTGAAGTGCCCACCCGCTGCCTTTTTTGCGGAGTTGCACTGCCTTAACGCTGTTGGAGCCAATATCTAGCCCGATGCACTGCTTTGCCATGAGACCTCTGGGCGGGTAAACGAAAGAACTACTTGGACCTACATTGTAGGATGCGTTTGCGGCAAACCGCAAATTCTCCTCCAAATCGAGCTAATAATGCTTCTAATTCAACTACTTGTCCAAATTATCACTGCGTGCAATGCCATATTCTTTGATCTTGTAGAGCAGCGCACGATGGCTGATCTCAAGCAATTTTGCGGCGTTAGTGCGGTTTCCGGCCGTCGCTGAAAGCGCTTTTCGAATGAGGCCTTCTTCCAGCACACGAGTGGCCTTCTTGATTGAAAACTGGTCTTCATCAATAGTGCGCCCAACAACCGGAAGGTTTTTGGTGCCGATCAATGTGCGCACGAAGTCTGCCGAGATGTGGCCGCCTTCAACCAGCACGGTTGCCCGCTCAACTAAATTTTCCAACTCGCGGACATTACCGGGCCAACTCAGCGCCTGCAGCAATTCTAAGGCCTGCGGTTCCCACGCTATCGCACGTTGATGCTTCGCGCTTTGGCGAATCGCAAAGTGTTTCGCGAGCAACGGGATATCACTCGAACGCTCACGCAGCGCGGGCACTTCAATCGGCACAACGTTGAGGCGATAAAAGAGATCTTCGCGAAACCGTCCTGAAGCAACATCAGCCGTCAAGTCGCGCAGCGTCGCAGCAACAACCCGGACATCAATGCGGGTCGAAACCGTTGCACCAACGCGCCGCACTTCGGACTCTTGCAGCACTCGCAACAACTTGGCTTGCAACGCAGTTGGAATTTCCCCGATCTCGTCGAGGAATATCGTGCCACCGTCCGCTTCTTCAAACAGCCCAGCACGATCGCGTTGCGCATCGGTGAACGCCCCGCGAATATGGCCAAACAGTTCCGACTCCAACAGCGTAGGCGCAATCGCGGCACAGTTGATGGCAACGAATCGCATCGCATGGCGCGGCGAAGCATCGTGAATTGCGCGTGCAACAAGTTCTTTGCCGGTGCCACTCTCGCCGCTAATGAGCACGGTTGTGCGATGCGGCGCCACCCGCTCAATCGTTGCGCGCAACTCCACCATCGCTGCGCTGGTACCCAGCAAGCGCTCTGCGATCGTGATAGCGGCGGGAGACTCCACAAAAAAATGGTAGCACGTGCGCTGCAAACAAGTTCAAGCCCGTACGATGCGCAAAGACTGCGCTTGCCAGCCTACGAAGCACGACGAGAAGGCAGTTTCCTCACATCGCGGCAGCTATTGCTTGCTGAGTTGTTGGCATCGTAGTGTGCGGTGGCAATGCAGTTGATGAACGTAGGCAGGGTGTTTTTTGGGTTGACGGCGATTGCCCTGGCGGCGTGCGGAGGCGGAGGTGGCGGCGGGGCTGGCTTGGACGCGCGGCTACCAGCCGACATTGAAATCAAGACGTTGCCAGCTGCGATGAATCGCGACCTCGACATCCTGTTCGTGGTCGACAATTCAGATTCGATGCAAGCAGCGCAAACCTCGCTTATCGCCAACTTCCAACAGTTCATCAGCGTTATCAAAAGCGTGGAAGGCGGCTTACCCAACTTGCACATTGGGGTCGCAACGACCGATATGGGTACCAGAAATGGCGGCAGCGTTGGCGGCTGCGTTGCCAGCGGTGACAACGGCGGGCTCAAGACTGGCGGCCTCGCCTTCACCGGTGGTGTGAACTACATCAGCGACGTTGCCGATCCAGCGACGGGAGCGCGGATTATCAACTATGGCATCGAAACGCTGCATTCGGCTTTTGGCAAAACCGCCAACGTGGGAGTCGCCGGCTGTGGCTTTGAGCAACCATTAGCGGCGTCGGTCGCTGCGTTATCCTCGCCGGCCAATGCGGGGTTCTTGCGCGATTCGGCGTACCTATTGATCGTCTACCTGAGTGACGAAGACGACTGCTCCATGAAACTCGGAGGTTCGCTGTTGGGCACCGACCCTGCGCTAGGTCCGCTCACGTCGTTTCGCTGCACGGAATTTGGCGTCATCTGCGATGGCGTCGACGACATGCACAAGGTTGGTGCACGCAAAGGCTGCAAACCACGCGACAATTCTGCGTACGAAACGAAGATCTCCGATCTGGTAACTGCAATCAAAAACAAGAAAGGCACACGCGGCGATAAACAGATTATCGTTGCCAGTATTGCCGCGCCTTCGGAGCCATTCGCGATCGGCCAAGACACGACCATGACACCAGCGATTCCTTCATTGGAGCCGGCGTGCACCTACAATGCACAAGGGGCAATGCAGAACGCGGCACCTGCCGTCCGCATCAACGCTTTGCTGTCGAGCTTCAAACATCACTCGCAAAACTCGATATGCCAAGACTTTGCCACGTCAATGACGAACATCGGTCGGCAACTAAAAACCACCATGGGCTCCGGTTGTTTCGATGCTAACCTACTGGAACCATTAGAGTGTGACGTTGCGGATGTTACCGATCCAACCGGCGCCAATGCAACCACCACAGCAATGCCAGCCTGTGACGCAACCAAGTCGGTGCAACCGTGTTGGCGGGTTGAAACCGACGCCACCAAATGTCCAGCGCCCGCCACCGGCTCGAGAATCGTGGTTGAGCGTAGTGTGGCGGCACCACCAGGAACCATCACCACCGTGTCCTGCAAAATCGCGAAGTAGTGCAATCCCGGAGTCCCTGCCAACCCTGCCAACCCCTGCCAACCTTGTTGGCAGGTGGACAACTATATTGCCATAGCGATCTTTTTTCGATTAAGCTAACCGTCCGTTAACGCTAGCTGTTCAACTTGGCTAGTAGTTTGCTTTAGAGTACCGCAGCACTGGAGGTGCCATGCGCCAAATGAATTCAAAACTGTTCGCTTCTACCTGTCTTGCCTTTGCCGCTTCTATCGGTGGGCTCACCACGCTTACTGGTTGTCCTGACCGCGAAGTCTCCGAGGTTCTACCTGCGCAAGACAAAGTGGAAGGCAAAAAGATTCCGGTTAGCCTTAACCGCGATGTCGACATCTTGTTCGTCATCGACAACTCCGGTTCGATGAAAGAAGAGCAGGCTTCGTTGACTGCAAACTTCAGCAAATTCGTCGACGTGTTGCGGTCCATCGACGGCGGCTTGCCAAACGTCCATATCGGCGTCGTGTCGTCGGACATGGGTACCGCTAACGGCGGTTCGGCTGGCGGTTGTGCTGGCAACGGCGACAACGGTGTGATGAAAACCGGTGGCGTAACCTTTACGGGTGGCGTGAACTACCTCAGCGACGTGGCCGACCCAGCGAACCCTGGCCAACGCATCACCAACTACGGCAGCGAAACGCTGACGTCTGCATTCACCAAGATGGCCACTGTCGGCACGTCGGGTTGCGGCTTTGAGCAGCACCTCGCTTCGGCAGTTGCGGGGCTGAACTCACCTGCCAATGCCGGCTTCTTGCGTGATAGCGCATTCCTCGCCATCGTCGTCATCGCCGACGAAGACGATTGCTCGATGAAGCAAGGTGGCGCATTGCTCGGTAACGACCCAGCCCTTGGGCCTTTGCAATCATTTCGCTGCAGCGAGCACGGCGTGATTTGCGACGGCACCGACAACATGCGCAATCCAGGTCCTCGCACCGGCTGCAAGCCACGCGAAACCTCGATGTATGAAACCAAAATTGCTGACCTTGTCGCTGCGGTTAAAGCCAAAAAAGGCGCCCGCGCAGACAAGAACATCATCGTCGCAGGCATCACGGCACCGTCGGAACCATTCTCGGTGGGTCGCGACACGTCGATGACGCCAGCGATTCCAAAGATGGATCCAGCGTGTACGTACAATGCGCCGGGTGGCATGACGCAACGGGCTGACGCTGGCGTGCGTTTGAACGCCTTCTTGGCCAGCTTCCGCAACAACTCGCAAACCACGATTTGCAAAGAAGACTTGTCGGACGCGCTGTTCCAAATCGGTTTGCAACTCAAAGCCGTCATCGGTACCCCATGCTTCGACGCGAAACTGGCGGAACCGATCGATTGCACCGTCTCGGACATCACCAACTTCGGTGAAGCCAACGAGTCGGAAAAACTGATGCCAGCTTGCAACGCAAGCAAGTCCAATACGCCTTGCTGGCACATCGAGACCGATGCCGCCAAGTGTCCAGCACCAGCGACTGGCAAGATCATTGTGTTTGAGCGCGGCGGCACGGTGCCACCAACCGGCACGGTGACCTCGGTTGCCTGCGCAACCGTCAAGTAACCACCTCTCCAGTGTTACCAAGCAACAGGCGCGGGCGACCGCGCCTGTTGTCGTTTCGGCGGCCGCACCCGTTGTGCGATGGCTGACTTCCCAATGCCGGCCTTTCGCGTTAGGGTGCGCCGGTTGTCGACTCCAGTCAAAAGCAAGCCATTCATCAGCGCCAACCAAGTAACGGTTGGGCGGCTGCTGCCTATGCCGTTGTTGACGTGGTGGATCTACCAGGCGTTTGTGCCTGGCAACGACATGAAGTTCTACTTGATGGTTGCCATCATCGTCGGCACCATCATCGGCTGTACTGACTTTGTCGACGGTTGGCTAGCTCGCAAATACGGCCCGACCGTCTTGGGCGGCCTGCTCGATCCAATTGCCGACAAAGTGTTTATTGCGTTTGCGTATACGCCGTTTGCCGATACCGCGATCGTGCCGGCATGGGCCTGCGCAGCCATGTTCGTGCGCGAATTCTTCGTGACCGCGCTGCGCTCGGCGTACGAGCAACGCGGCATGAGCCTCAAAACCAGCTATCTCGGCAAAGCCAAAACCTGGACTCAGATGCAAGGCATCGGGATCATGATGCTGTTCCCGCTGTTGAGCTACTCGACGATGACGTGGCTGTTGATCGTTGGCATCGCGACGCCATTGTTGGCAATGGCAGCGTTGTTCATCATCAAACGTAAGTTCTGGCGCGGCGCAGTCTGGATGAGCGCAACCTTTGTTGCCTTGCAGCTGGTGCATTGGAAAAAAGACGAATACTCGATGAACGCCATCATGATTGGTGTTGTCGCGATCACCTGGATCAGCGGCATCGACTACTTGGTGATGGGCTGGAAACAATTGCGTGGGCGTGGCGACTTCAGCCGCGCCGATGGTGTGCGCTTGATTGGCGCAATTTCGATGCCGGTGTTGCTGTTCGCGGTGCTGGTCGAAACCACCGCACCAGCCTGGGCCATCTTCACGGTGTTGTCGGTGGAGCTCGCCGTCGGTGGGCTCGACAACTTGTTGTCGCATCATCACAAAGCT
>JAKQOD010000708.1 GCA_029565465.1 Deltaproteobacteria bacterium
TACGACGTGCAGATGATCGGTGGCATCGTGTTGCATCGCGGCCGGATCGCCGAAATGCGGACCGGTGAAGGCAAGACGTTGGTTGCCACGCTGCCGACGTATCTTAATGCGTTGTCAGGCAAAGGCGTGCACGTTGTTACCGTCAACGATTACTTGGCTCGTCGTGACGCTGAGTGGATGGGGCGCTTGCATGGCTATCTTGGCTTGTCGACGGGGGTTGTCGTTCACGGCCTCGACGATTTCGAGCGGCAGCAACAATACCAGTGCGATATTACGTACGGCCAAAACAACGAGTTTGGTTTCGACTATCTACGCGACAACATGAAGAGTTCGCCCGACCGCATGGTGCAACGCGGGCTCAACTATGCGGTAGTCGACGAAGTTGACTCGATTCTGATCGACGAAGCGCGGACGCCGCTGATCATCTCGGGTGCCGGTGAAGAATCGGCAGACCTGTACGGCAAGATCGACAAGATGATTCCGCGCCTCAAGCGCGAAGTTGATTACACCGTCGACGAAAAGGGCCATTCGGCCATGTTGACCGACGACGGCGTCGAAAAGATGGAGCAACTGCTCGAAGTCGACAACCTGTACGCGGCGAGCAACATTCAATTGGTGCACCACGTCAGCCAAGCGCTCAAAGCGCATACGCTGTACAAGCGCAACGTCAACTACTTGGTCGAAGAAGGCAAAGTCGTCATCATTGACGAACACACCGGTCGCAAGATGCCAGGTCGGCGTTGGAGCGATGGCTTGCACCAAGCGATCGAAGCCAAAGAAGGCACCACCGTCGAAGAAGAAAATCAGACGATGGCGACGGTTACGTTCCAAAACTACTTCCGGATGTACAAGAAGTTGTCTGGGATGACGGGGACCGCCGATACCGAAGCCGCTGAGTTTCATCAAATTTACAAACTCGAAGTAACGGTTATCCCAACCAACAAACCGATCGCGCGGAAAGACTCGCCGGACTTAGTTTACAAAAACGAAGCTGGCAAATTCCGTGCGGTGGTGGATGACATCGAAGAGTGCGTCAAGCGCGGCCAGCCCGTGCTGGTCGGCACGATTTCCGTCGAGAAATCCGAAGTTGTGGCCAACTTGCTCAAAGGCAAGAACCTGCCGTACAACGTGCTCAATGCCAAGCAGCACCAACGCGAAGCATCGATTGTGGCGCAAGCCGGTCGCAAGGGTGCCATTACCATCGCAACCAACATGGCAGGTCGCGGTACCGACATTTTGTTAGGCGGTAACGCAGAAGCCATGGCCCGCGATGCGGTGGCCGAAGAAAAGGCCAAGCTAATCGAAGCGGCCGCCAATGTCGCACCAACCGAACCAACCGAAGGCAGCGATCCATATCGTGGCTCGTCGGAACCGGAAATCGACGAAGAAAAGCTGTTTGAAGAACTGTTGCCGAAGTTCAAAGCGCAATGCGCTGCCGAAAAAGAAGAAGTGCTGGCCGCTGGTGGTCTCAAGATCATTGGCACCGAGCGCCATGAGTCGCGCCGGATCGACAATCAGCTGCGCGGTCGTGCCGGTCGCCAAGGCGATCCTGGCGCTTCACGTTTCTACTTATCGCTGCAAGATGACTTGCTGCGCATCTTTGGCCTCGATCGCATGAGCGGTTTGATGGAACGCTTGGGGCTCGAAGAAGACGTACCGATCGAATCGCCGATGGTGACGCGCTCGATCGAAGGGGCGCAAAAGAAGGTCGAAGGCCGCAACTTTGACCAACGCAAAAACGTGCTCGAATACGACGACGTGATGGATCAACAACGCAAGACCATCTATGGCTTGCGTCGGCAAATTCTTGAAGGTCGTTATCACCCAGAGCCAACCGAAGACGAACGCAAAGCGGGGATTGAACCCGAGCCGCCCAAGTCGAGCGGTGATTGGACAGTGGAAGGCTTGGCGCCCGACTTGATCAAGTCGGTGACCGAGATGCTCGACAATATCGACGCACGCGTGAAAACCCGCGACGCCGATCGGGAACTGGGCAAACCAGTCAGTGATGACCGCCCGGCGTGGCGCATCGCGCGCGCTGAACTGTGGCGCCAATACGGCACGTTGGTAGACGTTGAAAAGCGTTACGCTGACGATCGTGCTGGCTTGCCTGCCTATGTCGGCAAAGTGATTGCGGCGTCGCAAATTCAACAGCGCGAGCGCATGTTCGACCTTTGCGAGTTGCGCATCAGCGACATTATCCAAGGCGCCCATGCCGCACGCAAAGGCGACGACGACGTCGATTGGGACGGCCTTGAAGACGCGCTGGAAGAACAATTCGGGTTTCCATTTGAGATTAATCCTGGCACCAGCGAAGAAGTTGCTGGCCAAGCGTGGAAGCAGCTTGAAGTCAAACTTGCGGAACGTGAAAAAGGCTTAGGCCGGCTGTTCTTTATGTACTTCGGGCGGCATTTTGCACTCGAAGAAATCGATGCACAGTGGATCGAACACCTGCGCACGATGGACGGCTTGCGCGAAGGCATCGGGCTACAAGGCTACGGTCAAAAAGATCCGAAGAAGGAATACAAAAAAGCCGGCTTTGATCTGTTTACCGAAATGATGACGCGTATCTCGGCCAATACGGTAACCAAGTTGTTCCGCGTGCAACTGCAAAAAGAAACCGAGGTGCCAGCCGAAGTTGAACGGCAGCGGCGCTTGGTGGAAGCCGGCGCAGCGAACAAATCGGACGCAGATGAATTGGCTGCGGAGGGTGATGGCTCACTTGATGAAGCCATTGCGGCACAAGCTGCGGCACGACGCGCGCCAGCACGCGCAGCGCAGCTCAACAATGATGCCAAAGTGGAACAAGTCCGTCGCGACAAGCCAAAAGTAGGTCGCAACGATCCATGTCCATGTGGTTCCGGCAAGAAATACAAAAAATGCCACGGCAAAGACGAAGCCGAAGCTGAAACGGCCGACGCGCCGTGAGCGCCGACGCGGTGGCCTCATTGGCATCAAAAGGCTCGAAGCGGGGCCCGAAAATGGAGCGCACGAGCGAAGGCTCGAAGCGGGACCCACTGCAACGCGGCGTCGCTGGTTTTCGCTTTGCTGGCGTTGCCGCCGGCATCAAGAAAAAGGGTGGGCGCGATGTTGCCATGCTGGTGTGCGACGCGCCTGCATCGACGGCTGCGGTATTCACCCAAAACCGAGTCAAAGCCGCACCGGTGCGATTATCGCAGCGACATTTGGCCAAAAGCCATGGCGGCGCGCATGCCATTGTCATCAACAGCGGCAATGCCAATGCTTGTACCGGGCCGAATGGTGACCGCAACGCTCGCACCATGGCTGAGCAATGCGCATACCTCGTCGGATGTGAACCGTCCCAGGTGCTGGTGTGCTCCACCGGCGTGATCGGCCAAGCGTTGCCGATGCCACAAGTAGCAAACGGCATTTTGAGTGCAGCGGCACAGTTGCGCCGCGATGGCTTTGCTGAATTCGCGGAAGCGATTCTGACCACCGACAAACGCGCGAAGACCGCGGTGCGCAGCGTCAAGATCGATGGCGCAACCGTCACGCTCATGGGCTGCACCAAAGGTGCCGGCATGATCATGCCGAACATGGCAACGACCTTGACGTTTGTGGCTACCGACGTTCAGATCGCGCCAGCGTTACTGCAAGCGTTAACCAAAGCAGCCTGCGATGCAACGTTTAATGCGATAGCCGTTGACGGTGACACGTCAACCAACGATACGCTCACGGTCACTGCATCGGGGCGCAGCCGCGCCACGGTGCGCAGTGCTAGCAGCCCGGCGGGCCGCGCATTTGCCACGGCACTCACGGCGTTGCTTGCGGATTTAGCGACGCAGTTAATGTCCGACGGCGAAGGCGTACATCACGTGGTGCGCTTTGCGATCGAAGGCGCCAAGAGTGTCGCGGATGCTCGCCTCGTTGCACGTCGCATCGCGATTTCGCCGTTGGTCAAAACGGCGATTGCGGGCGGTGACCCCAACTGGGGCCGCATTCTGTGCGCGGTTGGCAATGCCGGCATCGCAGTCAAACCCGAACGCTTAGGCTTGCTGATCGCAGGCATTCCGACCGTGGTTAACGGCGAAGTTGTACCGGCGTGGAAAGAAAAAGCGGTTGCCAAAGCGATGCAAGCAACGAGCTACGACATCACCGTGCAATTGGGCCTTGGCAAACACACAGCTAGCTATCTTGCGTGCGACCTCAGCGCGCAATACGTCGCAATCAACGCCGACTACCGATCGTAACGCTGCGCGTCGCAACGCGGTTTGTCGACGGCAATGCTGGGTCGGGCTTGGTGCGGTATGTAACGCAGCGCGGCAAGCGATCGTCTTGGTGATCGAAGTGCAAAGAAGTAAGATGATCGTTCGATCGCTCGATTGACGCTGCATGGGCGCACGGTGAACACTTCGCCCCATGAAAATTGGCGTCCCAAAAGAAATTAAAGCTCGTGAATTCCGCGTGGGTATGACACCTGCTGGTGTTGCTACCTTAACCAAACTTGGCCACACCGTTTCGGTGGAGCAAGGAGCTGGGGCAGGGTCGAGCATCACCGACGAAGCTTTCATCAAAGCCGGTGCAAAGATCGTTGGCACCAAAGAAGAAATTTGGGGCCAAAGCGACATGGTCGTGAAGGTCAAAGAGCCAATCGCGCCGGAATACGGCTTGATGCGCAAAGACCAACTGTTGTTCACGTACCTGCACTTGGCCGCTGCACAAGAGCTCGGCAAAGAGTTGATTAACCGCGGCGTGAACTCGGTGGCATATGAAACCATCGAACCACAGCCAGGCAACTTGCCATTGCTAACGCCGATGAGCGCGGTTGCTGGCCGGATGTCGGTGCAAGCTGGCGCGATGGCGCTTGAACGTGAACGCGGCGGCAAAGGCGTGTTGCTTG
>JAKQOD010000715.1 GCA_029565465.1 Deltaproteobacteria bacterium
CACGGCAACGTGGCGCGATATGGCAACCGTGGCCGTGCGCTCTATCAACACCACCCCTCCGCGAAACTCCACGATCGCGTCGCGTTCCAACATCGGTTGCGATGCGCCTGCCGGGGTTGGTGTTGTTTCGATGCTGCCTTCCGACGGCGTCGGCGCACGCCAGTACCACAACGCCAGCCCACCGCGCGCAGGTTGCGCTGCGGTACCGAGTTGCGTAGTCGGCACATAATATCGTGCTTGCAGCCGTGCTGAGTTTTTTTCCACGGTAACAACGTACTGCGCGTCCATCTGAAGCACCGACTGCGCAATCACCGTCACGGTGTGGCGGCCGGTCATGCCAGGCCAATGGCAAATAATCCCCCCCCGACTACCGAGAGGCTCACGCAACTCGTCCGTTTCTGTATCAGCAAAGGTCGCCACCGCAGGGCGGCGACAAGCTAGTTGCGTTTGCCCCGCTAGCACGAGCGGTACGCCTTCGCGCACGTCGCCCACAGCATGCAGGTCGCTATCATTCACGACAAAATCATGGGCAGCGTTCACCTCGACGTCGCGTTGCAAGCTCGTTTCAGCAGTCACGTCAGCTTGGCCGCGCCAGTGCACGTCGACCTGCAAGCGCACCGCGGCTGCACCGGTTACGGCGGCTGGCGCCGGACGACATCCCAGTAGGCACGCCAGCCCAACGTGTGTCGCGAGCATGGTCAAGCAACGCTGCACGGCTATTCCTGCGCAGCAACGGTATCGGCCGCCATTTGCGCAGCTTCTTCGGCGGTCAATTGGCCAGCGACAACGCCTGCAATCCCGCGCAGCAACGGCACATAAACTTTGTGCCGCTCGGCTAGCTTCAGCAAGGTTCGCGCTGCGTGCGCGCCTTCGATGTCGCGAGCTGAAGCATCGGCGCCGCGAACTGCACTACCCGCTGCAAGTTGTTGCCCCAAGCGATATTCTTGCGACGCGTAGGCACGGTCCGAGCGCACCAACAAGTTGCCAAGGCCAGCGAGCCCCGTAAACGTTTTGGCTTCGGCGCCGACCGCGACACCTAAGCGTGCCGATTCAGCCACGGCCCGTGTGATCATCACTGCACGCGGGCCAGGTCCCACGCCCATACCATCGGCCAAGCCCAAGCCAATCGCGTATGCGCCTGACAACGCCGACGCTAGCTCAACCCCCGGTAGATCTTTGGAACCATACATGCGCAGGCCAGGCGGCACGTTAAGCAAGCGCCGCCCTTCACTGACTACTTCATCAAACTGCGAGGCCACCACCATCGACGCAAAGGTGCCATTGGCCATTTCCAACGGCAAAGCGGGCCCCGCCAGCACGCCGATACGCATGCTCGAAATTCCCGCGGCAACAACTTCGCTAACGCGCTCGTTGTTAGGTTCGGCTAGCGCGCCGACGGCATGGACCACGATGTGATTGCCATCGAGAAATTCGCCTAGTTCGCGAGCACGAGCTCGCACATCGGTTGAGGCTACCGCCAACACGATGAAGCGCGCTTGCCGCGCCAACTCGGTTGGGTCGGTGGTGGCATGTAACGACTCACCCAAGGTTACGTGGGGCAAGCGCGAACACATACGCCGCTCACGAATCGTGGCAACAACGGCGGCATCACGGGACCACAAGACAACGGGCCGTCCAGCGCGCGCAAGTGCAGCCGCCAGGCCAGTGCCGAACGGCCCAGCCCCAACAATTCCAACCGTATCTGCGCGTGACATTATTCGCCTCCTACATGCGCCATGCGATTGCCGTAGTAATAAAGCAGTTTGAGATCGCCAACGACAACAAAGTTGCCGCGTTGGGTCACCACCGCTTTGGTGTGATAGCTCGACAAGCCACGCACCGCGTCGTCGACAATCGCTTGATCACTCGCGTTTGCTAACAGCGGATGCTCAGCACCATGCTCAGGATGCGCCCGCAACTGCGCACGCAGCGCCTTGAGCCGCGGCAACACTTCGGCCATCGGTACTTCCAACCGCCCCGACGGTGCACGCAACAAGCGATATACATCGCGGGTGCCGCAGGCTTCGGCAATGGCATCATAAAGGGTACGCGCCAACAAGTGCGTGGCGTGAAACACGGTCAAGCGCGGATACGCGACGGCAAGTTTGCGGCCCAGCGCCCGGGTATATTCGGCGTCGCGTTGATCGTCATCGCGCACCTGACCATCGGCGCCTTGTACAAACGACGCAGGGTCGACCACGCGCCCTGCCCGATCCAACGACTCACCGGTGTCGGTAATTTCGTTGCCGAACACGTCGAGCGGCCGGCCAAAGCGCACCACCACCGAACCTTCATGCACCAAAATACGCCGCATAAATTCCGCGATGCGACCAAAGCGCGAAAATTCGTCGTCGGTGATGATGTAACGATTCTTGCCAACTTCCGCCAAGTAGTCAGCGATCAGGGTCTCGGCTTCGAGCACCAAGCGGTAGTTGATGGTTGCCGGTACGATGTAGATCCGTTTATCAGGTGCACCTTCGCGCACGCTGTTTTTATACGCCGTCACGGTGGTGCCCAACAACCCAAGCTTGAGGTTCTTCTCGACCAGGTTGGAGCGACAGCGCGTGCCGCCGGGAAAGAACAGCGAGTGATAACCGTTTTCAAGCAGGACCGTCGAATATTCTTTGAGTACGTCTTTGTACAACTCGAACCGCAACCGGCGATCAACCCGGTACGCGCCAAGATTGCGCATGAAGTAACTAATGAACGGGTTGGTGAACAAGTTCTTGCCGGCGCCATAGGTCACCGGCGGCAAGCCAGCGCGTAACAAGCCCAACCCGATAACTGGCGAGTCCATATTCGACGAATGCGTTGGCACCACCACGATGGTGCCGCGGGCCGCACAGGCACGTACCACATCAAGTTCACCGTCGGCTGAGATGCGCGCATCGAGTGCCGCGATCGACTGCACGCCATCTCGCAGGCTCGCGATTGGCGAAAACACAAAGCCAAGCACCGACGGTGCAATGCCAGTTGCAAACTTGTACACGCGCGGATCAAAATTCCCAACCACGTCACGACCATAGTAGGCCACCAGCGAACGCAACTCGGTGATTCGCTCGGCTTCGGTCATGGCCAACAAGCGGCGTGACAAATCGCGCCACCGCGACAGGGCTGCGTCGTTGCCACTGCCAGCTTCGAGGCGGCGAATTTCATTGTAGCAAACATCGTTGATGACATATTCCAACGACGACGAACTGCCAGGGCCAGCTGCGTTGGCAGCGACGCTGAGCCGTTGCACCACCCGTCGCTCAACATCGCTCAGCAACCGCGAACGATCGGCGTTAAAGTGTTCGAGGCGATTTTCCGCGGGCGCTCGGTCACTCGACATGAAGCAACGCTACCACGCGGCCTACAGCTTTGGTGATCAGCTACGGCCAAACCCGTGCAATTGCTTCGGCCACACCACCGCCTTGTGCTGCGACCGCACGCAATTGATCGGTCGCAGCCGCAGCAACTTCGGGCGGACACCCCGCCATGGCAAACGAACGCCCAGCGACGCGAAACATCGACACATCGTTGAGCCAATCGCCAACCACAACGATATCTTCGACCGCAATACTGTGATGCGCGCCCAGCGCAGCGATCGCCGTGCCTTTGCTACAGCCGGCCGCGCGCACCAACAATGCATGTAGGCCTTGCTGCTCGCTGGAGCTGTGGCTTACGGCGAACTGTACGGTAAAGAGCTCCGCGCCACCCCGTTCGGAAACAGCTGCTGCAGCAGCGGCGATTTGTTCGCGCGGCCCAACCGCCAACGTCGCAAGCGCATCACCACCATCGAGCGATGCAGCGACCTCATCCACGCGCCGCAAGGCCGGCGACCACGTCGCAACATAACGGGCAAACGCGTCACCGGCTGCGTTGTGCACAATGCCATCGTCGCAAAACGCAAAAGTTGCGACCCCAGCATCGGCAAATGTCGCCAAAGCATGCGCTGTCAACTCAGCCGAAATAGCTTTGCGATGCACGATCGAATCATCGCGCACGTCCATGATGTGACTACCGTCGACACACGCCACCGGCCCATTGGCCTTGATCGCCAACGCCGCCGGTCGGGTACCAGCGTACATCCGGCCGGTCGCAATCGTAACAATGATGCCACGCGCTTGCGCTTGCGCGATGGCCGCGAGATCAAGCGGGTGAATACTGCCATCCTTGCGTAACAAGGTGCCATCAAGGTCTAACGCAAGCAGTTTTGCAGGCACGGTCCACCCTGCAATCGAGCGGCTTATCTGTCAATGATTAGCGAATGATTGGCGAGATCTCGCCACAGGGGCTTGCGGTGCCCATCTAGCTATGCTTTTGATCATAGTACGCAGCGGATCGCAGGTTTGCGACTCCGCGGCGGGTTCGAGGTTGGTCGTAATGCACTTGTGCATCCGATACCGGCCTCGATGGCTGGGTTGGTTTTCGCCAACGCAGCTGGTGCACAAGGCACCGATTGTGACAACCCCGTACGAAGGAACGTGGCAGCACCATGTCCACGACGAAACGAACCAAGAAGCCGGTCAAAGCCGCGGCGAAAGCGGAAGCCAAACCCGCGCGCGCAAAAGCCGCGGCCAAGCCCGCTCGCGTGAAAGCGCCAGCCAAACCAGTCGCCGCAGCCAAAGAAACCAAGCCGGCT
>JAKQOD010000722.1 GCA_029565465.1 Deltaproteobacteria bacterium
TATTGTCGCTGGGCGCTCGCCTCGACGCCGACGACGACCGGCGCATGGTCCGGATGTACTTTGCCGATCCAGATACCGCCACCGTGCTGGTGCTCGATAAAACCTGGCCCAACGAAACCCGTAACGGTCCGGATCTCGGACAACTATTTGCATCGAGCCGCATGTCGGTAACCAACCTCGCGCAAGGCGAGCTCATTACGCGTGCAGCTCGTCGCCGCGCCAACGGAGCACTCGATCTCGGCGCCGCTCGTGGCATGAAAGCCTCGCTGCTGCCGTCGACCGGCAGCTGGGAAACCCTGCCTGCACCATTGCTGGTGCGCGACCTCGCCGCCCATGGCGAACGGCTAAGCAAACTGCCGCCAGCCTGTCTAACGCCTCGCAGCCTCGGCGCTGGCATCTTCGTGGTGGCGATCGCCGACGTGCAGAATATAGATTGCAGCAGCGACGGCCAGTCGGTAACCGCAACCGTGCTCGACGCTGCAGGCAATACATTGCGGCTACATACCCAACACCGCAACGTCAGCCCTGGCGCGGTCGACGCCACCGTCAACGCGCTCCGTACCCCCGCAACCCACGTGGCCGGTGAACTGCAGCGCACCAGCCACGGCTGGTACATGGAGCCGCTAGCGTTTTTTGCCAAGCAAATGATAGCGGTTGATTTGCAACGCCCGGCAGCAGCGCTTGCACCAGCCGCAACGCCAGGCGACGCCGACCGCACGCTCGTCGAGGAACCCGGCGACGCCAACGACGCCTTCGCCCACGCGCTCATCGACTACCTTGGCCGCGCCCTGCTCAAAGGCCAGCGTGCGAGTGGCAACAGCGGCCATCAAGTCGCGCAGCAAGCCGCCACACTGTTCATGCACAACATCGCCGAGCGTTGCACGCGTGCGGCCAATGGCGACGCCAACGCCCTGTTCGATCTAACGATCTTGCATCAGCTCGATTGACGCTTTATCAGACGTTTTCGCAAACTGACACGCGCCAGCCGTTCGACCAGCCGCAGCCAATCGACTTCGCCGACCATCGCGCGTACCATGCAGCGTGTTCGGCGGATGGTTCAACAGAACAAAAGCGTGCGCGGTGGCGCAGCTCGTCGACGGCAAAACGGCAACCGTTCGTGGCACTGTGCGCCTTGGCGTTGGGCGCGTCAAAGCTCCGCTATCGGCGCGCGACACCTCGTACTATTTGATTGCGGTCGAAGGCACCGAACCGGCGTTCACCGAAGGCGACGGACTGCCGTTCTTCCTCGCAGACACGACGGGCACGTTGGTCATCGATCCACGCGGCGCGATTCCAGTTTTTGATCCGCGCCATGCCGATGCGTATCGCGAAGATCACACCGCAGCGCGAGATTTTGAAGCCACCCGTCGCTATCGCCGCTGGCGGTCGTACGTGTCTTCGAATCTGTCGCTGTTTCGCGAATGGTGCCTTACCGACGGTGCCGAACTCGAAATCACCGGCGCCGCCTTCCGCAACGTGCAAGCGGCGCAGCTGCAACAAGGCGGGTTCCGCGACAGCGCCACCCAGTGGTCCATGCGCGCAACGCCAAGTGCGCCGCTAACAATTCGTTGGCCATAACCGCTGCGCCACCTTAACTACATGTCACACACGTCCACGCATCTGCGCACTTGCGTTAGCGGAGGCTACTGGCGAAGATGGAGTAATGCACCTTCGCTATCTCATGATAGGCCTTGTTGCACTAACGCTGCCGAGCTGCCTCACGCCGCAAGGTGTGCAGTGCGCCGACGGTGTTATGTGTCCCAGCGACAAGGTTTGTGCGCCTGCGGGTGGCGCTTGCGTCGCCGTCGAACAACTTACGGAATGCGAAGGCAAACCTGCCAACAGTGATTGTGAAGCACTCGGACTGCGCGGGTATTGCGTCGCCCACGTGTGCGAGCCAATCCAATGTGGCAATGGCATCATCGACCCTGGCGAAGTCTGCGACGACGGCGATACCGACAACGCATCGAGCGATGGGTTACCAGATCTGTGTCGCAGCGATTGTCGCTCGGACTTCAGCTGTGGCAACGGCATTATCGACGGCGACGAAGCCTGCGACTGCGGCCGGACCGATGATTTCAAGCCTGCGCAATGCAAAGTCGTCAACAGCGATGATCCGACAGCACAGTGTGATACCCGCTGCACCCGACGGTGTGGCGACGGCATCATTGCCGGCGCCGAAGACTGTGAGGCGGGTGTTG
>JAKQOD010000735.1 GCA_029565465.1 Deltaproteobacteria bacterium
CATTGTCGACGGCACCTTGATCGTGGTCCGCCACACCGCGCAGCAGCCGGCCCCGCTCCGAGCGTTCGCTCGTTCGCTCCATTTTCGGGCCCACGATAGCCGGTTGCAGTTGTATGCAGAGCTGCTCGATGCACCGCAGCGGCCGCCTCATCACGCGACGCCTGCGTTTCGCAATTTTGTTGCCCGGCAATATCTGCAAGAAGCCGACTGGCGCTTGCACGCCGCCGACCGACGCAGCAAACACTACGGGGCCGCCGTCGGTAGCGCGCGTCGCTTGGTCCAACAAGCTATCGCCATCGATGCCGACGTCGACGGTGCACCTGCACTGCTAGCGCGGTGCGCGAGTGCTTGAGTGGGGCAGCGTGCAATTGGGGGCTCGCGAACGACGCGTCGACCGAGGTATAACCGTTTGGTGAGCTGCACGCAGAAAGTCCCGAAGCGGATCAAGAATATCGCCGAACTCGAACGCATTATTCTCAACAGGCTCAAGAACCCAGCGATTCAGTGGAAGGATTCTAAGCTGAACCGCACAGTTGCCGGGACGAGTGCAGCGGCGTGGACCAATGCTTTGCTAAACATGGTGCTCCGTCTGGGGCAAGACGCGTATCACTATCAGGTTTGGCCGCAAGGATATCTTCTGAACGCCCAAAGCATGAGGAACGCGAAGACCGAAAAACGTGGTGAGTGGCAATTCGATGCGTGCTGGACCCACTATCCTGCTTTGACGGAATGGGTGGATGCTCTGCGCAACGACGATCAGGCCAGTCCGTTCGCAGGAATCGAACTCGCATGCGAATCCGAATGGTTTCACAAGCGCGGCGCCGATAAAGGCGTGGCAGCCATTCTGGATGACTTCGCGAAGCTGGTGGAGAGTCGAGCGAGCTTCAAGTTGATGTTCTTCGATTACCTCCCTGACGACGGCAAGGGAGACAGCAACCCTAAACGTGGCAGCTACGAAGACATCAAGACGCTATGTGAGAAGCTGATCGAGACCGACACCTCTAAGGCTTGTTACCTGTTGATGGCATGGCCAGTTGATGCTGCGTGGGGCCCGCCTCGTCAGTGTCTGGCGGTGGCGACCAACGATTCCTCCCGTTAATCATCGCCAACTGACTTCAACGTGCCAAATGAATCCAGGATTAACAGTCGCTCACCGCGGCGCATCATTGAGCACTGCACCAACAAAGCGCACGGGCACGCTCGGCGCGGTGCCATATGCATCGGAAAAATCGAGGCTGAGCGAAAGTTCGGCGCCACGCAGGCGTGCTGCACCTTCGTCGTCGAGCGGAATCAGCAGTTCGCGTTGGACTGTGCTGCCTTTGGGCACATGGCCGAGATAGATTACGCGGCCGTCGACGTCGGGCACATTGGCAACAATGTGCGCGCGCAATGCCCACGCTGGGCCGGGCCCATTGTTTTTGGCGGCGACGACGACTCGCAGTGCAGGTGCACCGTTTACCGTGGTTAAACTCGTACGCAGCGTCGGGCGTTCAAATTCGGGCACAACGCGAAACGGTTTGACCTGTGAATCAAAATCTGCAGTCGCCAAAAACGCCGCTTTGCGCGCCGCAAGCAGCGACGCGTCGAGCACGGTTGCGATCTCCTGCGTGCCAGTCGCTGTGATTAGGGTAGCTTTGATATCGAGGGCAGGAATCTTGCCAGCGTCAAAGGCATCAATGAACTGATACGGTGACACCGCAAATTCGCCTGCATCGTTGACGGTGCCAAACACGCGCACACCGCGAAATTCCAACACGGCGGTGCGCGCTGCGATCGGCCGTGCACCACATTCGCCTTGGCGCTTGAAGCGCGGCCGCTTCTCCGTCGAGCCCGGCACCTTCACTTCGCCATTGCCAATCCACGGACCCACCATCAAGATGCCACCGGTGGCGATGCTCAGCGGTCCCGCATATGAAAGCGGATTGGCATCGCGTCCATCGCTTGACCAACTGCTGACCGTGGCAACGCCGCCAATGGCAGTGGCGAGGATACCGACCACGAACGTGGCAACGTTGGGCTTCGACCGTAGCTTGGCGCTGTTGGTGAGTTCGATGAATTCTTGGCCGTCGCAGATGAGGGGGACTTCGAAGCGCCACTTGCCAGTATCGGTGATTGCCACCCGCGGTCCGCCGCCGTGCGCAGTGGTTTGGTCAACCACGAACGACGTTGCGCCAAACTGGCTGTCGTCGATTCGCGTAATGTTGTGGCATGCGGCCAGCAGCCCCAAGGCCACGAGTCCAGCTATGCGACGTTGCTTCATGCCACATCGTACCGCGCTCGCATCGAGCGCCCAACCGCCTGGCGGAGGTTTCTCAGAGTGGGGTAGGCTTGGTGGCGCTGCGCAAATGGCTGACTCCGCAATTCCCCTCGATCTCATTCGCCCATCCAACGCACGCGCTGCCTTGGTGCTAGCGCATGGCGCTGGCGCCGGCAAAGACCATTGGTTCATGACCGGCATCGCCGCGGCGCTTGCGCGCGTCGAGATCGCGACCGCGCGGTTCAATTTTGCGTACGTGCGGGCGGGCCGAAAACTCCCTGATAAAGCTCCCATCTGCGAAGCGGAAGTGCGCGAGGTCTGCGCTGCAGTGCACGTCGCGTGGCCGGATCTGCCGTTGTTTGCAGGTGGCAAATCAATGGGCGGCCGCATGACGTCGCAAACCCAAGCTGCAACGCCATTGCCTGGCGTGCGCGGCTTGGTGTTTCTCGGTTTCCCACTCCACGCAGCTAAAAAGCCTGACACCAAACGCGCTGCGCATCTCCGCGCAATCAACCTGCCTATGCTGTTTATGCAAGGACAACGCGATGCACTGGCGGACCTGACCTTGCTGCAACCAATCGTTGCAGCCTTGCCAACCGCACAGCTCCTTGTCATCCCGGAAGCCGACCACGGTTTTGAAGTACCTAAACGCACCGGCAAAGATCGCGACGCGATTGCAGCGGAACTAGCGCAGGCAATTGCCACATTTATCGAACATTGTATCGCCGGGCCAACTAGGTAATGCCCGCTCGCTGGGAGGCGCCGAATCGCAGAATGGTTGAGCAAATCGGTGATGAACTCTTTCGACGTTTTCAAGTAGGGTGTGCAACATGAAACAACTTGGCATGATTCTGTTGCTGTGTTGCGCTGCACCAGCTATCGCGCAAGCGGAGCAGTCGTGGGTGCTCGCTACCGATCTTTGGGGCACCCGAACCTATCAAACGCTGACGCTGAACATCAAAGATCAGGTTGTTACGGGCAATCTCGATGGCGACGAAATAACCGGGACTCTAAAAGACGGCAACCTTGTGTTTGCAACCAGCGACGCGACCAATCGCGTTTCGGTTACGGGAACGATCAAGAGCAACTCCTTGGCGGGGGTCGCTGACATGGCTGATACGAATACTCCGTCGGTTCGAGTCAAACATAGTGTTACGGCGTATCGCATCCCCGATCGGCCCAAGGGCGGGCCAACGCGATACGACTTTGTCCCACGCGACTACTCAAATACGTTTGATCCGCATCGGGCGCCCGTGCTTACGGTTTGGCCCGGCGATACCATCCACACCACGACGATCGATTCAGGCGGGGTTGATGAAAAAGGTGTGACGCGCGCGCTGTATGGCAATCCGCAAACCGGTCCGTTCTTCGTGGCGGGCGCCGAAGCCGGCGATACGTTGGTGGTGAAAATCAAGCGGCTCAAGCTGAACCGCGACTACGCTGACAGTCTCGATGACATTGTGCGGCGAGCGCGCAACACGTCGCTTGCTGTGAAATCTACCGAGCTGGGCAAAGCTGTCCGATGGAAGCTAGATCGGGCACGCGGTGTGGCCACGCCCAGTTTGGCCACTGGCCACCTTGCTGGTATAGCGGTTCCGCTACGGCCGATGTTGGGCGGCTTGGCTGTTGCGCCGGGCAACGGTTCCCCAGCGAGTTCGACTGG
>JAKQOD010000780.1 GCA_029565465.1 Deltaproteobacteria bacterium
CTTTGCCATCAAGGCCGTCGCCTAGCAGGTCCAGGTCACTTGGGCCACCGTCATCAGCAGCGCAGCCAACGGCACCGCTTGCAGCCAACGCAATCAGACTCGAGAACACCACGGTACGGAAGCTCGTCTTTTTCATGTATCGGCCCATTACACGTGGCGTGCCATGTCATGGCGCGTGGCGCCCCCGTACTTTCAAGTGGTTAGCGTGGCAGATCGGCGCGCAAGCTATGGCTACGGGCGTGGCCAGACCGCTACGGTTGCCAATATCGCGCCTACGTATGGCCGAATTTATGCTGTTGTATGGCGCACTTGCGACACTACCCAGCCGGCAGCAACGCTATCGCCCGCGCAACCCGCATACCGTCCATCGCCGCGCTAACGATGCCGCCAGCGTAGCCGGCGCCTTCTCCACATGGATACAAGTTGGCAACGGTTGGCGATTGTAGACTGTCCGGATCTCGGACCACCCGCACCGGGCTTGACGTTCGCGATTCAACCCCAACCAGCACGGCTTCGCTGGAGTTGTAGCCACGTAGCTGCCGATCGAAAACGGGGATGGCTTCACGCAGGCGCTGTGCTAACGGCAAGCCGCTGGCATCAAGCACTTCGGCGATATTGCAGGCCGTCAAGCCAGGTTCGTAGCTGGTGCCTGGCACCGTCGACGACGCGCGGCCGGCAACAAAATCACTCACACGAGTTGCCGGCGCACGCAACATGCCACCGCCAGCGATCATGGCGGCACGTTCGATTCGCCGCTGCAATTCCAAGCCGCCCAACGGCTGCCCTAGCTTTTGCCGATCAACGTCGGCCACTTCGACTCCGACGACGAGGCCAGAGTTGGCAAATGGCGAATCGCGCCGCGACAAGCTCATGCCGTTGACGACCAAGCCGTCGACTTCGGTGGCCGCAGGCACAATCCAGCCGCCTGGGCACATGCAAAACGAAAACGCGCCACGGCCGTCGGCTGGCGTGTAGGCCAAGCGATACGGCGCGGCACGCAATTTTGGATGGCCCGCAAACTTGCCGTATTGGGCTTTGTCGATCAGCGCTTGCGGATGTTCAATCCGCACGCCCATGGCAAAGGCTTTGGCTTCCAACGTTGCGCCACTCGCGGCCAATGCGTCAAGCATGTCACGCGCGGAATGCCCTGCGGCAACGACGACAGCGCGACCAGCCAGCGTCTCGCCATTGGCCAGCACAACGCCGCGGGCGACCTGTTTCTCGACGATAAAGCCAGTGACCTTCGCTTCGAAGCGGAACAACACGCCGCAGTTTTCTAGCCGCTCGCGCAGCGCCGTGATCACTTTGGGCAGCTTGTTCGAGCCGATGTGTGGCCGTGCATCTTCGAGAATCACCGGCGGCGCGCCATGCAAGGCCAGCAGCTCGATCACATCGCGCACATCGCCGCGTTTGTGCGAGCGCGTATACAATTTTCCGTCGGAGTACGTGCCTGCGCCGCCTTCGCCAAAGCAATAGTTGCTTTCAGGATTCACCACGCCATGGCGGGTGAGGCCTTTGAGATCGTGGCGGCGCGCTTGCACCTTTTTGCCGCGCTCAAGCACGATCGAAGCAATGCCTTCGCGGGCAAGCTGATACGCACAAAACAGCCCGGCTGGGCCACCACCGATGATGATCACGGGCGCACCGCTGACCTCACGCGGCAACGCGCCGCCAAGCGGAGGCGCATCGCGCTCGACGGGCCCAAGCGTAATATGAAAACGCACCTTGCCATGGCGGGCATCGACCGCGCGTTTGCGCACCGTCATTGCTGGCAAACTGGCTGGGTCGCGCCCCAACTGTTGCGCCACCCGCGCCGTGAGCGCAGCAATGTCATCGGCTTCGTCGAGCCCAATGTCGACGCTGTATTCTTGATCTTCGGCGGCCATCAGCGCGTCCAGCATAGAACTTTCGCACCTACCTTGTCGCTGATGTCACCGACATTTTCGACGATAACCCCGCGGATACCCGAGCTGCGATGCCTGGAGTGTTACCGTGGTGGCAATGCTATTTGCTCCAACGGTGCGTACTGCATTGCTATTTTTGCTCACGCTGAGCGCCACCGCCAACTGCGGGTTTCGCGAGGCTGCCAAAAGTGCTGGCGATGCGGCACCTCGCGATGGGGCATCAAGTGACGGCATGCCCGATGCCACACCCGATGCCGCGCCGCGCTGTGGCGATGGGCGCATCAACGGCGCCGACGGTTGCGATGATGGCAATAGTGCCGACGGCGACGGCTGCGATGCAACATGTATGATTGAAGTCGGTTATGCCTGCCCAACTCCAGGTGCGGCCTGCATTCGGGTTGTCAATTGTGGTGATGGCGTGGTTGGCGCTGGCGAAAGTTGCGACGATCGCAACACCATGGTCGGCGACGGCTGCAACGCGATGTGCGCGGTTGAGACCGGTTGGAGCTGCCCTACCGCCGGCGTTGCCTGCGTAGCGGCGCGCTGCGGCGATGGTTTTGTTGCTGGCAACGAAGAATGCGACGATGGCAACGACAGCGCAACCGACGGCTGCGGTGCGACCTGCGGGTTGGAAGAAGGGTTCACTTGCCCAACCCCAAACATGGCGTGCCGCGCCACCACGTGCGGCGATGCCGTCAAAGAAGGCACCGAACAATGCGACGACGGCAACCACGACCTCGGTGACGGCTGCGATGTTTATTGCCGCGCCGAACCCGATTGCACCGACGGCGTATGCACGGCGACCTGCGGCGACGGCTTGCGCATGGCCGGCGAAGCGTGCGACGACGGCAACAACCGCAACAACGATGGCTGTAGTGCCACCTGTGCGATCGAACCGGGCTTTGTATGCGCCGACCAAACCGCAGGTGCAGTGAATCCTTTGCTGGTGCCGATCGTGTATCGCGACTTTTTGGGCCACGACCTCGCCAACGGTCATATCGATTTTGAAAACGCCAGCGGTACCGAACATGGCATCGTTGCAGCGCTGCTCGGCGCCGACGGCAAACCGGTCTACGCAGCCGTGAACAGCAGCACCACGCACGGCGCGACAGCGTTTGACCAATGGTACCGCGACACCGCCAATGTAAATCGCACGGTGGTAACCAAGTTGCCCCTCGTGCTGCAAGGCGACGGTTCGTACCTCTTCGATAATTCAAATTTCTTTCCGCTCGACGGTATCGGCTGGCAGGCCGATGGCACCGAAGCATCACGCACCGGCGGTCACAACTTCCACTTCACCAGCGAGCTGCGTTATTGGTTTGAATATGCGGGCGGCGAAGTGCTGTCGTTTCGCGGCGACGACGATGTATGGGTATTCGTCAACGGCCATCTTGCGGTTGACCTTGGCGGTGTGCATGGCGCGCAGGCCGGCTCGGTCACGCTGGCAGGCGCGACCGCAACCAACATGGGCTTAACCGTCGGTGGCATCTACGAAGTTGTGGTGTTTCAAGCGGAGCGCCACGTCACCCAATCGAATTACAAGCTGACCCTGCGCGGGTTCAATGCACCGAAGTCGAGTTGTGCTTCGGTGTGTGGCGACAGCATCGTGTCGCCCGATGAAGCGTGCGACGACGGCACCAACAACGGCGCCTATGGTGGCTGCATGCCAGGCTGTCGCGCGCTGGCGCCCCGCTGTGGTGACGCCGTGACCCAAATGCCACCCGAACAATGCGACGACGGCGTCAACGTCAGCCCTTATGGTGGCTGTGCGACCGGTTGCGTATTGGCACCGCGCTGCGGCGACGGCATTGTGCAAATGAGCTACGGCGAAGAATGCGACGAAGTTGCAGCCAGCTGCACCGCGCAGTGCAAGCTCAGCGTGGAATAGCTCCGCGCTACTTCGGCAACGCAAATGGGGTCGCCGTGATAGCATCAAGCACTTCTGGGGTTGGCACAATTTCGTCGATGGTGACGCCTTCCTTGCCACCCGTCAGATCACGTTCAAAACGCAGATCGTCGTATGAAATTCGTGCGACTTGCCGCACGATCAAAAAGTTGCCGCGCCGTTCGACGGCAAACTCAAACTGCGGTGGGCCCACGAGGTAAGGCGCCAACGAACGCGCACCGAGGCGCTGCCGTTTGACCGTCACGATCTCGCGCGAAAACGGATCACACGGATGCCCATCAGGATCGACGCGCTCACATTGATGTGGCGGCGTTTCGACCCGCGAAGTGCGGACCACGCGAACTGCAGCGAGGTGGCCTTGCCGCCACCGTTGCAGCAATTTTTCGTCGCTAGCACGCGGCGGCAACAAGGCCGTTACCACAGCTGGCACCTCATGGTAGTAGACAACCGAGGTTGCGTTGCGCAGACTCAACCGAAGTACTTGCACGTTGTCTTTCGTGGTTTCGATGGTGGCCGTATACGCATCGGTGGCGAGCCCCGGCACGTCGGGCAACACCGTCGCCAGCGCGGTGCGCCACTGCTCGACATCATCGCCTTTGGCGTCGCCTCCCGGCCCATCTCGATCGGTACGCGCGAGCAATGTGCACGGCGGCTGGCTGGTGGCAACGCCGCTAACCTCGCCGACATCACCAATCGAAAACAGCAAGCCGGGCACGCGTTGCTGCAGCATATTTGCACGCGCTTGCTTTTCGACGTTGCTGAGCAATTTGAGTTTCAGCGGATAGCGCGCAAGCGACGCCAATGGAGGGAGCCGCAACGCTGGGTCGGCATTGTTGGCAATCGCGCCGCCACTCCAACATGGCTGCGACGGGGGCGCTACGCGTGGCGCTGCCGCCACCACCACCGGTGCCGCGTCGCG
>JAKQOD010000800.1 GCA_029565465.1 Deltaproteobacteria bacterium
CCTTCACGACTGCTGCTTTGAATTGGGTCAAGCAGACTTAAAAGTGAGCTAGTCGTGTTTTCCGAGCGTTCCGGAGAAAGTAGCTGAACGGCGGCGTTGAATTTCCACGCATCCTTCCGTGCTGCACGCTTGTCATACACGGCCGGGTCAGAAAAGATCACCAAGCCTTCAGTGTGCATGCCCGAGCGGCCTGCTCGGCCAATCAAGTTCTGGAAGTCGCGAACCTTAATTTGATCCGGCCCCTGCTGAATGCCAGAGACGATCAAATAGCGGATGGGCAAGTTGACGCCTTGCGCGAGCGTCGAGGTGCATACAACAAAGTTAAGGAGCCCTTTCTGCATTCCATACTCGATGGCGATCCGAAGGCCATGAGGTGTGGTTCCGTGATGGACAAACACACCAATTGCGGCGGCCCGGCTTGGATACGATTGTTCGCCGAAATGAGCGCCTATAAGCCGCGTCATCCGCTCTAGTTCATCGGGATTGGCGAAAGCAGCCGGTGCAGGCAGCCCAAACCCACGCGAGTACACCTCGACCGCTCGTTTAGCAAAGAGGCCCGCCGTGTCCTTACGCCCGCAGAAGATTGCAACGAATCCTTGCTTTACCAAACGAATTCCAAGCAAGAGAGCTACATCGGAGGAGCGTTTTTTATCCGGAAAGGATCGGTCAACCCGCTCACCGCTCAAACGATTGAGCTTATAAGATTCAAGCACCCGAGGCACGAAATAATCCAGCTGATTGTAGGAAGCCGTTTCGAAGAACATCAGCTGTCCGCGCTTTTCCATCCAGCTCGCAAATGCCACAGATCTCGACGTAGGTAGTAGTCCGGTTCCGTTGACAACTCGCACAGCGTCGCCGATCAGCCAAGCGCCGATTGCCTGAGCATTTTGTATTACAGCTGAAATGAGAATTGTTTGCGCATTCGTTTTGAGTAGATTTTTGATTTCAGTTAGCAGCAGCTCGTACGTAATCCCACGACTCCCTGAATCGAATTGATGCCCTTCGTCATAAACAACCACTCCGATGTCGTTGACCAGCTTCGGCATCTGGCGCAGCACGTACAGCAACTTCTCTGGCGTCAAAACAAGTATGTAGCTGGATGTTGGAGCGTCGGATCCAAACAACTCGGCCACCTGTTCGAGAAAATCAAGCTGCATCGCGTCTGACAGCTCATTGACCTTGACGTCGTCCTTTCTAAACGCATGCCGCAAAGACGTACTAATCTCATGGCACAACGCCCTAAATGGAGCGACGACTACCGCAAGCCGAGAGCGACCAGCAAGAAAGCTGCTGCGCAACATAATCTCCACGGAGCGTGTCTTTCCCGCACTAGTGGGCATCTGAACAATTCCAGACTCGCCTGCAAACAAGCCGGCTTGCCCAAGTAGTATTTGCGAAGGCCACAACTCCTTTGGGAACTCTGGACGCTGGATTGCGTTAGCCCATTGCGCCGCGCTTAACCCTGTGAACCCTGGCAGGGTTGACCAAGCTGATGCCGCGATGCGCAAGCGAATAATCGCCATGACTAAATCAACAAAGAGCAACTCTCGTGGCGCCGCTCCGGCATACGCATGGAGTCGTAGTCGCTTGAGTGCAAGATCCAGTTCCTCGACGCCCGCCCCGAAGTTGAAGTGGTCGACTAGAAATCGTGCAATATCGTTGAGCATAGGCCCAAAGAACGGATCCAGGGCATCGGCGAACTCTCGCCATTTTGCCAACAGTACCCAATGTAGTAACCGATCAAGGCCTTGAGCCGCAGGGTCGTCTTTCTCTCGCGCTGCAATTACCAAGCTGCTACCGGGGCGGCGCGCAAGATAGTAAGAAGATGCAGCGAGCAACGCTGTGTCGTGCGCAATGCCGGCAAAAATTCGCGATTCCAAAAAGGCGTCGAAGAAACCCGCGGAGAAGCTCAGCTCATCTTGTTTAATTGGGTGCAAATTTCCATCGACGACTTCGGCGTCGTTTATTGCGGCAGCGACGTCGCCTAGCGTTCCCACTGTTAGCAAGAACAGTTCTTGTGGTTCGCTATTTTGCGGCAAGGAGATGTGCAACTCTTCTGGCAGTCCGAGCTCGTACATCTTGCCCTTCGACCTGGTCATGCCAAATAGCAGACGGCTTTTGGCCTCAGGCCTCATGAGCGGCCTTCTCGTAGAGTGCGTGAACTAGGCTCATCAGATCCTTGCCACGAACGATGATGAGTTCAAGCCTGTCGACGTTTTGGTGGTTAGCGACCGAAGTTGCCGTTTGAATCGCAGACTCATCGTACGCCATGTCGGACAGAACTGCGGCGGCACCCGAGCGGTAGATGTAAGGTCGATCGGCCAGATTCTGGAAGCGCTCTACAACACGCGCGCTATCGATTTCTCCATTTCTCAACAGCCTTCGCTTCGTTGCATTCAGCGTCGTCGCTCGCCGAAGGTAATCCTTGGAAGAATCATCGACTGCTGTTTGCAGCCTTTTTGCGTACGTGCCTGATACTAGCTGAGCCTTAACCTCAAACGCCAAAAGCGTATCGGTGGGCGCCGGCCTGATCACGCGTTTCGGAAGAAAACCCAGAATATCAGCCCCCTTAACCGACTCGTCTCGACTCGACTTGTCGGCATACTTTGATCTAGGTACCCAGTAGCCCAATACATGCTCAACATAGTCGGAGATAAGGAGCTCTGCGAAGTCACCCGACCTTATGCTTGGCCCAGGAGCAACACTTTTGTCCGGAAACACAAGCTGAGTTAGATACTCAGCTCTGGATAGTCCGGTTCCTCTTCTAAGCAAGTCGATATCAGCGTCGGCACAGTAATTCTGGCGAAAGGAAGCCGCCCATTTGCTCAAGTCGGTGGCAGTTGGTGTTTGCAACTCCCAGACATCGATATCGCTCTTATCCGCAGTCTGAAGTCGCACGTTTGTATTAACTAATGCCTTAACGTGGACGGGGCCCGCGCCTGCTCGGCTCCGTGAAGAACGTCGAGGGCCAGAACGAGCAGGTGAGGATTTAGCCATGTTACAGCTCCTTTCTCAAACGCAGCGCAGCAGTGCGTGTTGACTAACCACGCCTCATTTGGGTTTACATTGCCATCGGCCTTCGTATGCGAGGCCAAATGAAACTTTTTTTCAGGCGATCAGTCCCCATCACGTCCCCTGCTTGAAACAGTAGGACATGGACGAGAAAAAATCTACGAAGCTAGACCGTTCCAATATCGATTTACCCAATTTGGAGAAACAGCTGGAACATCAACCGCTAAGGCATCGAATGCGAATGCAACCTCGCCGCGACCGCCTACCCTGGCTTCGCCGGTTCAAGCGTGACAGCTCAGGCCAACGGATCAAAATAGATGTCGTCGACCACGAGCGAGCATTCAATTGGCGCGATAGAAACGCTCTGACCTGGTCCGGCTTCGGTAAATACGAACGCGCCATCAGTTGCACGCGTAAATACTTCGATGCGTTGTTCGGAGGTCGACACCAATACGTAGGCAAGCACCGATGGCATCCGACGATAGTGTGCGGCTTTGTCACCACGATCAAACGTTTCCGTCGACGGCCCTAAGACTTCGACGATCACTTCGACGATAACTGTGGGGTTGGTACACGCTTGTATGTCCTGCGTGTGCATTTGCGGCGGCCCGCACACCACTGTTAGATCAGGGTAACTGGCAATTTCCGAAAACAGCGACCGAATGCGCAAGTCACTCGAGAAGACGGCACAAGGTTTGCCTCGCAACTGGTCACCGATTGCCCGGCCCACCGCCATTGCTAGGCGCGCGTGCAACAACGTTCCGCCAGCCATCGCGTAGACAACGCCATTGATCCATTCACTTTTGGTTGCCGCGGCAGCTTCGGCAGCTACATAGTCTTGATAGGAGACTGTAACTTTCTGTGCAACGACCGACATGTGGCCTAGCATAGCAGGTTCGAAGGCCGTGCCACAGGACTATCATCGGGCATCATGTGCGCCGCAGCGACCACCTATCCTGGCTGCGCTACGTAGCAGCCAAGCAGTTTAATCGTGACGTCGTCGCTGGTGAGCTCGGCGCACAGTGAGGTCCACGCTTCGGCGTGGGCATGCACGAGCGCATCGAGGTAGAAGCGGTAATGCCAAGGGCGCGCAGGGACCGGGCGCGACTCAAGTTTGGTTAGCGAAATGCCGCGGCGAGCAAAAGCGATCAGCACCGGGCCCAAGGCGCCGGGCTTGTCGGTGAGTTCGATGATCAGCGAAGTTTTGGCGCTGGCATCAAGCGGCACTGCGACGGCATTGCGCGAAACCTCGACGAAGCGGGTTGCGTTGCCAGCTTCGGTTTGAATGGCGTGTTGCAAGATCTGCAAGCCCCAACGCGCGGCTGCGGCTTCGCTTGCAATCGCAGCACTGGTGCGGTCACCGAGGCTGCGCACGTGTTGCGCTGCCCCAGCCGTATCGAACATCGGCTCAGCGCGAATGTGTGGATGCTGCGCCAAAAACGCTTGGCATTGCGCCAGCGCTTGCGGATGTGAATACACCACGCGCAATTCGTCGATGGTTGCGCCTTCGAAGCCCAACAAACAATGCTCGATTTTGCTGATGGATTCACCAGTAATCACCAACGGCAATTCACCAAGCAGATCGTAAGTTTCGTTGATGCTACCAGCCGTGCTGTTTTCGATCGGCAACAGCGCAACGTCGGCCGCGCCACGCACCACGGCAGACGCAGCCTCGCGAAAACTGCCATGGCCCGTTAACTGTGCACCGCCACGGCGCGCAGCGTAACGCCGCGACGCAGCCAAATGCGAATACGCACCTTCAACGCCTTGGTACACTACCCGCATCGGCACATCAGGCAGCGCACGAATCGTCGATTCCTGATGGGCTACCGACATATCCATCACGGCGCGGTAAATCCGTTCGATGGCCATCGGATCGAGGGCTTGCGCCACCGCATGCCCTCGCAACCTTTGCAACACGAGGTCTTCGCGTGTTTGATCGCGCAGCGGCGACGCGCTGTCTAGTTTCGCAAGCGCTACGTGTTCGACTACTTTCATGCGCTGTGCAAGCAAGCCAATGATCGCCTGATCTAACGCATCAATTTGTTCACGCAGTGTCAGCAGATTCGGTTCAGGTATCGCCACTCGACGATACTACGCGGTTTGCGGCGAGATGCGCCTGCGTCGCCGCTGCAATATCCGCGCGGCGCGGCGCGTTGTAACGGACGATGTCCCGTACGCAAAACGCCGTCGTCGCGGCCGTTGCCCTCGCACTGGGCCTGCTCTGCTTGCTTTGGGGGCAGCAACATTGGCCTGGCGCGTGGCTGGTGCGCGGCTATCTGGGCGATGTTGTGATCATTGTTTTTCTAGTTGCCGCGCTGGGCGTCGGCTGGCCACGCCACGCAAAAGCTCGGCTGGTCGCCGTCGTTGGACTTGCCGTCGCTGCCGAGCTTTTCCAGACCTGGCATCACGTCCGTGGCACCGCAGGAGTTGCGTTGGGCACAACGTTTGATCCATACGACCTAGTGGCGTACGCAGCAGGTGCCGTGATCGCCCGGTATCTTGCGCGGTCGGACCACAACTAGTGAACCTTCACTCGGCGTTGCAGCTAGCGCAGCCACTGAGGTACCGTGCGTCGCAATGCGGATACTCCATGCGATGGTGATCTTTGCTGCAGCGTGTGGCGATTCCGAGGTTGGCCCCGACGCCACCGACCTACCCGACGATGCCGATCCGCAAATCGATGCTGCATTGCCCGATGCAGCAATGATGGTGACGGCCGCAGCGTTGCGCGCGGCATTGCCAAGCTGTGCGACGCCGATCGGAGGACCACTCGCCAAAGACAGTGGCGGCACTGCCAACATTCCAGTCTGTGGCGGCAAGCGCATCGTGTTTTGGACTGCAGATATGGATATCGATTGCGATGGCAAAGAGTCGCCGCAGTGCAATCGCACGACCGACCCGTCGTGGCAAAACCAAACCAGCGCCAACGACTCGATGGGCAATCCGCTCGACGCTGCGACGCTGCCTTTTGTTGTTATCCCCGGCGTGAGCGCTAGTTTCAACTACCGCACCGCAGGCCTTTCGATGGGCAGCGTCGTCGCCGTGCTGTATCAAGACAAACTCGCCTACGGCGTCATCGGCGACAGCGGCCCAACCGCAATCATCGGTGAAGCTTCGTATCAAATGGCCGTGCGCCTCGGCATCAATCCAAATCCGCGCACTGGCGGTATCGACAATGGCGTTACCTACATTGCATTCACCGGCGCCGACGGCAAAATCCCCAAGCTTGAAGACAACGCCGCTGCGACCACGCTTGGGGAATCCCGCGCGAAAATGTTCTTAGCCGGTATGTAAGCGCTACGCGCGCGCTTGCCGCTAGCGCCGACCGGTTGACGTGGGATTGTAGCGTTCGGCCGGGATTGCAGCGTCACTGCCACCAACCAACATGATCGTGCCATCGCAAAGCTGAACCGCTTGATGGCCAGCACGTGCAAATTGCACTTGGCCACCGCCCGTGACTTCGATCTTGCCGTCGGTAACGTCGAGCCCAATGGTGAGCGCACTTGTGGTTGCTGGTCCGCCGACGGTGGTGCGACCGCCGGTAAGCAATACGCGGTTGTCGGGCAACCGCGTCACCGCAAAATCGATGACGCCGGCAGCATCGGGTAATAACGTAGGCACCTCAACGAACCCGGCATCAAGGGAAAACAGTTCCATCTTGCGCACGGGTTGGCCAGCCGCATCGAAGCCACCGATAATAAGCACGCTGCCGTCGAGCATGCGCACCGCCGTGTGATGGTGGCGCGGCACGATCATGTTGGGGTTAGCACCGGGCACGGCGACAAACTCTTCACGCAAAGGCTTAAACAACTCGGCGGTGCCGACGGGGCCA
>JAKQOD010000802.1 GCA_029565465.1 Deltaproteobacteria bacterium
TCTTCACGAAGTAGGGCCGGAGCCTAACGCAATCGACATTTCACGCGGCAACTCGCTATTGATGCCAAGCTTGCGTGCCATCTCGCGCACATTGTCCGGCCCTACTTCGTGACATACCCGAATCGCGACGGTGTTGATCGATTTGGCAAGAGCGTAACGCAACCGCACGGGGCCTTCGAATGCGCCCTTCTTGAAATTTTGCGGCTTCCATAAGTCATAAACTTCAGGCGCATCGTTGACGATGCGCGCCGGCGTCGCCAAGCCTGCATTCATCGCCGCTGCGTACACGATGGGCTTAAATGACGAGCCGGGTTGTCGCTTGGCCATCGTTGCGCGATTGAAGCTGCCCTTCGTGGTTGCATAACCGCCCACCAACGCACGCACCTTGTGCGTTTTGATTTCCATCACAACCACGGCGCCTTGTGGGCCAGGCGCCAAAACCGCACGATTGCCAACTACCGGCGCCGGCTTTTTCTCGACGGGCTCGGCCGGCGCATCTTCAGCATCATCCTTGTCGTTGGCTTTGGCCGGCTTTTTCGTTGCGGCAGTGGCATCCGCCTCAGCATCGGTGGCGTCGGCCGCCTTGCTTGGCGCCGCAGCTAACGGCACTACCATAATTTCGTCGCCGCGCCCAAACCGCTCGCTTGGCTTGGCGATGCTGCCATCTTCTTTGGGCGGATTGTACCGCGCATCATCGCGACCACCGAGCGCCAAGGTGGCCTGCCAGCCACCAAGGTCAACTTGCAATTGCGCTGGCGAGTCGCTCACGGCCAACACGATCGCCGAGGTTGCTTGCCCAGGCTTCGGTGCGCCACCGGTATGCTTCTTCAGCTTCGCTAACTCGCCGGCGATCTTGTCTTCGGCAATACGCCGCCGCGGCGTGCCAAGATGCATGCGCTTGTCAGCGCCACGCAACGCTTTTTGTAACGCTGCTTGCGCCGTCTTTTGCACGTTTGGATCGACGGTGGTTTGCACCGTGGCGCCCAGCGTTGCGATGGCAGCTTCGCCTTTTTGCGCAACCAGTTCGGCGCGCGCCAGCTCGATCCATTCAGGCGCCGATCCCAGCGCCGGGTAAGGTTCTTTCACGAGCTGAATCGGCGCATCGATCCATTTTTGCGCTTCGGCTTCGGTCAGCTTGCCCATCACCACCATATTTTTGAGCACGTAAATCTGGCGTTCTTTGGCGCGTTCGGGATGCGTGCGCGGCGAAATCTCGTTCGGCGATTTGGGCAACGACGCCAACACTGCGGCTTCGCCCGGATTCACTTGCTCCACGTCTTTGCCGAAGAAATAGCGTGCCGCTTCTTGGATGCCATAGCGGCCATGGCCCAAGTAGATCTGGTTGAGATACAGCGTGATGATTTCTTCTTTCGATAGATTGTGTTCGAGCCGGCGCGCCAAGATGATTTCTTGAACTTTGCGCTTAAACGTTTTTTCCGGTGACAACACAAACGTCTTCACCACTTGCTGGGTAATCGTCGAAGCGCCTTGTTTGGTCTTGTTCGATTTTAAGTTGGTGATCAACGCACGCACCATGCCGACGTAGTCGATGCCGCCATGGGTCCAAAACTTTTGGTCTTCAGCTGCCACAAACGAGTCCACAACCAGCCGTGGAATCTTGTTAAATGGAATAAACGTGCGGCGCCCGTTGTCTTCGAACAATTCGCCGATGCGTTGATTGTTTTTGTCGACGATGATCGAAACTTGCTTGGGGTGGTAGTCGCCCAATTTTTCGATGGTTGGCAGACCGGCCCGGCCGTACCACCAAAAAATACCGGCCACCGCCGATATCATCAGCGCCATGCCGACCAAACCCATGATTGCAGTCCACTTGGCTATCGCCTTCCAACGGCCCGGCCGCCCCGGTTTGGGGCCGGTCGGTTTAGCTGGCCGCTGAGCGCGTTGGCCCGGCGCTGTTTGCGCAGGAAGTCGTAAAGTTTTGGCCATATCCGCCTTTAGTGCAAACCAGAGACCTACAGAGTATCGGGGCAGCCCTATTGTGGCAGGGCCGCGCCTTGGGTGCCAGGGGTTAGGCCTGCTAGCGGACACAGCGAGCGTGTCAACCGTGCCACGCTTAGGGCGCAGCGACGCGGTCCATGATTTCGGCCGCCGCCCGAACTTTTAAGGCAATCCAGCGCGCTCGAAAATATAGCGCTCGTTCCGGCGAAAGATCGCCAGGCGCTTGCAACAGCGCTCGCCGTCGCGCGGTTAAGCGGCTGAGCACCAACGCCACTGACACCGATAGGTTGTAGCTTTCGGTGAAGCCAAACATTGGAATACGCACCGTGCCATCGCACTCCTGCTCGGCTGCCGCGGTGAGCCCTGCGTGCTCGTTGCCAAACATCACAGCCACCGGCTTGGTGACATCCATCGTTTCGACATCGTGGGTCGCTTCCGGTGCGGTTGCATAAAGCGCGAAGCCGCGCGCTCGTAAGGCTGAAGCGCATTCGGCAGGGGTGCGCCAGCGGTGAATATCCATCCAGCGATGGCAGCCGCGTGTGATCCCGGGCGCAAGCCTAAAATGGTCGGCGCCTTCAATTGCGTGTAATGCGCTTACTCCAAGAGCTTCACTGGTGCGCACCGCTGCAACCGCGTTGTGCGGGTCGTAGGTGTCTTCAACA
>JAKQOD010000806.1 GCA_029565465.1 Deltaproteobacteria bacterium
TCTCGACTGTTACACAGCCCGAGTCAGCGGTCAAACCCCGCTATGGTCAATCCCTTCGCAACAATTATATCGCTGGCTGGCGAGCCGCCAATTGATCAGCATCGCGAGATGGTTGCAAAGCTGGTGTTTCGACAGACGACGTAAAGGTCGTGTCGTCCACATCGCCGAGTGGATCTGCTGTAGTTGCGATTCTAAGCGGGAGTTCACATGTCGGCCATTGGTTCGGTTGTGGGAAAATATGAATTATTACGGCAGATTGCCGCTGGTGGGATGGGCGAGGTCTATCTTGCGCGCCAGCGGTCTTCCGTTGTGAACTTTAGTGCATTGGCCGCAGTCAAACTGTTGGCAAGTCATCTCGTGGACAACCAGGCTTTTGTTGACATGTTTCTCAACGAGGCACGTGTTGTTGGCAAACTGCAACATCGCAATATCGTGCAGGTTCGCGATATCGACCACGATGGTACGCGCTTCTATATGGTGATGGAGTACATTCCGGGGCGCAACCTCCGCGAGTACCTCTCAGACGTCTCGATCACGGATCGGCCGCTCTTTTCACCTCGGTTGGGCGCCGAAGTTTTCAATGATCTGGCGCACGCCCTTGCCGCTGCTCACGCTGCAGGCTTGGTCCATCGCGACATTTCTCCCAATAACATAATGATCAGCGATGATGGGGTCGCCAAATTAATCGATTTTGGTGTTGCGCGTGCGCTTTCTGAGTCGTCGATGACGACCCCTGGCACGCTCAAAGGGAAATTCGGTTACATGGCACCGGAATATGTGCGTGGGGAACCCTACGATCATCGTGCCGACATTTTTTCGCTTGGTGTTGTGATGTGGGAGACGTTTGCGCGCCGGCGGCTCTTCCGCGGCGCGAGTGCTGCAGAGCAGCTTTTGAGTTTGATCGAAGGCCCGTTGCCCAAGCTGCATGACGTGGTGGAAGGCTTTCCCACGGAGCTATCAAATGTCGTCGCGGAGTGTCTGGTGCGGGATCCGGAATTCCGGATCGAATCGGCAGCGGATCTCTCGGCTCGACTTGAAGCGGCGAGTGTTGACCTGAAACCTGAAGTCGACTCATCGTTGCGAAAATGGTTGGATCGTCGCGTTGCTGCGCGCATTGATGAACGTCGACGGATTGATCAGGCACTAGCGACAATCCCAGCGGGCAATGCAATTCCGGATCTTGGAATCGCGGTGCTGAACAGTGGTGCAAGTACCTCAACGTTTGCCAGTTCCAGTCAGCCGGGCCAATCGATTGCTGCGATGGTTTTGCAGGCCGCCGCGGAACCGCCTGCCAACAAGTCAGATCCGGTAACTGCAGAGCTGCGCTCGTCGATGCAGCACATCGCCGCCGGCAACACGGGTACTTCGATTCGTCTCGTAAACGGCCAGCTAGCGGAACAGCCGGCTCCGACGGCGCACGGTGAACCGCCATTTTATCGGCGGCCATTTGTTTTCGTGGGCGCCATGGCGGTGGCCGTCGCGGTCGCAATCGGGTGGTTTGTCATGCGGCAGTCCGGCGGTACGGCTGCCGACTCGACGCCAACGCCGGTGGCTGTTACTGCGCAACGCAAAGGGACCCCAGCGGAAATCGAAGCCTTGCGCTTGCGGGGCCTTGCGCTGCTTAACGCTGGCGACCGACTTGCGGCTCGCAATGTGCTGCGGGAGGCAACCGACTTGGGTGGTGATGGCGAAGTGCAGGCTTTGTTGTCATTAGCGGAAACAGGCAACAATGCACCGCTGGTGGCTCCAGTGTTACCAGCGCCGCCGCAATCGGAGCCGCCGCGTCCCATGGATGCGAAACCGGAACGGGTGATCCGAGACGTTCCGAAGCCGCCCGTTCACAGTGCACCTTCAAAGCCTGCGATCACGACCAACGTTGTTGTCACGCCACCGGTTGTCGAGGTGGCTCCCCCAACGGTCAAGGACGTGCCAGTGGATGCGCCGCTGCACATTCCTATGGCATTCATCACCGTGAGCACGGCTGAGCGTGGTGCCCGCGTGATTGTCGACAATGTCCAAATCGGCGTTACCCCGCTGGTTAAATATGGCGTTAAAGCAGGCGCCGCGCACCGGGTCGAAGTGCGCCGCGATGCGTTGTTGTTGCTCGCTCAGACGGTGCAGCTTGACGATGGCAAGGTACAAGTAATCGTTGCACCAGAAAGTGCGCCTGTAGTCGCTGCGCCACCGCCGTCCGTGGCACCTCAAGTGGCAACAACGCCGAAAGTAAAGACCGCCCGGGTGACGAGTGATGGCACGGTCGCCGCAGGTGCTGGAGTAGTAGCTCGCTGCAATGCCTGCCATGCAACACGAAATGTTGGCGCAGTAAGCGCACGCCGCTACACGCAGACTCAGTGGGAACGTTTTTTTGCTAGTGGTCAGCACGATCGATACGAAGGCCTGTCGCTATCGGCTGGTGACTTGATGAATGCGCGGGCCTTTCTCAGGAGCCGCGCCGCCGATGCCGCCGAGAATCAAGGCGCAGGAATCCAGGAGCAATGATGCGAATTTCAAAATACCTTTTGTGTACATTGCTGAGCCTTGTCGCCACGCAACAAGCCTTCGCGGCAGGAGAACCCGAGGCACCAACAGATAGCGTGGCACCCACGGCCGGCACGAATCCAATCGACAGGCCAGCCATACCTGATCCAACAACGGTGCCCGAACCGTCGAAGGCGGCCGCCGACGATTCGGAGCAGCTTGCATCCCTCATCGAACGTTTGCGCGAAATGGAAAAACGGGTCGATGATGTTGAACGCGATGCAGGGCTACAGCGGCTGCAATGGTCTGGTGACTATCGCACCTCTATGGCCAGCTACTTCTACCGAGGCGCGAGCCCTGACAGCAACCCTTACAGCGCGCCGACCATGGTCAGTCTCAACAATCGTGAGCAATGGTTGCATCGCGTCCGGCTGAGCATCAAAGCTCAACCAAACAAGAACTTTAGATTTCGTGGACGGGTTACGGCGTTTAAGCGTTTTGGCACCAACGTTAGCACGCCGTCGCCGCAGGATTTTTCGCAGAGTCGGGTGCCCAGCGATAGTACGTTGCGCATGGATCGTTTTTGGGTAGATTGGTTTGTTACGCCTCAAGTTGCGCTTTCGATTGGTCGCATTTCGTACTCGGATGGTAGCCCCGCAGAGCTGCGCGAAAATCTAGAACAGCCCGACGCAACGTGGGGCACCACGATGGTGGATGGCGAATACGAAACCGTTGATGTGACGGTGCGCGCATCACGTAATGTGTTGTTCCGCGGTTTTTACGCCGCGTGGGCATTTCCTCGTAATGATGATCTTTTTTCATCAAGCCTATTTCTTAACAGTGGTACGCAAAATCTTCGCATTGTCGGCGGCAACGTCGATGTGACGTTGGGAGAAGGGAAGTTTTTTTCCCAGCTCGGTTTTTACGCCGTGCCAAAGTTTCGGCCGTTTTCGATTCCGTTGCCGAACCCTGCATTCTACGCTGATCCCAACGCGAATCCCTCCAATGCACCGCCGCCACTCGACGGCTCACTCCTTTTCCCATCGCGATTACCTGACTCCCTCGGCAGCTATGCCAATGCCAGTGTCTTCATCATGGCGCGCAATGTTGCTGGGGTGGATCTTTTTGCTGGTGGTTCAGTTGGCTACCTCAATCCCAACAAGAGCGCGATCTACTATCGTGGCTTTGCTTCCGACGGTAGTGAACAGCCGATCCTGACGCTGGTCGGGGCTGATCCGGGGTTGTGGAGCATTGAACGCGACGCGCAGGGCCAGCCGATTATTGACGCACAAACCGGCATGCCGAAGGGCACGTTCACACCGAGTGACGGCGGTGGTAAATTCACAACCTTTGCACATCTTGGCGCACGTTGGACGTTGCCGCTAGAAACCAAACGGCGACCCAAATTAGGCGTTGAGTATAATCGTGCGTCCCGCTACCACATCTCGTTCGCTCAATCGAATGACCTGCTCACCAACAAACTCGCGGTTCGTGGATCGGCATGGGAAGCGTACTTGCTGCAACCGATTACGGAACGGGCATTTTTACGGCTGAATTGGACCTTTATCGATGCCGAGTACACCAGCGGTTCACCCGGCAACATTGCAGGTGCAACGGGCTTCTTTGGCAGCCCAGATAATCCAATGGCGAGTTCATCGGCGCATGGTGGTACATCGCCGCCCGTAGGGCCGGGCGGCCAATATCTGCACTCGCTGGCGGTGACGTTACACGTCAATTTCTGAGTTTCACCAAGCGCAAGCTACGGCAATTACGCAGGGAATCGGATGCCTCTGCATTAGCTGAATCCTTCGCCCCGCTAACCGGCTCGAACAAAACGCAACTTGCAGAACATCCCGTCGTAATGAGCGCATCATCAACAGCAAGGCACTTTTGGGGTCGGCAACCTCAACTTGAACGACTGCAGGCACTCGAAACCGAGCCAGTCGCGCTGATTTATGGGTTGCCGGGTATCGGAAAAAGCGAACTTGCTTACGCTGCTCAACGGCTTTTGCGGTTTCAGCCGACGCTGCGCTTGCTAAATGTCAGTGCACCGGAGTCCCCGCTGTCTTTGAGTTCGGTAGTCGTAACAGCGGTCGGTGCGAAGGATTGGCCCGATGTTATCGCAAAGCTCATTGCAGAGCGTTTCTTCCTGGTAATCGACGACGCGCATCGCGCAGTGCCAGAGGTTGTTGCGCTGGTGGATGCTCTGATGCGTCACGGAAACCCCTCGAGTCGGTTGATCGTAACGTCGCGGGTGATGTTGCCTATTGCCACAGATCCACTATCAATCACGTTGGGGCCGCTTGAACACGCTGCGGCCATAGCCTTGGCCAATCAACTTGCGCAGCGGTCCGGCAATCAGATTGAAGATGTTGAGCTGCTAGTTGCCGAATGCAGTGGCGTGCCGGCGCTGATACGGCGGCGGGTGAGCGGCAAGCGCAATAGCCCAGGTTTGAATAACCCAACCCTCCAAGTCATTCAGAGTCTGCCACCTGCAAGTCAATCGTCACTTGTTACGTTTGCGGCGGTTGCCGCATGTTCTCAATCAGCAAGCGCGGTGCTCAACCTTTGTGACGACCAGGCGTATGAGCAATTGACCCAGAACTTTCTCATTGCGCCGAGGCCCAATCGATTTGAAATCTCGGAACATGTCCGTCAACTCGTCTTGGCACTTGCCGACCCAGCGGTGGTTAGGGCGAGGCAACTCGATGCCGCAAACTGGTTGTGGGAAGAATTTGAGCGTACGAGTCAGCCTCGCTTGGCGATCGAATCGATTTGTTTGTCGCTGACAGCCAATCATCAAGAACAAGGATTTGAACGACTCGCGGCAGCAGGCGGTGCGATTGCGAAAGCAAGTCTTGACCATCTTTTGTTGCCCGTGCTTTTGCGCGAATCGAACACCCGCGACTGTCGCGCTATCGTTGCGATAATTCGGATTCATCTGCGCCTCTCGCACATTAACGCTGCAGCGCAGCTCGCTGCGACGGTCCCCGCAAGTTGCGACAGTGCGGGGCTTCACATCGCGCGTGCAACTATTGCGGAGCGGCAGTGTCGTCTCCAAATTGCAACCCGCGAATACCACGCTGCAATTGGGCTTACCTCAAATGAGCAAACGCGCAGCGTTCTGCAAATGCGCTTGGCCTTCGTTCGTGCTCTCGCAGGCGATATCGATGATTGTCGAAGGCTTATCGCTTCGACGAATATCAACCAGCATGCGATGAGTGACTCTGAATTTGCGCGGCTCGCGTGGCTCCGCGCTGGCGTTGCGGCTTTACAAGTGAGTTGGCGCGAAGCGTTGGAGATTATCCATGATGGGCGTCGTGCGGCGCAACGTTGCGGGGCCAGCGATGTGGACTATCTATTGGTGCTTTTAGAACTGTTGGCTACCACCGAACTTGGTGATGTTGAGGGCTCACGCAACCTGGCGCGGACCATCGCGACCAACAGCCCTTCACACTATTTGCATATGCGCATGGCAACCTTCTATCTCGGGGTTTCACTTCTTGCGCAAGGCCGTGTTCAAGAAGCTGCCGTTGCGCTCGAACGCGCGTATCAAGATTACGATACGCAGGATGATGAACTGCTTGCGCTGGTTGCAGGTCACTTTTGGGGGCGAGCGTTAACGTTGCATGATGAAACTTCATTGCGAGCCGTTGAAGTGCTCAGCAAGATGGTCAACCGAGCCGCCAAAGCAGAGGTCGGCGCGTTGCTTGGCATTGGCCGGCTTTCCTTGGCGAGAGCCTTGCTAGATGTCGGGCGCGTCGCGGAAGGCGATGAGATCGCGCGGGTCTTGATTGAAGACCCCAATTCGATGATTGCCGGCGAAGCGCATTCGCTGCTTGGCTTTGCGTGTGCGTTTCGTGGCGACTTAGATGAGGCGCGTAAGTTCATCGCGAGCGGGTTGCGGATCATCGGAGATCTTGAGCCTGTTCGCACCAACCTGGTGCTGGATCACGCATACATTGAAGTGCTCGGTGGTGATCCGGAAATTGCGCGGAATGCGGCGTTGGCAATCGTGGAAGACGAACATCGGCGACGGCGCCCCGACGCGCTCGGGCGAGCCTTAATTATTCTGGCGATCGCCGACATTGCGGCCGGTTTGATCGACACTGCGATTACCTATCTCGCAGAGGTTGATGCGATTGCAGATGCAACTGGCATCGCACGCCTGCGGGTACGCGCTTCAATGCTCCGCAATGCACTTGCCTCCCACGGCGCTTCCATACTCGACCGTGTGCCGTTAGCGCACAAGCGAGGTTACGTTGGTGTGTTGCGGGTTCTCGGGTTACGGCCGGAAACCGTTGTGGTGAGCGGCCGAGCGGGCCGCGAATACACTGACGCACAAGGGCTTGTTGAGCTTGCTAGGCGCCACGATATCACGGTCGATCTTGCCAGCGGCGCTGTACATCATCGTTCGGGCAGCTGTATCGAAGGCCGCGGGGTCGCTGCGTCGATTCTCGCCACGCTGGCTGAATCACGCACCTCGGTGACCGCCGAACGGCTATATCAAGTTGTTTGGGGCGGACACGATTATCACTCGCTGCGTCACCGCAACACGCTTTATATTGCGCTCAATCGGACGCGCAAGCTGCTCGCGGACTTGGGCGAAACCCGCGAAGTGATTCGTCGCGATGGCGATGGCTGGTCTATTGCGACTGACATTGACCTGGTCGTCGCCCGGCGTGATCCGCGCGTGTCGACGGCACTTGGTTGAGCTCACGCGCGGGACGCAGACGTGGCTAAGCAAATAGCTCGGTCACATCATGGATCAGCTCGGAAAAGGCGAGCTTATCAACCGCGGCCCAATGCCCCGTGTTCAATTCGATCGCAGCAAGCGTCTGTGCCTCAAGCTCATCGCTGCCTGCGCCAGGATACCACCCCGGCTGAAACTCCATGGTCGCTGTCGTTGTCGCCGCGGTTGCAGTTAACGCCACTGGGCGATCCATTGATCCAATCCACGAGTCGACCACTAGTGCCCAGCCTTTGGCTTCAAGCTGTCGCAACGTGCGTGGATGCACTTGTTTGCCAGCAAACCGCGCTAACGTTTGGCTTGCCGCTTCGGCTTCGGTAACGGCATATGTCGGCCGCGCCAATTGCAAAAATGGCTGCAGCAATTCGTAATCGGCAAATACGCGTGCCCACGCTGCCAAGGCGGCCGGGTCGAGGCGCAGTGGATGCATCAAGACGATGGCATCGGTTGGCGCTATGGTCATGACGTCATCGGTGATCGAAGCCAAGGTGCCATCTTCGGCCACTCGCAGCGTGGCTGCGATGGCTCCGTCCGGGTTCCGGACGCCCCACACCAAGCGGCGCGACAGGTGCACCATCCAAGGATGCTGCACGAAGTATTGCAAGAATTGCGCGCCGGTCACTGAGCGCTGGCTTTGCATCATGCGTTCAAGCCGCGTCAGTTGCAGTGTGGCACTGGTGCGCGAATCTTTTTTGAGGCCAGCGAAGCGCGCCGCGCTAGCTTTGGCGATCGCTGCGTCGTCGGTTTTGCCTGGCTTGGGCAAATCTTTGAGCAGCTTGCCAGTTGCATCGCGCACGATCGGCCGCAACGCTTCATCGAAGCTCAACACAAAGTGACGCGGCCCAAAATCGAGTTTGGTGCCGCCGGTTTCGTCGAGACCAAGGGTTGGCACCAAGCGGTCTTGCAACTCCGCGCTGGTTAAGCCGCGCGCGTCGGCCAACGCTTTGATGCGTTCCGCCGCAGCTTGCTTAAATGCTGGGAACTTTGATTTCTCGGCGAGCAGATTCAAGTTCACCAACGCAGTTTCGCTGCCGATGTTGAGCAGCACATCGAGTGCAGCTTGTGCACGGGCGCTAGCACCTGCGCCTGGCCAGTCTTTGGCAAGCGCCGTGATTTTGCGAGCGCATTCGTCGTCGCCGAGAAAGCCAACTGCTTGCATGGCCCAGCCTTCTTTGGCATCGGCTTTGCCGCGTTGTGGATCGAGCCAACGCATGAACAGCTCCCAGCTAAATGCAGCGCGCGACGTTGCTGTGCAGGTTGCTTTGAGCGCAGTGACGCCAGGATGAACTTCGTCAGCGTTGCTCCATGCAAGGTGGGTCAGCAGCGTCTGCACAGTAGTGGCTGATAGCGTTTCGCCGCTTGCGGTTTGCAGCGCCGGCAACGTTGTAGCGTCGACAAACGCTGGCAGCTTCGGCACCTTGGCTTTTGGCAATAACAACGGATCCGCATCGAGCACCGCGGTGATCGCCGCGACGGCATCAATGCGTTGTGCCCACCCGAGGATCTGGCTGCGTTTGCCTTGGCTGTCTAAGAAACGCAATGCTCGCATGGCCGCGGCTGGCAACTCGGCATCGGCGAAAGCGAACAATTCGTTGGCGCTTGCCGATCCTTTGCTCTTCTTTTTGCTAGCAGCCGTTTGCTGCTGTGCGTGCATCACCAATGCAATCGACCCTGCGATGGCATGATCGGGTTGGCGCAGCAACCACGCACGCGCTGCGGCTTTGTTTTTCTTGCCAACGAAGGCATGCAGCACGCCTGGCACAAGATCCAAATGGCCAACCGCAAGTGCGGTAATCAACGCGTATTCGACGCCTTCGGAGTGCTGCAGACTTGCCGCAAGCAACGGAATCAAGGTTTCGCCGCTAGCGAGGCAAGTAGCTGACATGCCGAACCGGGTGTAGTACTTGCTGACCACAAAGCCCAACGCATTGAGGCGGGCGTGCATGCTGCGCGGTGTGTGGGAAAAACACTCGATTTCCGACGGAATCGCCCATCGTTCACGCAACGCTAGCCAGGCCTCGCGATCGGCATCGCTGACGTGGCGTAGCGACTTACCATTCCAGGTGACAGCATCATCGTCGATGCCATGTTCGAGTGCAGCGGCGCGTTCGTCGTCGCGAAAATCCACAATCGTTGCAACTTGCAGCGGAGCCGGCACGTCCACGGCGAACCGCACGCTTGGGGCGCGCTCAGGCGGTGAGTAGCCCGTTGGCACGCCAAGCTGGTCAAACGCTTCTTCTGCGGGCGCACCGCCTGGCAGGTTTGGCCAGGTGTTGTCGCGCAACATCGCGAGCAAATCGGGTTGGCCGTCGGCGGTTATCACACGCGTGACGCGTTCCGGTTGAAATGCCATCGCGAGGCCCAACGCGGCCGGAGCCCATTGGCCAGCTTCACCTTTGTATTCGTTGGTTGCAGTTTTGAACTTGGCGTGTTCGGCACACAAGCGCGCGATCGCGCGATCGTCATCAAAGTGAGCAAGCAACAAGCACCAGCGCCCATTGTAGTAAGGATCGCGTTCCCATGGGTCACTTGGCTTTAAGCCGCAAAGCACGTCAACTGCCGCGACGCCTTCGAGCTCCATGATGGATGCTAGGTACATGCGTTTGCCCGACGCAAACATTTCGTGGCGAACCCCGCCGTTGAGTTGGTGCAGGGTGGCTAGCCCGGCAACATCGCTCGCTGCAATGCCGCATGCGTGCACGCCACATCCAGATCCGAACTTGCCTGCAAAGCGGTGCATCGCCGTTGTGAACAGCACGGCTTCCACTGCGTTGGTGTTCGTTTCGTTGCGTGGTGCTGTCAGTGGCAGCAAGAAGCTTGCCGCCCATTGCAAATCTGCGCGCCGATCACGATCGCTGTCGGCGCATTCCAGTTGCGTCGCCAGCGAGGTCTGCACCGCAGCCTTGGCCGCTGCATGTTCGCTTGCCGGCAGCGTCGACATTAGGTCGCGTAGGCGGCCAAAAACGCTTGGCGCGGTGTAGGGCAATTCGTCTTTGAGCCCGGCAAAGCAGCGCTCGATAGATGCTACCAAGCCAACTGTGGCCACCAGAAAATCGACGATGCGTACGGCAATGTCTTCGGCAAAGTGGCCGATGACGCCACTGTAACGCTCCATGCATTGTGAAACCAGGTAGGCGTCGTCATCGAAGCTAGCGGTCTGCGCCGTTGGATTCATCAAGCGGAGCGCAAACGCTCGTTGCGCTGCGTCGTCCGAGCGCACCAGCAGCCAAATTCGTGATTGGGCTGACTCGCCTTTTTGTAGCTGCGCTGCCAGGTACGCGTTGTCCGATGCCCAGATACTGCGGCGCAGCTTGCCCCACGCGACTTGCGCCGACGGTACCGGGCGCACGGGCACGCTAATGCCGCCGTGGCGCGGCCACAACAACGCGCGAAACTGCGGCGTAACCCAAATGCCATTGCGCAATTCGGTCGGTAGGTTTGGCACGACAAATTCGTCGGTCTCCTTCGACGGCGGTGGCGCTTGCCAATGAGCCGGGACAGCGGGTGCATCGGTCGCCGCTGTTGCCGTTTCGGGTGGTGGCAAGGCTTTGCCTTTCGCGTCGCAAAGTGCCCCTGCTTTGTTGAATAGCTGAATATCGGTTAGCTGGCCCGCAACGTAGCGCCCCGTCACGCGCCAGACTTTGTTGCCATGGTTACCGACAAAATGCTCAGGCGTCGCTGCAGTCGAACGTGCCCAACTGTGGTCGCCGTGGAGCTTGCCACTTTCATAGTGGCCGATGCGCGAGACTTCGCCGTTTGGATGGAAGCGGGTAAATTGCGCGGGATTGTCAGCGATGTATTCGCAGACGCAGCATTTGGTTCCATCGCTGCGCCACCAAGTTGTTGCGCCGTGTCGCTTGCCGCTGTCATCGCGCTCGGCTAGTTCCCACTCGTTGTCGCGGTCGTTCCAAATTGCTAACGCCGGAATATTCGGCAGACGATTCGGTTCCATTGCCGCCAAGGTTACGTTTGCTGCAACCCGGCGGCAATGGGCCGAGGTACCGCTCGTCGGTTATTGTTGCTTCGCCTGGGCTGCGAAACTGTCGTATGATGTCAACGATGATGTGCAAGACGCGCTGTGCGAAGTTTGCAGTCTTTACGCTGGCCTTCGTTGCTGGCTGCAGCGACGGCAAAACCGCCGTTGCTATCGACGGGCCACAAGCGGCGATCGACGGCGCGATCGACGCTGCACCCGGCGTACCGCAATGGTTTGCGGACTTGCCAGTTGGCCAATGGGCCGAAGTGCCAGGCACTACGCTCACGTCAGTAACCACTGACGCCGGTCCGGTTGGTGCTGGCATTTTGCATGACTACAATGGGCTCGGCCTAAAGCGCGATGACTCAACCTTGATTGCGTTTGGCGGCGGCCATGCCGGCTACAGCGGCAACGAAGTGTTGGGGCTTACGCTTGCCGCTGCAGTGCCGCAGTGGCAAGTGGTTGTTCAGCCAACGCCTATCGCGGATCGCGTGATTGCCAGCAACGATCAAGCGACGCCGGCCCTTTGGTGGGGCCCGGCAGGACAGCAAAAACCAAACCCGCCACACACCTACAACAGCTTGCAGTTCTCGACCGAGTTGGGCCGGGCGATTTGGTACGGCCAAACCAGCGTTTGGAACTACAGCGGGACGCCGCCGGGTGGCAACATGACCTTAAGCGTGATTTGGGGTGCGCGCCGTTGGGCGCAACCTGGCTCCGCCGAGGATCTTGGCGTGGCTATGGCGACGCGCGTGACCACGCAAGATCCTGCAGGCAATGTGTATGTTGCCTCCGGCCAGCGAGTGTTCAAACATGTGCCACTGACCAATACATGGACAGAAATTGCCAACAACGGCTCGCTGAACTACTCCGCGTTTGGCGCGTTGGCATACGACACCAAGCGCAACCGGTTGTTTCGCCTAGGTGACTACAACGCAAGCGCGCCTCGGCTGATCACGCTTGCGGGTGCGGTATCAACGCCGGCGCTGAGCGGCCCGATGGCGAGTGCGCTGGAAACGTTGGCGGGTCTCGATACCTTCGGCATGGTCTACGATCCGATCAATGATCGCTACGTTGCACCGACGGGGATGGGCGGTAGTTTTTATGCAATTGATGCTGAATCGTTTGCGGTGACTCTAGTGCAACCAGCCGGTGTGCAACCTGCCAACAAACCAAATCCAGCCGCTGGAGTGTACTCGCACATTCAATACTTGCCGCAGCTGCATGGGTTGGCGTATGTGCCCAACGCTAACGCGAATGTGTTTGTGATGCGGCTGTAGGCCGCGTCATTACAGCGTGGCGCTATCGCTACGGCATAGCGGAAACGGCAGCCGTGGCTTCGGCTAATAAATAGCTGTCTGGATCGTGTTGCAATGCAAGCACTAGCCATTTGGATGCTTGGGCTTTATCGCCGAGAGCCGCGTGGGTAAGCGCGAGGCAGCATGCATTGAGGGCGCGGCCGACGTTGGAGCTGCTACCTTGATAAGCGCTGCTAAGTAGCGGCAATGCGTCCTCGTGATGGCCGATCCAGTAATCGTTGGTTGGAACGATGTGTCGCTGCCCGTGATGGCAATCAACGTTGCGACCAACGGCCACCCCAAGAGCATCCTAATCGACCGCCACATGCTCGCAACGTAACACAAATGTCACGGCCGCTAACATGCACTTGGGATGGCGGCGCTTGACTTGTCATTTCGACAATTATAGAAATGAAAAATGGCATCGCTGGCGCACCACGCCGAACAACTTGCTGCGCTTGGGCATCCACTTCGGTTGTCGATTGTGCGCAAGCTCGTGCAAGGCGATGTCAACGGCACCGCCGTTGGCGATCTGCAGACTGCGCTGGACGTGCCGTGGTCGACGCTGAGCCACCACTTGGAGCGGCTGACTGTGTGTGGGCTGCTCAAGCAGCGGCCGGACGGTAAGTATATTTACTACCGAGTCGACATCGCATCGCTGCGCAAGCTCACCGATTACCTGTGGGAAGACTGCTGCAAAGGCGGTGGCTCATGTTGTTAGCCGTCCTGCAAACGTTAGGCGCGGGGTACACAACGTGACGGCAGTAAGCGCAACGCCATCGTTGCCACGCCGTCTCGCTGCCGAGTTCTTAGGCTCGGCACTGTTGCTGGCTATCGTCGTCGGCTCGGGCATCATGGCCGAACGGCTCGCCGGCGGCAATGTTGCGCTAGCGCTGTTGGCGAATACCGCTGCCACCGGCGCCGGCTTAGTGGCATTGATTTTTGCGTTTGGCTCGATTTCATCGAGCTTTAACCCAGTTGTAACGTTGGTGGATGTTCTGTCCGGAAGCCGGACAAAGCGCGTTTTTCTATTGTATGCCACTGTGCAATGCATTGGTGCGCTTGTTGGTGTGTTGCTGGCGCACGTTATGTTTGAACTGCCAGCCTTTGCAGCATCGCACCACGCACGTACCGGCATTGCACAATGGGTTGCCGAAGCAGTTGCAACGTTTGGGCTGATTCTGACAATTCACGGCACATCGCGCCGCGCGGCTACGTACGTACCATTTGCGGTTGGCGCGTACATCACAGCTGCGTATTGGTTTACGTCGTCGACCTCGTTTGCCAACCCAGCCGTGACCATCGCGCGTGCGTGCACGGATACCTTTGCTGGCATCGCGCCAGCGCATGTCGCAGGTTTTGTTGCAGCACAGTTGGTTGGTGCGCTCACTGGCTGGGCGGTCTCACGTTGGTTGTTTGCAGAGCCCAAAGGACACTTATGAAAACCGTCATCTTTGCATGTGTTCACAACGCAGGGCGTTCGCAGATGGCGGCGGCATGGCTGCGTGCGTTGGGCCATCCGGCCCGCGTCACCGTCGTGTCGGCCGGCACGGAACCAGGGCCGCATGTGCATCCGGTTGTCGTCGATGCTATGCGTGAAGTTGGGATTGATGTCGCTGATGCGCAGCCCCAGAAGCTTACCGATGCGTTGGTTGCGAAGACCGATTATTTGATAACCATGGGGTGTGGCGAAGCTTGCCCGGTGGCGCCGCCGCATGTGGTGCGTTTGGATTGGCCGCTCGAAGATCCCAAAGGCAAACCAGTTGAGCGCGTGCGCGAAATCCGTGACGACGTACGCGCCCGTGTGGTGGCATTGATCGCTGAAAACGGTTGGTAGCTGCCGTCGCTGCGCAAACGTAAGAAAGTAGCATTTCGCACCTGCGTTGCGACGCTAACTCGCTACACTGGCGGCATGTCGACTGCGCTTGTTTCGCCACGTTGGTTCAAGATTCTGTCGTGGACGTTTGCAGCGCTGTTTTTCGTTTCTGCTGGCTTGCAGTATAACGATCCAGACCCGCTGCGATGGATCGCGCTGTACGGTGGCGCTGCCGTCATCACTATCGTGCTGCCGCTGCGCTTGCGCATTCATCCCGCGGCGGTAGTTCTTGGCGCGGTGGCGGCGATATGGTGTGGCTACTTGGGTGCGCGCGTGATGGGGCTTGTCAGTTTTTCAGACTTGTTCCTCAAGATGAGCGAAAAGGGCGGGCGCGTTGAAGAAGCGCGCGAAGCTGGCGGCTTGTTGATTGTGTCGCTGTGGTTGGCCACCGCAGCGACGATCGCTAAGTGGATCATCAAGCGCAGTAGCGGCAATCAAAGCGCTGCAAAATAGTCGATCCATGCTTGTTTGGCGGTCTGTGCCTCGGGGCCGATGAACCAGTTGGCGCTTATCGCGAGGGTGATCGAAAGCGCAACTTCGAATGGATGGTATTGATCAGGATCGGGCGCGTCGTTTTGGTCGGCAGATACTGCGCCGTCGTCGATCATCTCGGCGTTCGTTATGACGATGTCGTCGGCGATGGGCTTGGGCGCATTTTCGCACCGGGCACTGAACCCAACAAATTGTTGCACCAAACAATCCGACGTTTTGCACGTGGTCATGGTGCGCGCTTGCACTGGAGCGCGGGTTGACGCATCAATCGTTAGATACTGCGAAGCATGTTCGACGCAGCTCGCAATGAGGCGCGCCCGCGTTGTGGTTGCAATGCTGGTCAAGCTTGCAAAGTTGTCCTTACAGGTCGCGGCTGCAGTTCCTGATGGTAATGTCCGGACGCCGGACGGCTCATCTTCGTAGGCTTCGAGCTCCAACGGTTCGAGGCGATGCTCGCCCGAGGTGTGCGGATCCGGTTCGTCATCGTACGAGAGAATTTCTATCGGACGGTGCGAGTGAAACCAGTATCGAGCGGGGACTTTGCCATCATCGCCGATCGCGAGATACGCAGCCCCATCATCGGCGAAGCCTGCGCGGATAATGTGCGGCGGCACGGGCGCAATTTCTTCCATCGTTTTATAGACGCCAGGGCGGCGCGGCAGCGCGAACGAGCGAACTTTGCCGGTGCGAAGATCAACGACAGACACGCCACGCTCGCCAGCTTGAAAGTCGACTGGTCCTGGGTAAACCGCTCGAATTTGCGGCGGGGTTTCCCACGTGAAAATGGCGTCTCGCCCATCGAGATAGACGTCGCCTATGTGGTGGTAGCGGACGATGTTTCCTGACAAGCAGTCAACTTCTTCGTGCAGCGCGACGTTGCAGTAGGGCCGAAGCAGCGCAGAGTCTTTGTAGCTAAGGTGCCCGGGGCAAACTGACAGTCTGGCTTGCGCTTCTGTGCTCATTTTCATCGGGCCACGCACCCCACACGATGAGCCCACCGTGTCGTCAACTGTGTCGCTCGATTCGGCATGCACTGCGGGCGTGGTTGCAAGACCCAGCCAGGTCGTTACAACTACGGCGAGTGAGCGAGCAAGCATGTCTCATCGACACCTCGTTTTGCCGCCGGTTGCATTTATTTCGATAGCCGCAACGATACTTCTTGCCGCAGCCGCACCAACTGAGTTGGCAATTCACGCGTTGGGTGGGCGTCGAGCCACATGGTAATCGCGCGCGCTTGCGCAATGCCGGCTAGTGCTTGCAGTACGGCGCGCGGTTCACCACCAGCCACAACTGCGCGTAGGCCATTCCAGGTTGGCGTGATGTCAATCGTCGCTTTTGCACCTACACGCGCACGCAATTCTTGCTGCAACGCTGCAGCGTCAAACGGCAATGTTGGCTTGGGTGGCTTTGGTCCGCGTTGTGGTGCCACTGGCGGCGGCGTCCAATAACCTTCGAACGTTAGGTCTGCACATTGCCACCAGCTCACGCTGGCACCGGTTGCCAACATCCGCGCGAACAGGCCGCTGCTGCGCGCGTGTGGCCACAGTAGATATCGATCCGCAACGCTAGCCGCAGGCCCAATCGTCAATGCGTACTCGCTCGCCGTCGCAGCGTCTTTAAACGTTGCCCACAACCACGTTTCGTCAGCGGGCTGCGCCGCTTGCATCGCATGCGTAATCGCTTGCACGCGTTGCGCGACCGCCTCAGCAGGCGTTGCCGCGTGATCAAACGTCGCTAGTTCGCCAGCGACGGTGGCATCGTGTTGCGTTGCTAGTGTTTTGCATCGCGCTGTGATGGCGTCGAGCGCATCGGCGTTGCCACTTTCGCCGTCGATCGGCAACCACGCGATCACTTCGTCGCCGCGCGTAACCACTGCAGCACCGTTGAACATCCACAACGCTTCAGCCAAGGCGTCGGCCCGGGCCGACGCCACGTCGAAAACCGCAAGGATGCCGACCTGCTCGTGCAGATGAATGCCATTGTGAATCGCTTTGCCGCCGCGCTTCCACGTCAGCTCGCGCAACTCTGGAAATTGATCGTCGGCTTCGTAGCCATGCACCATCACGTTGCGGCCTAGTTGCGCGATGGCATGCGGGCGCGACAGATACGCGTCGGCTTTGATGCCGGCGGCAGCGAGTACTTCGCGTAGCCCAGCTTTGTAGGTTTCTTCGTCGGCAAAGTGCCGCAACAAGGCATCGGCGAACGCTGCGGCGTCGGTCGCCGTATCAAATTGCCCAACTAATGTGCAGTCGCCGCTGTTGTTGGCTGAAAAGCTGTTCCAGACCGCGATACCGTCGAGCACGCGCGGCGCCAAGGCAGCTGGCTTGGCAACGATCGCCCGAGCGCAGCCTCCTCGCGCTACCGGCGCCGCCAATGCCGCCGCTTGTTGCTGCCACGCGTGAACCACCTCGTGCGCGTTGGCAACGGCGATGCCTTCGTCGCTGAACGAACATTGTTTGAGCTTTTGGTCCGCTGTGATCACGATGAAATCGCGGCCGGCGCCACAATCACCATCGCTGTGCAGCGGTGTTAGGCGAGGCAATGGATCGAGCCTATCCCCCATGCAAACGCTAACGCGCGTCGGCACCGGGCTCGCTGCAATGACCGCTGCCAGCTTGGCATCGTGGTGCGGCGCGAGTCGCCAAGATGCGTCGTCGCCGAGATAGCTGAGGATTGCAACGTCGCGCACGCCAAGCGCTGCGGCTTGTTGCAGGATCGCCGGCAACGCAATGAGCCGGGCAGGGGTGACCAGCACGTTGAGGCCAACCCGCATGCCTTTTTCGCGCAGTATGGCCGCGGTTTGTTGCCAGGGATTGTCGTCGTACACCGAGAGGCGAAATTCGCCGATGGCATCGCGCAAAACGTCGGCACGCTCAGGCGTCAACAACACACCGTTGGTAGTGACATGTAGTGCCAACATCGTTTCGTTAGCCAAGCGCAGCGCTAGCTCGTCGAAGCCGCGAAAGGCCAACGGCTCGCCACCGCCAAACGCAACTTCCAATGTGCCTAACGCCGCGAGCCCTGCCAGCATGTCGAACGCAGTTTCGACAGTCCATTGGCTTGGCGTTTCGGTATCGCGCGAACAAAACGAGCACGTTAAGTTGCAGCGATTGGTGATCGCAAACATGACAACCCGAGGCGCGGTGCGTTGCTGGCCGCGGGTAAATTCGTTCTGTATTCGAATGTTGGTGCCACTGTCTCGAGCGAATAACAACGTTGCGCCGTCGAGCGCGTAGGAATTCCACCCCGTCATAATGCGATAGTACCCGCTATTGCGGCGGATCGAACGATTGCAGCGCGGCGATCTTCACCACGGCTGGCAAGCCGGTGACCGTCACGGTGCGGCCGTCGACGAGTTCAGCGTTGGCGGCAAGTTCAACGCCTGCTGCCAGCATCGCAACCGGCGGAAATTGAACTCGGAAATTTTCACCGAGCAGCACACCTTCACCGCCGCGGTCGGCTTCGGTAAGCGGCATGCGCATACTAACCCAGTTGCTGCGAGCGTCGCGGCGCCAGCTGATGTTCATGGCGACCGCAGCCTGCGGAATGGTGAGCTTGAAGCCTTGATACACTTCGCGCACCGTCGAATGGCGCACTTGTTCGCCCACCGGCACTAGTTTGCCAACGACGGTGTCGCGAGGCATGAACCACCATCCCGGTGGCATCACAAACGCCGGTTTGCCAGCGACTCGATATGCAGCGGTTGCGCTGATGCCTTTGACTTCATAGCTGAGCTTCAGCGAGCCAGTAGCATTTGAATCAACGACAATATCAACAAAACCATAGCTTGCGTTGGCTGATTCGGTGAGCGTAATCGCGACCGGTTTACCGTCGAGCGTGGCTTTGATCGACCGTGCCAGTTCACTCACGACGCCGAAGGCCGGCTGCTCAAGCATGATCATCAAGTGTGCATGCGGTGGCACTGTCGTGTTAGGCGGCACCGCCCACGCCACGGTTGGCGGGCGCACCCCGATCGCCATCGCTGCGCTGCTGCTGGCAAGCACGGCAGCGAACCCAGTGCTAGCCAACAATATTCGGTTGTGCGATTTCACGTTGCAACGCTACCACGCTGTTGGTGCGCTCGCGCCGATTAGTTACGGGCACGGGGCTGTCCCCGATACTCCGTCGGTGACAAGCTTAATGCCGCCGACCGAAACATTGATTTTGGTGCGATATATGCGTCCACGATCGAGCCCACAGCCGACATTGGCGGTGACGGTCAACGTGGGTGTCGCCGACTTCGAAGCGGTCTGGCACAGCAACGTCGTAAACGTGCCGCCGGATTCCGATTGCACACATGCTTCAACGTCCAGATCCGCTGGCGCGTCGCAGGTTACGTTGGCCGTGCCAGCTATCGCACGTGGGGTGGCCGTGATGGTTTGGGTTGGTGTTGCAGTGCAACGGGCGTTTGCGGGTGGTGCATCAACGCTTTTGCTTGCTCCGTCGCCGCCACATGCTGCCAAAAACACCAGAATGCTCAACATCGCAGATTTCGTTAATTTCATATTGCCTCGTGTGACCAATGACAACGCTGCCATCCGCGTTGTGCAGAGGTTGGACCAATTATGTGCAAGACGCCGCCGCGAAAGCCCAGCTTGCGCATCGGTGCGGCAAGCCAGCGGCACAATGGCAACTGGCGCATCACGTTTGGCAATGCGCCGCACTTCGCATGACCGCTACTGGCCGCCGCCGAAGTCGGTATCTTGAATCAAGGCGTAGAACAAGCGCACGTTGGCCGAACGATCGTTAACGCTGTTGGTGCCATCGGCGGCGCTTGCATCTTTAAACGTCGCGTGGCGAAAACCATAGCCGGCTTCCAGCCCAACGGCGTGATGATCGGTGATTGAAAACAACGCGCCAACGCGTACTAGCGCAATCGCTTCGACGCCTTCGTTGAACGCGCCGCCGTTGAGTTCATAGCCGCTGGCGGTCGCTCGCAGCAGCCCAGATCCTCGACGGCCAAGCTTCACTTCGAGCAGTTGAGCGGCGCCTGGGCCACGATGGTAGTCGCGATTGGTGCCGTTGTCGGGCAAGCCACTGCCTGCAGTGCCATACGGGATACCGCTGATGATCGCTGTGCCTTGCACAAACCAATGCGACCCTAGCGGCGCGTGCACCGTGGCCCCGAGCCCAACTGTCAGCGTGCTGACGCGCAAGCGCTCGGGATTTTCAAAATCGTAGCCGCCAAACGCGCCTGCGATCCCGCGGAAGGCGTCGTTGCCAAAGCCTTTGCCATACAACAGCCCACGCATGCGCAGGGTGGCGTAGGTTTGATGGCGCGATGCGCTGCCTTCGACGCGAGCGTCAAAATAGTCGAGCGGCCGCCGCGGTACATAGCGGCTGCTCGTCGGCAAACCGTAGCTGACCGTAATGCCGGCATAGACGCCGCGCGTGCGCGTGGTTTGGCGGCCGCCTTCGGCGTCGAATGCGGTAGCGATGCCGCTCCACCCCAAGGCCAACCATCCGAAGCTCGGTGGTGGTTGGTCGTTGTGCCACGCTGGCCCAAGGGATTGGCGCGCAATCATGCCAATGGGGTCGAGCACACCGGCAATGATCGTTCGCGCGAGGCCGGGGCGCCCGCCGTTGGGCCGCCACAAGATGGCGCGACTCCAGCGATAGCTGGCTTCGCCTAGCAGCACACCCGCCATGGGCGTCACCAGCTGGTCGTTGATCGACGGAGTTTCGGTTTCGAGAGCAAGCTCCCACAGCAAGCTGTCAGCGTACGTCATTACTGCAGAGCCAAAGATGCCCATGCCGTTGGCGCGCGCCGTGTTGTAAAAGAGCGCGCCCATGTAAGGGTGACCAAACTGGTTAGTTGCAAACAGATCGTCGTCCCAGACCCAGGTGCTGCTTAGGTTCTTTTCAATCGACGTTGGCGTAAAGTTTACGTAGCGATAGCCCAGCGCTCGACCTCCAAGATTGAGCGTTGCGAGCACACCCGCCGACATGCCCAGCATGGCGCCGTAGTCGTGGCGAAGTCGCAGCGGCGTGGGATTGGTTGGCACGGGCGCGGGTAACGACACGGGCACGGATCCAGCTACGGGCACATTCACGGGCACGGACACGGGCACGGACACGGGCACGGGCACGGACACAGACACGGGCACGGGCACGGACACGGGCGCGGACACGGGCACCGTCTCTGGTTCGTTGGCGTACGCCGGCACATTGCCGATCAGCATCGCGAGCGCGGCGCTCGACGACAACAACGCGCGAGCTCGATGATGATGTGCCATTCATCTACGTAGCACGGATGTGGTCGCCGCCTAGCCGCGTTGCATGTCGATGTGCGGAATCCCGTCTTCGAGGTACTCGGCACCGACGGTGACAAAGCCAAATTCGGCGTAGAAGCGTTGCAAGTGGGCCTGTGCACCGAGCACGATCGGCACTGCGCCGACGTGATGCTGCAGCCGCTCCACGGCTTCGCGCATCAATGCCTTTCCAAGGCCCGTGCCGCGCGCACGTGCCACCGTAATCACGCGTCCGATGCTCGGCGCCGTATGTTTGGTCCCTCCTGGCAACAGGCGCGCATAAGCGACAAGCCCGTGCGCATCGCGACCGCAGAGGTGCCACGCTGGTGCGTCATAGCCATCGGCATCGAGGTAAGCGCAGTTTTGTTCGACCACGAACACCGCTTGCCGAACTTGCAAAATTTCATACAACGCGTGCGGCGTGAGCGCTGCAAAAGGGGTCTCGGTCCACTCAAGCATGGCTGCCCAACCTAGCACAACCAGGCGCAACCTAGCCCAACCGATCGGCCCAAGCGATCGGGGCTTTATCCTCGAGCAATTCGAGGGCGACTTGGCCTCGCTTGCTCGTCGGGAATCCAAGGACGCTACCTAGCGCTCGGTGACGCGAGATGTTATTGCGTTGCCATGCAGTCGGTATGCGTATTTTTGTCGTCGGCAACGGGGACGCCGGTGTCGCGCTCAGTGATCGCTACATTGGGGCAAGAGCTGGCGCGCCGCGGGTTCACCCTTGTGTATGGTGGCGCATCGATTGGTTTGATGGGCGACCTCGCCAACGCGACGTTGGCGGCTGGCGGCCGAGTGATCGGCGTGATTCCGTCGACGCTGGTACAACGCGAACTTGCTCATCAAGGGCTATCGGAGCTGTACGTAGTTGAAAATATGCACGCTCGCAAAGCCAAAATGTTCGAGCTGGCCGATGGCTTTGTCGTTGCGCCTGGCGGCTTTGGCACCCTTGAAGAAGCATTTGAAATACTCACGGGGCAGCAAATCGGAGTGCATAACAAGCCCACCGTGTTTCTCGATATCGAGAACTTTTGGCACGGTATGGATTTGTTTTTGCAGCATGCAGCGCAGGTGCAAGTTTTGCGTGCAGAGATCTATCGCTTGTTTGTGCGGGCCGCGACGCCGACGTTGGCGCTCGATCTTTTGACGCAACCGCTCCCAGCGTTGTAGCGCTGGTGCGCCGCCGGCGTTGCGGTTCATGAGCAAAATTCGCGCGCGATCCATGTCCATCGCAGGTGAACGGTGGGGTTGGCGTGTTAGCCTAGCGATATGTCATCCCCGCCTGGGAGAGCGGCGCTCGCCGCCGTTGCGGCACTGTTTATTCTGGTCTCGCTTGCAACCACGGCGTGGTGGTCGGGCAGTCTTGCCGGTTCTGAACGGCGCAGTGCGTCGATTGGTTTGCTTGGTGGCGTTGGTTGCAACAAGATCGGCGAAAAAACCTGCCAGTCGATTTCGTTGACCAAAGCGTCGGGCGCTTTTGGTGCGTTAGGCATGGCAACGTTTGCGTTTGGTGTGGCCGCCGCGGTTGGCAGTTTGGGCTTGGGTCTATTTGGCTTAAGACGAGATCCGAAGGAGCGCAAGCTTGCACCAATTACCCTCGGTGCCGCCGCTGCAAGCGTGTTGATGGCAATCGGCTTTATCGTCACAAAGCCCAAGTTCATCAATGTTCCTGTGAGTTATGGATTGTATCTCGGCATGCTTGGGTTTGTTGCCGCTGCAGGTCGAGCGTTACTTGGGCTCTCGGCAGCGCCGAACCGTAACGCGATGCAGTTTCACCAAGCTGGGATGCAGGGTGGCTATCTACACGCGGCACCACAAGCATTTGATCCAGCGAATCCTTTTGGTTCGCCGTCGTCGGGACAGCCGGCGTCGCAGCCACCACCGGGTTTCGGCCCACCGGCGTCGGGACAGCCACCGGGTTTCGGCCCACCAGCATCGCAACCACCGCCAGCTTTCGGTCCACCGCCGTCGCAACCACCGCCAGGCTTCGGCCCACCACCAGGACAACCATCGTCGCAACCACCGCCAGGCTTCGGCCCACCAGCATCGCAACCGCCGCTAGGCTTCGGCCCACCGGCGTCGCAACCACCGCCAGGTTTCGGCCCACCTGCGTCGCA
>JAKQOD010000820.1 GCA_029565465.1 Deltaproteobacteria bacterium
TGTTGCCGCCGCCGCGCGCCGCCATCGCAGTTGCAGGGTCCGCGGCGATCGCTGCTGCGCTCGTGATGGCAACGATGCCTTGGCTCAATGCGTTGACGCTAACGCTCGGTGAACTCGTTGCGCCACAGCTACGCACCGCCAATCCGTTAGCCCGTCGGCGCGCGGCATTGGTGGCGTTCGTAGTGGCGGTTGCCAGCGCGTTGTTCGCGGCCTACACGTTGCTCCCGCAAGTTCGGTCCGTGCTTGCTGGCCGCGATCGCATGTTGCTCGCGCTGGCCGTTAGTCTGCTGGCTATTGCCCAGGCGCTCGCCGCGGTGCCACCGACGATGCGGCTGCCGCGCTGGTGGCCCGCGATTGCTGCCGTGATTTTCATCATCACAGCTGGCGCCTTGACGCAGTGGGGCAACGTCGCATCAGCAAGTTCGGCCCAAGCCAAATACGCCGCGTTAACCGGCTCACCACTTTATGAACGGCTCATTGCACTGATTCGCACGAGCAACGACTTTGATCGCGATGGTTATGGCTCACTGCTTGGCGAGCGCGACTGTGCGCCGTTCAACAAGTCGATCTACCCAGGCGCCCGCGACATCCCCGACAATGGCCGCGACGAAAACTGCGATGGCCGCGACTTTTCATTGCGAGATCTTGAACCACCGCCTGGGGGCAGCCTGCCCGTGCCGGCCGGCTTTGTTCGCAATGATTGGAATGTATTGCTGTTGACGGTGGACACGGTCCGCTATGATCGCACCTCGTTTGGCGGCTATCGCGACGGCCCTGCCAAGCGCGACACCACCCCGAATCTTGCGAAGTTCGCCGAGCGCTCGGTCGCATTTACGTTTGCGCAAGCACCAAGCGCTGGCACCATGGCGTCGATTCCGGCGATTCTCACATCGAAGTTTTTCCATTCCGGGGTTGCCTTAGAAATGACCGGCGTACCGCATGGCATGCCGCCGCGCCTAACCGCCGCGAATCTGACGCTGCCCGAAATTATGAAAGCAGCCGGCTACTACACCGGCGTCATCGCCACCCACGAATATTGGAACGACTGGGGCATGGACCAAGGTGTCGATAGTTACGACAACTCAATTGGCGCCAAGGCCGACCCATTTCGCGTGGTGGCTGACAAGACGACGAATCACATTCTGAGTTTCGTGTCGGCGCATCAAAATGAAAAGTGGTTTTTATGGGCGCACTACATCGACCCTCACGGGCGCTACGTGGCCCATCCCGATGTCGTCGACTGGGGCACGTCCGAGCCCGACTTATACGACTCCGAGTTGCGCTGGACCGACCAAGAAATCGGCCGCATGTTCGACGAGTTGTCGCGCATTCCCGGCGGTGACCGCACAATCATTGTGTTGACGAGTGATCACGGCGAAAGCATGGGCGAACACAACGTGCCGAGCGGCACCCATGGCACCGCGCTGTACAACACGTTGCTGCATGTGCCGTTCATGATCTACGTACCGAACAACTTGCCACGGCAAGTACCAGGTGCCGTTACGAATCTTGATATCGTGCCGACGATTGCCGAACTCACTGGCATTGATGTAAGCGAACATTCGTTCGAAGGCCGCAGCTTGGTGCCCCAGATATTTTATGGCAAGGCCGACCTCG
>JAKQOD010000825.1 GCA_029565465.1 Deltaproteobacteria bacterium
AGTGAACGGCAACGCGTAAGGCAGCTCAAGCTCTGGAATAAACACGCCTTGGTCGAGCAAGCGCCGATAGCCATGCCGAAACAACGCCGTGCGTCGCGCGAACGCCCAACTCGGCATTTGGTCGATGGCGATCATCACAACCAAACGAGGCGGCGGCGCTGGCCCCCTCGGCAATTCAGTTGCGAGATGCGGTGTACAACCAGCTACGACCAACAAGCTGCCAGCGAGCAGCAACAAATAGCGAAGCGATTTCACGCCGCTATCGTAGCTGCTTATTCAGTCAAAAACAGCACCGTGACGCCATCGCCGCCTTCGCTGGCTTCACCTGCGCGCACGCTACGCACGCCTCGATGTTTTGCCGCGTGAGCACGAATTGCGGTTCGCAAAACCCCGGTGCCGTGGCCGTGCACCACAAAAAGTACATCGCGCGCCCCCATCAAGCCTTCGTCGATGAAACGATCAAACGAAGCCACGGCTTCGTCCATGCGTTGGCCGCGGACATCAAGCGTGGTTTCAAGCGTACGCGCTGTGGCTCGACCATCACGAGCACCGTCGATCAACACCACGGCCGGCAAGCCATCGGGTTTGTCTGGGGTGTCGTCGCGCCGAGCCTCTTCGGCAGCGCGGCGCGCAGCGCGATGGGTATCGAGCAAAATATCGGTCACGGCGACCATGGCGCGCAGCTGGCCCATGCGGACCGCTACTTTGCCGTCGACGGGCGGCGCTTCAACCAAGGCGCGGGTTTGACCACGACCGATGCCGGGCACAATTACCGGGGTGCCAGGTTGCAGCTGCGCCAGCGTCGGCGCCGTGCCAGGCAAGCTCGGCCGTGCGGGCTCATGCTGAGCAACCTTTCGGCCTGCTTCAGTTAGCTTCTTGCTCAAATCACGCACGGCGATGGCGTGTTCATCGTCTGGCCCCACGCCCGAGCCGTCCATGTTCGGTGCACCAAGCGACACACTCGCAGCGGCAGCCAACGCCGCAGCGGCGCGCTCGCGAATGAGGCGTCGCAGATCATCCAGCTCGCGACGCGCTACTTTGAGTGCACTAACCGCATCACCGTGGGTCGTGCGCGTTTGTTTTTCAAACCGCGCCAAAATGCGCTCGCGTTGCAGGCGCAGCGCTGCTCGGTCGGCCTCGGCGGCTTCCAACTCAGCCAGTACCGCGGCTCGTTCATCTTCGAGCCGGCGGCGTTGCTCAGTGACGTTGGCCAACAATTCGTCGATGCGATGGGCATTGCTGCCCAACAGTTGCTGAGCATGTTCCACCACGGCAATAGGCAAGCCCATGCGCTTTGCGACCGCAAACGCTCCCGACGAGCCAGGCACGCCGAGATGTAGCTTAAATGTTGGCTCAAGTTTCGCCATGTCAAAGCCAACCGAGGCGTTGGCAAACCGCGTATCAGTTGCACCTAGGCCTTTGAGTCGCTCGTAGTGCGTGGTGACGATGCTGGTTACGCCTTTGTCGGCAATCGCTTGCAAAATTCCGGGCACCAAAGACGTCCGCATATACTCAAAATCAACATT
>JAKQOD010000830.1 GCA_029565465.1 Deltaproteobacteria bacterium
ACCTACGGCGATCAATCGGCGCTCACCCAAGCGCTGCGCGGCTTCCGCGACAACACGCTTCAGCGCACCGCATTTGGTCGCGCGCTAACCCGTGCGTACTACAACAACTTTGCATCGCTCGGCCAGTACGTCGCTGGGTCCTGGGCGCTGCGCATCATTGTCGGTGTGCTCATGTTGCCGTTGGTTGCGCTGGCATTCGCATGGCATGCCTTGTCGCTGCCCGGCTTGTTGTTGCTGATCGCTGCGCTGGTCATGTGGCGCCGTCGTCGGCACGCGCCGCGCTTCGCGCGTCGGTTGGCGCCAGCGGTTGGTGCGAGCCTTGGCCTGTGGTTGCTGTTCGGCGCCACGGCAGCGCAAGCGCAAAGCAACACCCGCCCATACTGGGAAGAAGGCGTCAGCGAAGATGCCGACATCGACTATGTGCGCTGGCACATCGGCATTCGCGTTGGCCCGTACACGCCTGCGATTGACAAACAATTCGTCGAGGACGGCGGCACAGGCCCAGCGCCCTACGCGGCGATGTTTGGTACCAAATATTCGATCACGCCATCCTTCGACGTCGACCGCATCATTTGGCGCGGCTTTGGCCACGTTGGCGTGGGTGGCTCGATTGGCTACCTTGGCAAAACCGCCAAAGCTTTTGCGTCGGGCTCCGACCCAAACGACCCAGACCGCATGCGCTCGACTGGCGACAGCAACACGTTTCGCTTGATCCCGATGGCTGCAACCGCGAGCTATCGCTTCACCTACCTCGACGACGCGTATCACATTCCGCTGGTGCCTTATGTGCGTGGCGGCTTGGCCTACTATGTGTGGTGGGTCAAAGCGCCGAACGGCAACATCGCCCAGGTTGGCACCAACAAAGCGATGGGCGGCAGCCTCGGCGTGCAAGGCGCGATCGGGTTGTCGTTGCGCGCTGAACGCATCGATGCCGACGCTGCAATGAGCATGCGCGAAGGCGGCATCGAACATGCCGGTTTTTATGCTGAGCTCAGCACGGCCCAAGTGGACGGTTTTGGTTCGGAAGGCAAACTGGCAGTGGGCGACACCACCTGGTTTGCCGGCGTCGATTTCGAGTTTTAGCTGCGCTGCTGGTTGACGGGTCGCGCGAGAAGCTAGAAACATGCGGGTCATATGCAACGACTCGCAAAATTTTCCGTGGCTTTGCTTGCCGTGATGGCAGCGAGCCGCTCCGCAGATGCGGCTCCGAAAGGCCTCACCGTTGACGACATGTTAGCGATGCAACGGGTGAGTGAACCCGCGGTTTCGCCCGATGGCAAATGGGTGGTGTACGCCTTGCGCACCACCGACATGGCCGCCAATCGCGGTCGCAGCGATTTGTGGTTGGCAGCGGTTGATGGTTCAAGCAACCGCCGGTTGACGGCTGCACCAGAGAGCGAATCGTCGCCGACCTGGTCGCCTGACGGCAAGTACGTTTACTTTTTGTCGTCGCGCGGTGGCAGCTCGCAAGTGTGGCGCATCGCGCCCAACGGCGGCGAATCCGAAGTGGTGACCAGCGTGCCGGCCGATGTTGGCGGCTTCAAAGTTTTCCCCGACGGCAAACGGCTGTTGCTGGCAATCGAGGTATGGCCAACCGCCAAAACGCTAGCGGGCTCGATCAAGCAAGACGAAGAACATGCCAAAGACAAAAGCTCGGCCCAAGCCTATGACGGCTTGTTGTTCCGGCATTGGGACACGTGGGAAGACGGCAAGTTCTCGCATCTTTTCGTGTGGACGCCGCCGGAGCTCGGCGGCAAAGCCGACGACGCGCTCGATGTTACGCCTGGGCTGACCACCGATGCGCCAACGCATCCATTTGGCGGCATGGAAGAAATTGCCATCGCAGCCGACGGCAAAGCGCTGGCGTACGTAATCCGCAACAGCGGCAAAGCCAATGCGTGGACCACCAACACCGACGTGTTTTGGACCAGCACCGACGGCCGCAGCAAGCCAGTGAATCTGACCGTCGATAATCAAGCGTATGATTTTGCGCCGACGCTGTCGCCGGACGGCAAAACCTTGGCCGTGCTATCGATGGCGCGGCCTGGCTTCGAAGCTGACCGGCAACGCATTCGCATCATTGACCTTGGTAGCAAAAAAGTTCGCACGTTAACTGAAGCCTGGGATCGTTCGGCCAACTCGCTGACGTGGAGCCCCGACGGTAAACAGCTCTACACGTCGACCGACAATGTCGGCTCACAATCGATTTTCAGCATCGACGCTGCAACGGGTGCGCCCAAGCTGCTGATCGACAAAGGCGACAACGCGCAGCCCGCGGTTGCCGGCAATCGCTTGGTGTACTTGCGCAACACGCTGCGCCAACCGACCGAAATTTTCACGGCAGCGCTCGACGGCAGCGACGCGAAAGCGCTCACGCATCACAATGATGCGCGGGTCGCAGCGATTGCATGGGGCGACTACGAACAGTTTTCGTTTAAAGGCGCCAAAGGCGACACCGTGTATGGCTACGTGATGAAGCCGGCCAATTTTAACGGCAAGAAGGCACCCGTTGCCTTGTTGATTCACGGTGGCCCGCAAGGCAGCTTTGGCGATCACTTTCACTACCGGTGGAACCCCGAAGTTTTCGCTGGCGCGGGCTTTGCGCCGGTGTTCATCGATTTCCACGGCTCAACGGGTTACGGCCAAGCATTCACCGACGCCATCAGCGGCGATTGGGGCGGCGCACCGTACGAAGATCTCATGAAAGGCCTCGACGCAGCGCTAGCGAAGTATGCCTGGCTCGACGGCAATCGCGCAGTAGCGGCAGGCGCGTCGTATGGCGGCTACATGATCAACTGGATCAACGGCCACACCGATCGCTTCAAAGCGCTGGTGGTGCACGACGGCAACCTGGACGAGCGTTTGGCCTACTACGACACCGAAGAGCTGTGGTTCCCAGAGTGGGAACACGGTGGCGTGCCGTACGAAAAGCCCGAAGGTTATCTCAAGCACAACCCGATCGATTTTGTGAAGAACTGGAAAACGCCGACGCTGGTGGTGCATGGCGGGCAAGATTTCCGCGTGGTTGACACCCAAGGCATGTCGACGTTCACCGCGTTGCAACGCAAAGGTGTTGCGAGCCGCTTTTTGTATTTCCCCGACGAGAATCACTGGGTGCTTAAGCCGCATAACTCGAAGCGTTGGCACCAAGAAGTGCTGGCGTGGATCAGCAAGTACGCGAAGTAGGCACCGTCGTTGCGGAACGACCGCCGCCGCGGTGGCGTGGTATGCTCGACGCTATGATCGCGCATCGCTTGTTCGGCTACACCGCCTTGGCGTGTACATGGGTTGGCTGCAACCTGTTTTTTACTGAAACCGCAACCGACGCTGGCGCGCAGCGCGACGCTGGCGCGCTGGACGGCGGGGCCCTCGACGCACCGAGCGAGTTTGCACTTTCCAATGGCGCCAAATGGTCCGACATTACGGGCCCGTTAGCACCGAGGATCGAATTGGCGAACGCAACGATTGATGCCGACACCGGCGCCATTGTGGGAGCCGTCGAGATTCGCCAAGGCAACACTGTCGCCACAAATCTTGAAGTTCATGAGGGCATCGGATTCCGGCAAGCCGGCGACGTTGGCGTGCTGGTGGTGCAACAACTTGTGATCAACGGCCAGATCAACGTTGTCGGCCAGCGCGCATTGATCATCCTCGCGGGTGATTGGGTCGTCGTCGAAGCGTCGGGCGGTATTGACGTGTCAGACTTCAACAAAGATCGGCCTCGGCCCGGTAGAGGCGGATTTACCGACATCGGCGCAACGGGCTGTGGCGCCGGCTCGGGCGGGCTGAACGGCGGCGGCGGTGGCGGCGGCGGGTTTGGCGCAGTAGGTGCCGCTGGTGGCAACACACAAGGCGGAGTAGGAGGCGCAGCCTGTTCAACACCGTTACATCAACGCTTGCAGTTTGGTTCGGGTGGCGGTG
>JAKQOD010000831.1 GCA_029565465.1 Deltaproteobacteria bacterium
GGCTACCTATTACATCCAAATGTTGCCGCCGACCTTGATCGGAGTCGACGACAAGTTAGCGAAAGTGCACCAGAATGGCCGCTCAACTACGTCGCCGTGTGGAGCGAATCCGTCATCTGGGGTCAAAGGTGGCCTCAGCAACGGAAAAATCAGCTGGCGAGATCTGATTGATTTTTACGCTCGTCATCGCTGCGAAACTTATCGATTTCCTTTGAGTTATCGGGCATTTACGAAAGACGCCGAACGTCCGCTACCAGCCGTTGAGCCAAGTTAGCAAAACCCTTTTGTATGATTTCGCTGCGTTACGCTTGCAACCGAGTGCCAAGCGCATTTAGCATCATTATAAGTTACGCGGAGTTACGAGACCGTGACCAAGTCAGAGCTGATCGAAAAGATCTCAGAGACACTGAAGCTCCCGGCTGGTAAGGCGGAGGCGATAGTCAATACCGTTTTTGACTCAATGGTCAAAGCGCTTGAGCGTGGGGAAGGTATTGAGATTCGTGGGTTTGGCAGCTTCACCGTACGTAAATACAAATCGTACGAAGGCCGCAACCCACGCACTGGAGAGACGGTGCATGTTGCTGAAAAGCGCCTGCCGTTCTTTAAAGTGGGCAAAGATCTTCGCGAGAAGGTTAATGCTGGCCTCGGCACGCCACTGCCAGCCGATGATCCCAATGAGCCCGATGATACGGATCCTGATGATCCGGATGATCCAGACGACGACGACGACGACTAGCCAGCGCGCAGCGCCTGCGGCTATTGCATGGTAAACGCTGGACATGGCAAATAGTGAGTCGAAGAATCCCGAGCGCCACCTGCTGTGGCAGCACGGTGATCAGTACAACGGCGACTCAATCGACCCAACGTCGGTTGCAGCAGATCCGTTCGTGCAATTCCGCGCTTGGTTCCGCGCAGCCGAGGCAACCAAGCTACCAAACGTCAACGCCATGTCGCTTGCAACGGTGGATGGTGACGGCTGGCCAGCAGTGCGCGTGGTGTTGCTCAAAGAAATCGACGACCTCGGCCTCGTGTTTTATACCAACTATGAAAGTGCCAAAGGCCGTGAGCTTGCGGCGCATCCCCGCGCCGCGCTCGCGTTGCATTGGGAACGGTTGCATCGTCAAATCCGCGTGGTCGGCACGGTTGAACGCGTCAGTGCAGCTGAGTCCGATGCGTACTTTGCTGTCCGGCCGCATGGTAGCCAATTGGGGGCCGTGGCGTCGCCGCAGTCTCAGCCCATTGATGGAGCCGTGCTTGCAGCCCGCGTAGCGCAACTCGAACAACAATATGGCAGCAGCGCACCGCCTCGCCCAGCTTGGTGGGGTGGCTACCGAGTTGTGCCGCATATGTTTGAGTTTTGGCAGGGCCAACCCAGCCGCCTCCACGACCGCGTCCGATATCAACGAGATCACGATGGCAAAGCATGGCGCATCGAACGCCTTGCCCCATAACGCTTCGCGGGCTTCTCAAGCGCGAGCTGGAATCATCAAACGTTGAATCGTTTCGATCACTTGCTTGAGCCGCATCGGTTTATCCAAAAACAGATCGGCACCAGCTTCAATCGCAGCGTTGCGAGCAGCGGAGCCGCCACCAGACACCGCGATAATCGGCAACTTGCCGAGGCCTAACTCTTTACGCGCAAACCGCACCACGCCTGGGCCGTCGATGATCGGCAAATAGACGTCGATGATCATGGCATCAAACGTTTCGGTTCGAAGCAACTCACATGCATCACGGCCGTTGTTGGCGCGCCGAAATTGAAACACCAAACGATTGTCAAAGCTGCGTTGCGACGAACTCGACAACCCTTCTTCAATGAGGGCTGCGATGTGCGCGTTGTCTTCGACAACCAGCAACCGATACGGTTGCTGCACGGTGCGCGGATCACGATCGCGGATTCGATCCATCACGCCGACCAGCGAAACCCGCTCAGCTGCGTCGACAAACTCGATACCACAGCCAGGCTGGTCCTCACGTTTCCAACGCACAACGCCGGTGAGCGACAATGGCTTGAGCAAGCCAGGAAACTGCAACACCAGCTTTACTTCGGTGCCGATCGCGAGCTCGCGAGTCGTCGCAACGAAGGTACCGCCTGCAGACAAATTCTCGGTGTAGTCACCAAGAATATCCTCAGCGCCTTCGTACTCGACGAATAGCGTTACCTCTTCGCGGCTCTCACCACGAAGATCTTGAGCGTCTGGTTCACCCATCCCGACTGATCCTCGTCCTACTATATTCCCTTAGTGAGCTCATGGGCGCAAGTTCTCAACAATCTTGAGACTACTTCATTCTGAAGCCAACAATGGCAGACGGATCACAAACGTAGCGCCGCCAGGCGCCGGGTTCACGTGCAGCGAGCCGCCGTGGTCGCGCACAATCTGTTGAGTTAGCGCCAAGCCAAGCCCCGAACCGCCCTGTTTCGTCGAGAAAAACGGATCAAAAACGCGGGTCTGGTCGGCCAACGGAATACCGGGGCCGTTGTCATGCACCGTGATTTCAACAACTTGGCCTTTCGTACACACACGTACATCAACGCAAGCATCGGCTTGGCCGGCGACCGCATCCGCAGCATTGCGCACCAAATTCAGCACGCACTGCCGCAATTGCCCGCTGTCAATGGAGGCATTGGTATGCAACGACGGCTCGACGGTTAGCGTCATTGCAACGCCTCGCTGGAGGAGATCTTCGCGCACAAAATCAACCAACGCGGTCACCACTGGCGCTACCGCTTCAGCCTGTAGTTTCGGCTTCGGCAAGCGCCCCATTTGCAGGTAATCCTCGGTGATTTCGGTCAACCGATCGATTTCACGATTGATCGCAGCACACAACTCTTTAGCTTCGGTGCTCGCCGGCAATTGCGCCAATTCTTCTTCGAGCAATTCGGTATTGAGGCCGATCGACGACAGTGGATTACGGACTTCGTGGGTGATGAGCTGCGCCATTTTACCGACGGCAACCAAGCGTTCCGATCGCACCAGTTCGCGTTCACGATCTTGCACCGCACGCCCCATTGCATTGAACTCACGCGCAAGATCGACAACTTCTTTCGGCCCACGCTCCTCGATCCGATTGCCATAATCACCAGCCGCAATCTGGACGGCAGCATCCCGCAAGCGGCGTAACGGTCGCAGCGCTAAACTCGCCCACACCGACAACAAGATCCCAAGCACGATCGCGCCGCCAGCCCACGCCAACGTGTACAACCGCAAGCTACGTTCGTTGTCTTCGAGGTTGCTGGCCGACTTCGTCACTAAACTCTTGAGATATTCAGCCAACTTGCCGGCGCGACCGCTGGTGATCTTCTCTTGGTCGACCAGCTTGACCAAAGCGGCATCCGCCGCGGCGCGCGCCAGCGAATCCTTGTCGGGATTCGCCCCAATCGGCGGAGCCACAAGCAACAACGCATAATCACGCGCCGTTTGGTCGATGGTATCTGAAAGTGCCGTGATTTGGGTGGAGGCTTCGGCAAGTCGACGCTGATGGCGTTCGGGCACTTCACTCATAGAACGCAGCACGGCAAAGGTTTCGCGTAGCGTTTTGTCACGCTCGCGCCGGTACCGCGCAAGGGTGCGCGCTGCATTGCGCGTGCTGGCCTCTTCACGAAAATCCTCAGCCAGATACGACCGCAAATCTTCTTGCCGGCTTGCGAAATCTTTGGACCCCAGCGCAAGCGGCAGATAGCCGGTCTTGATGACACCGATCTCGACGCCAAAGTTGTTCAAGTACAACAATACAACGGCCGTAGTGATGCCAAATGTGACGATCACCGCAGCAAACGCAAGCATAATTCGAACCGATAGGGTCCGCACGGGCGGCAGCCTACCGTCTTCTGGGCCGCAAACACCCCCTTTTTGCTCGGATTCGTGTTTAAATATCGGGGTCGAGGACCACTTATGTCTTGTGCCAATCGCAATCGATTTTCCTGGATAATGCCGTTAATGGCTTTTGCCATTAGCGTGTTGGGTTTGGTTGCTGGTGTTGCGCCAGCGGCTGCTGACTCCGCTGAAAAACCCAAAGTCGCAGTGCTTGGGTTGGAAGTTACAGATAAGGGCGCAGGGGTGGACGCAGCGACCACTCAGTTTGCCAAAACGCTCAGCGACGCCATGCGGTTGCGCCCTGGCCAAGGTTCGGGGCCATATTGGTTGGCGCAGAACAGCGCACGCGAATTCATCGATTTGAAAGCCATCGCAGGCTGCGATGATGAAGGCAAAGACACCAAAGAAGCTCGGGATAAGTACCGCGAGTGCGTTGCACGCATTGGCGCTGACCTCAAAACCGATTATTTGGTCTACGGCAAAGTTGAACGCGATAAGAGCAGCTACCTCGTGACCGTGTACTTGCTACGGGTGAGCACCAAACAGATTGAGCAAAAGATTCCAGAGTCGGTGCCCTTTGACCAAAGCAGCGGCGCTGAGGCGGTTACCTGGGGCAAAAACATTTATGGCCGGTTGGTCGGTGCTGCAACCCAAGGCAGCATCGTGGTTCGTTCAAGCGCACAGCGCGGCACGGTATTGATCAACAATCGGCCGCGTGGGTCGTTGGTTGCAGGCGAACTTAAAATTCCGAATCTCCCCGAAGGCAGCTACGAAGTTGCGGTTGATGCGGAAGGTCACCCTCGCTACAAACAAACCATCACGGTGGTTGGCGGCGAAGAAGCCACGGTCTTGACCAAGTGGGAAGACAAAGTTCTGCCCGAAGGCAATGGCAACGGTAATGGCAACGGCAATTTAGAAAGCCGCGAAGGCCTGGTATCGCGCGACGGCGGCAATAACAAAGGTTTGTGGAAAGGCATGTTCTTCGGCGGCCTTGCACTCGCCGCTGGTGGTGGTGGCTTTTGGGCTTACAGCTGGAACAAAATCGACGGCGCAAAACCTACGTTGGACAGCTCCCACTGTGGTGACCCTGTGCTTGATGCAGCGACATCGTCGGCCTGCGATTATCGCCGCAACACCGGCATTGGCATGGGCATTGTCGGGGTCGGCGGCGCGATGGCGGCGGTTGGCTTCTACTTCGCCTACATTCGCGAAAGTAAGCCGACCGAACGCAGCGCTTCACATCGTAAGCTACGCGACCGTGTCGTTGTGACGCCAGTCGTCTCGACCGACGCTGCAGGCGCCATCGTTCGCTTCGATTTCTAGCTGCATTGGCTGCGCTGGTTACAGCGTGCGGTGCGGGCCCTTCGTCAGCTTTCGGTATTCGTTGATATGGCGAATCGCGGCGCGTGGATCGCCAGTTTGGTCGAACAGCGTGGCAAGATTGTAGTGCGCTTCGGCTAGCGATGGGTCCAGCTCAATCGCGCGACGATAGAGCATAATCGCCTCGCTTTCGCGGCCGTCGTCCTGCGCAACAACTCCAAGGTTGTAGTGCGTAGTTGCATCGTTCGGATCGAGTTCTGCGGCAGTGCGAAAACACTCGGCAGCACCCGCGCCATCGCTGGCTTCGGCCAACAAGCGGCCCAGATTTACCCACGATTCCGACGCATCTGGGCGCAAGCGCAAGCCGCGCCGATACGCATCGATCGCCGCGCGCGAATCGCTGTCTTCGAGCTCCAGCGCACGCATGAACCACTCATCAGCAGTGACGATTGGCACGGGCTGCAGCACCGGATTGCTCGCCTCGGCTGTCGCGGGCAGAGGCACCGGCAGCGTGTGCAACTGCCCTGCTTCCGATGAAATGGGAGCTGGTACTGCAAACAGATCCATCTGGCCAACGGCCGCCGCCGCACTGCCCCGAATCACCAACGTAGAACCTCGCACTTCGATCGGCAGCTCGCTGAGGCTTTGCCCTTGCAGCGTTGTGGCAATCCGCAACAGCTCGCGGCGCACGTTGGCCAATGGCAACCCGCCGTCGACCAAGCGCTTGATCAAGCGTAGCGTCGCAAGATCACGAAACGTCAATTGCACAGGAATGTCGGTCGCCACGCCAACCAAACCATCGCGAATACAGCTACGAACTGCCGATTCCGACAGTCCGATAAGCTGCGCTGCTTGGCGCGCGGAATAACTCGACCACACGACGTGATCTTTTGCTTACCCAACACGAGTGTCAAGGTGAGGAGCCCGATCATTATAGCCGCTTGCGACGAGCCCTGCGTTTCGCGCGCATGAGGCGCCGCGGTGCGCGGTGGGTTCGCCGTTACCAAATTTGTTGCGGGCGTTGCTGCAAGGGGCTGCGAGTAGCGCTGTTGATGATCAACCGATCGAGCCAGTCGATCCAAACGTGCTACAGTGTGCGCAAGTTAGCGTATGGCGAAAGCTCCTCGACATTGGACACGACGCAGCGTCATCGCCGGGGGCTTGCGTGGGCTTGCAGCCTTGGCAGCGTGGAGTGCTGTACGGCCGATGTCGGCGCGAGCCATTGGAGCAAGTTCTAAGTTTCGATTTGGCCATTTGCAGTTAGGGGCCAACGCGGGTTGGAATCCACGGCCGTTGGCGCTTAAGCGGTTAGCGTGGGAAATCGAAAAACGCACCGCGATCGATGTTGAACTCGAACCCGCTATCGTCACGCTCACCAGCGAGACCTTGCACGAAACGCCGTTTTTGTATCTTGCTGGCGATCGCGAGTTCGAGTTGCCCACAGGGGCTGCCATCGAAGCCTTGCGGCGTTTTTTGACGTTTGGTGGATTTTTGCTAATCGACTCCGCGCAAGCCGGCACCGGCAGTGGCTTCGATGCATCCGTGCGGCGCTTGATGGCGGCGGTCTATCCGTCGCCCGCAAAAACGTTTGAAGTAATCAACACTGAGCATGTCATATTCAAATCGTTTTATTTGTTAGATAAGCCCTACGGTCGCATCGTGACAGCGCCTGCACTCGAAGGCATTGTGCGCAATGGCCGCATCAACTGTGCCTATGTCGGCAACGACATGGGGGGCGCGTGGACCCGCGACGATTTTGGCAACTACGAATTCACTTGTGAACCTGGTGGCGAGCGGCAACGCGAATTGAGTTTTCGGTTGGGCGTCAACATCGCGATGTACGCGCTTTGTTTGGATTACAAAACCGACCAAGTTCACGTGCCGTTCATTTTGAAACGTCGGCGCTGGAAGCCGAAAGATGATGGGGCCGTGCCGCCGCCAAGTGGTACGCCACGCAAACCGAGCAAGTAAGCGATGAGCGTGGCCTTGTTCTCGACGGTAACGCGGTTGGCCTTGGCGGCTGCAGCAACGGCATTGGTGTTACTTGCGGTGTGGCTCTTTCGCCGACGCCGACCGGTCCGTGGGGCGGCTGCAGGCGTGTTAGCGCTGGGTGCGCTTGGCGCGTTAGCGGCCGAAGGCATGATCGCGGTTGCGGTCCACTTCGGCGCGCCAAACGGCGTCGACTTTAACGAACATCGCTGGGTGATGCTGGCGCCGTGGGGCCGGTTCACGTTGTTGCTTGGCGGAGCAACGACCGTTGCGATCATCGGACTGTCGTGGCGCGCCACCCGCGCCGCGGGCGGCTGGCAACGCGCAGCGATCGTGGGCCTGCGGTCAGGCGCTGCCGTTGCGGCCTTTGTCATGTTCGTCGAGCCCGCGATTGAATTGCGGCAAGTTGCCCGTGAGCCAAATCGTATCGCGATCCTCGTCGACGATTCGTTGTCGATGGCATTGCGCGAAACACCCGATCAAGCGCCACGCATCACACGCATGCAGCAGCTGCTCGATAATTCGAGCGACACGCTCGCAGCATGGCAGCGCGATCACAAGCTCGACTTTTACACGTTTTCGGATGCCTTGCGCGCAACGTCGATTGTTGGCTTGGCAAGCAACGCGGCAACTGGGCGTGCGACCGATTTGCGCAAAGCGCTGGAAACCGTGCGGGGGCGCTACGATGGGCGTGACCTCGCCGGTATCGTCGTGCTCAGCGATGGCGCGGCCACCGGGCAATTCGACGACGATGCAACCGCAGGCGCAGCGCGTGACTTTCTTCGTTCCCTTGAGACCCGGGTTCACACCGTGCTTGCCGCCGGCGCGGGCTTGCGCGACGTGGCGGTGGCCAAAGTTATTGCCGACGAGTTCGCATTCGTGCGTACCGTCGTCAAAATCGAAGCCGTGGTGCGGATCACGCCAGGCATGGCGGCCGACGGAACGCTGCGGCAGCTGCCGGTGACATTGGCGACTGACGGCGAGCCCTTGCGCGAAAAGATCATTGATGTGCCCGCTGCCGGCGGCGATGTGCGGGTGAGTTTTGAAGTTACGCCGCCACGCGTTGGCCGTTACGTGTATCAGCTCAGCGTGCCGACGTTTGCCGGCGAAGCGGTAACCAGCAACAACGTTGCAACGTTTTTGATCCGCGTGATTCGCGACAAAGTTCGCGTGTTGCAAGTCAGCGGGCAGCCATCGTGGGACGAAAAAGCGTTGCGGCAAATGCTCAAAAGCAACCCCAACGTCGACTTGATCTCGTTCTTTATCTTGCGGACCCAAGACGATATTTCGATGGTGCCCAATGATGAGATGTCGTTGATTCCGTTCCCAACCCGCGAGCTGTTTGAAGAACAATTGCCGTCGTTCGACGTGATCGTGTTGCAAAACTTTGAGTACATGCCGTACGGCATCGGCGAGTATCTGGAAAATCTGCGCAGCTACATCGACGGTGGAGGTGGCCTGGTCATGCTTGGTGGCGCTGCGTCGTTTTCGTCAGGCGGCTACTTTGGCACTCCGCTGGCCGAAGCGTTGCCATTACAACTCACTGATGTTTTTGCGGACAACAATCCGCTGGTTGATACCCAACGGTTTTCGCCCGTGCTGACGGACGCTGGCAATGTGCATCCACTCACGGCGCTGCGCTTCGCAGCCAACGACAACCTAGCCGCGTGGAAAGGTTTGCCCCCACTCGAAGGCGTCAACCTGGTGCCAGGCGCCAAACCCGATGCAACCGTGCTAGCTGTGCATCCGCGGCTTAAAGCGCGGGACGGCAAGCCCATGCCGGTGATCGCAGTAACCGATTATGGCAAAGGCCGGTCGTTGGCGGTGACTACTGATACCCTCTGGCGGTGGGGCTTTGTGGCAGCCCAAAAACCCGGCGACGATGGCCGGCACTACACCAAGTTTTGGGAGAACTCGATTCGGTGGTTGATCCAAGATCCGGATCTGCGCAATCTGCACGTCGATACTGACGCCGTGGAATACGAACGCGGCGCGCCGGTGCAAGTCAACGTGCGCTTGTTAGGCCGCGACTATCAACCCTTACCTGCAGGCACTGTCAAGCTCACGCTGCAACGCGGCGCTGCACCAGCCACTGCTGTGCCTGTCAAAGACAACGTGGTGACGGTTGGCGCCGACGGCACCGCGACTCAACAATACGCCGATTTGGAAGCGGGCATCTATCGGATTCGCGGTACCGCAACCGTCGATGGCCGCGAAGTCGAAGCTACAGATATTTTCTTGGTCAAAGAAACCGGCAAAGAACTCGATCAGCCGCAAGGCGATGCCGAGACGCTGCAGATGTTGGCGCAAACGACCAACGGCACGGCGTTAGGTGCAATTACTGCGTTGCCCAGCGACTT
>JAKQOD010000833.1 GCA_029565465.1 Deltaproteobacteria bacterium
ACCGCTCGTTTCGCCAAGGTTTGCGCTGCAACCGTCGGAAACATCGGAGGTCCGGCCGGTGCAACCGCTGGCGGTGTCGGGCCAGATGCAACCGCCGCCGGCGCAGCCGCCGGTGCGCATGCCGTGAAACAGACGCTGCAGACGGTCGCGATGTGCTGCAACTTCTGCCAGATCGTCGTCGGAATGTTGGTGGTCATACAGTGGTATACGGCATGGTTCGATTTTGGCGAGCGCTGTAAACTGTGCGTGTTTGCCACAGGTTGTTATGTTGGCAGCGAGGCGACGTTGACCGGTTGTCCAAACGTCAACACATTGCCGTCGGGCGCCAAGATGCAAAGTTCACGCTGGCCATACGGCTTGTTGCCTGGGCCGTGCACGTCGCCAGGCGGAAACGTAGCCAAAAACGGCTGCCACTCACGATACAGCGCGTCGACATCGCACACATCGACGTAGTACGCAAAGCGGCGGTTGCCCGGTGGGGCGCCGTCATCGCCGGAGTTTTGCATCACTCGGATGCCGCAGCCTTCACGCTCCATGTAACGGTAATCACCGTACGTCGACAGCGTGCGAAAGCCAAGCTTGCCGAGAAACGCTTCGCCAGCGACGATGTCGGGCACATACATAAACGGCGTGATTTGGCGGAAGTTGGCCATGCACCAGCGTGCCGGGCAACGCTGCATCCGTCAACACGTCGTCGGTGGTTTACCGCGCGTCGTAGCCAAGGGCTTGCAGTCGTGCAGCAATGGCGTTGTCGGCCTTCGTCCGCCCGGTAAGATAGGCAAATTCACGCAGCGCGGTTGGCAGCCCGGCTTGTAGCAGCGCATCGAGGTCGGTAGCGGTGCGGTACAAGCGCAACGTAGCTAGGCTCGGCAGCTCGCTAATGCCGTCGAGCACGCTGCACTTGGTGGCATCTGTGATACGCAAGCGCTGCAGCTGTTGCAGTTGGTTGACCCGCACGCGGGTGAGTTGTGCGAACCTATCCAACGACAGCTGCTGCACATTGCTCAAGCGGCGAGCGTCGAACTTCGTCAGTCCGCGAATGCACTGCAAGCGCAAGCGTTGCAGTTGCGGCGCATCCAGCTCGTCGAGTTCTGCATAGCTGCCCCAGTGCAGTGCCAGTTCGCGCAGCGCGGGTAGTTGGCGCACAAACGCAAGCGAAGGCGCCCCGCGCGGCGACCATAGCGTCAACTTCGTGAGAGTCGGAACGTGCGCTACGTGAGATAGCTCGTTGGCATGGTCTGTAATCAACAGCTCGGTCAGGTGCGGCATCGCTGCAAGTGCGGTGAGGTCGAAGCGGCCACGCTGCGCTTTGCCAAGTTCAAGCGACGTTAGCTTCTGCAAATTTGGTGCATGCAGGAGGTCGCGCGGCACGGTGTCGGCAATCTTGATGCTGAGTCGTTGCAGGGCTGTAAGCGTCGCAACTGCTTCGAGATTGCTGGTCGTATTTGTCTCGATGCGCAGTGCAGCCACGCTGGGCAGTTGCGCAAGCAGGTCGCACGCAAAGGCAGCGCCGTGACCGCCGTAAAAACGAACTGTGACGCGAGGTCCAACGGCTTGGCAAAAGGCTTCGAGTTGTTGCAGCAACGCCGGCGTCGCAGCCTGCGCCACGCCATCGTTGCCGATGCTAAATTGAATCGTTAGGTCATACTCGTCGACGAGAAATGCTTTGAGTTGCGACAAATCGAGCCTGGTTGGATCGCTAACTCGCACAGCGTGGACCGCGGCTTCGCCATTGATGCCCGACTGCCCGGTTACTACCTCGATCGGTGACGGAACGTACATTGCGTTTTTGATCCTAACGGCTTGCTGCAGCCACAGGCCGCGACACGGCGCGAATTGTCCTAAAATAATGGCCCGCGGTTCAGGTGGTCAGCGTTGGCGAACGCTATAAGGCCGTTGTGGCACGCCGTACGTTGAATATGCATCGCACCCTATTGTTTGTCGGAGTTGTTGCGCTGAACGCCGCTTGTTCATCGTCGCCCAATACGCCAGCGGCCGACGCTGCATCCGACGCGCTGCTTGCTATCGATGCGCCGCGTACGCCCGACGCTGCACCGGTTGTTGGCAGTGGTGGCACTGGTGGCATTACCTGCACGTCAACAGCAACGGTAGCAGGGCGCCGGCTTTGCGTTGCCTCCGCCGGCGGCGCCGAGTTTCGGTTTATTGAGCCGCCAGCTGCCTCGGGTCCGCTGCGCTTGGTGGTTTACACCCACGGTGACGGCGCGCGTGCGTACGCCAGTGATAGTGCTATCAAGGCGCTGTTGCCGTGGGCCGACGCGCATCACGCCCTCACCGTCGCAGTGTTGGCGCCCAACAAATGCGCGTGGTGGCAAGTGCCCTCGCAAACCGATTGCTCGCCGACCGCAACCCCGGTTTCCGACGACGCTGGCGTCAACGCCGATGCGCTCAAAGCGGTGCTCGATCTGTTTCGTGCCAAGTACAACGTTGCACTAACGCAGAACTATTTCTACGGCGCTTCGGGCGGCAGTATCTTCCTTACCAAATCATTTCTGCGCAAATTTGGCGACGTATATCCCGGCGCCTATGCCTTGAACTGCGGCGGTGAAACGCCCGCGTTGGCTTTTGCGTGGAACAATGCTGACGCTGCGTTGCGTAGCGTGACCAAGCTGTATTTCACCTACGGTGATATGGATTTCCTCAAACCAGACATTGAGTTGGCGATTCCGTTTTTTATGAACGCGGGTTTCCCGATCGATCAAAAAGTGATTGTTAATGCGGAGCACTGCGGTTTTGACGCACACGGTCGAGCGGTCGAGGTGTTTGCAACATACACCGGCAACTAACGTTGGCGCCGCAAGTGTAGTGCTGCCGCTAGTATCGGAAAAATAGAGCCCGCTGCCGAGCGAAAAGCGCATAGGATGCAGCCATGTTGCGCAACGCTCGTTTTGGAATGTCGGCTCTCATTTTCGTCGCGGCATGTGGCCGTTCGCCACGCACGGTGCCCGATAGCAACTGGAGTGATACGGACGCTGCGCTGCCCGATGCGACCCCGGTAAATATCTGCAAGGTGCAAGTTGATGACAACGCGGTAGGTATGTGCAGCGCCGTAGCGCCGCCAAATAGCTTCGAACCAGAGTTGCAATGGAGTTGGACCGGCCCCGACGGGGAAATCTACAGCATCGTGACGCCATTGGTGGCCAACCTGACCGACGACAACGCGGACGGCGCGATCGATTTGTGTGATACGCCCGATGTGGTGGTGGTGGCGATGCAGGGCGCTGGGCAGCCACGTACGCCTGGTCATATCTATCTGCTCAACGGCAAAACCGGCCAACAAGAACTCAAGATCGCAACCACAGTTGACGCAACCGTGACGCCTGCATTAGGCGATCTTGATCATGACGGTGTTGCCGAAATCGTAACCGTAGATCCCGAAGGCAGATTGTACGCATTTGATCACTTGGGCGCTGTGAAGTTTGGCCCAGCGGGGCAGTGGGCCGGCGACTGGTACTCTGGCGCGATTGCGCTTGCGGACCTTGATCACGACGGTGAAGTTGAAATTGTTGGTGGCAATACGGTCTTTAATCACACCGGCAGCGTGAAGTGGACGGCTGCAAGCACGCAGGCCAATTGGAATGCTACGACGATCGCCGACCTCGACGGAGATGGCTTACAAGAAGTGGTGCTTGGGGCGGCGGCGTATCACGCCGATGGCTCACTCTATTGGATGACGGATCTCTCGCCGGGCTACCCACAAGTGGCGAATCTCGACGACGATCCGCAACCGGAAATCTTGCTGACCAACATCAACGGCTTGTCCGTTATTGAGCACAATGGTGTGGTGAAGTACCGCGATAAACGCCCAACCAATGTGGCACCCAATGTTACTGCTTGGATCCGGCCGGCAACCATTCACGACTTCGACGGCGATGGCAAAGCGGAATATGCGATGAGCTCGGCAAGCAATTACACGCTCTATAATGCCGACGCTACAATTCGCTGGAGCGCACCCGTGCTCGATGGCTCCGGCATCGCTGCTGGCACGGCGTTTGATTTTCTCGGTGATGGCAAAGCGGAAGCAATGTACGCCGATGAAACCAGCATGTTTGTGTTCAATGAGCTCGGCCAAGCAATCCTAACGATGCCGCGCAGCAGCGGCACCCTGACCGAATATCCCGTCGTCGCCGACATCGACAACGATGGCTCGGCCGAGATCGTCGTAGTCTCGAATCCATATCCTGGGCGGCCGGTTTCACCGACGGTGCAAGTCATCCGTGACAAGATGGATCGTTGGATTCAAGCACGGCGCATTTGGAACCAGCACACCTACCACGTCACCAACGTGCGCGAAGATGGCACAATCCCGCGACAGGAAGTGCCGTCGTGGCAACGCTTGAACACCTTCCGTACCAATGCGCAAATCAACAGTGCGGGGGTCTGCCAACCTCCGGTTGAGTAGCGCGCTATTCGCGGCGATTGCCGAGGTTGGCGCCGGACTTAGCGTCAAGCACCTCAACATATTTGCCATTCGACTCGTGGCCCGAAGCGACCACGACATCGGTGTTGCTGCCGTTGGGCTTTTTGAGCGTTGCAACGCGCAGGCTGATGTTGTTGAGGTATTCGCTGTGGGCAACGGGGCCCAACGCGTATAGTACCGTGCGCCAACGAACCGCGCCGGTGTGAATGTTGTACGCGATGACTTCACCGCCCGACGAAAACCGCGGATACCGAACGACAAAAAGTGTGATGTCGGTGGCCGCGATGGCTGCGCTGTCGTGCTCGTTGTTGGCGAAATCGATCTGCCACATCGTTTTGCCCTTGACCGACGTGCAATCGAGATGTTGGGCAGCTCGCACGGTTTGGTGGCACACCAGGCCAAGTGAGTTCTTCACGCCCATGCCGTCGGTCGTGTCGGGCCACGGCCCGCTGAATTCGAACGCAACACCGTCGGCAACGCCAGGCTGCGGCGGGGGCGTCGGCGCACTGGCAACCGGTAATTGGCTGGCGGTAAACGTTGGGTGAGCATCAACCCCACCGCGAAAATTCGCGAGACGCGCTCCATTGCTGACAGCGAAATCCTCAATGTAGCGGCCACTGCTTTCCTGCCCAAACACGCGCAAGGTGCCGTGATTCAATTCTGCTTGCACTTCGTTGCGATAGCCAGAGTGCGTGACTGGACCGATGCCCAACACGCGTTGTTGCCAGCGCTCGGTGCCTTTGCGCAGATCGTACGCAGTGACAAACGCGCCTGTGGCAATGCCACAGTAGCGCACAACATAGAGCGTGTTTTCATCGGCGACGAGCGCTGCATAGTCGACGAAGGTTTCGAGTTGGTCATAACCCCAGATGCGCTTGCCATTGGCACCAACGCATTGCAGCACAGTGCTGCGCGTCTTGTCGTTGTAGTTGAATGAGCAGCGGTTGCGTCCCGCTTTGATGCTGACCTTCGCAGGGCTTGCTGCGTTCGCCTTCCAATGCCAGGCCGGCGGCTTCGGCGCAACGCTCGCTGGCGCGACGGGCATCACCTGCAGGGTCGGCGGTGCGGCAGCCATGCTCGCGTCGGAGCCCACCACCACGATAGGCGCTGCGCTGGCGATGCAGAACAACAAACGCTTCAACATCGTAAGAGTATTGCAGCCGCTCGCGGCCTGCGCCACCTCACGTTGTGTTGGCGTTGCGAAACCGAACCGCTGCCATGTCGCTAGCAAAAAAGGTGTACGCTACGCCCATGTTGCGCTTTGTCGTTTCCGTCGCTGTGGTCGTGGCCGTCGATGCTGCATGTTTGGCTTCGTGCCAAGCCGAATCGGCACCAACGAGTGCTCCCAGGGCACCGGCAACTGCATCGACAGCTGGCGCGGTAACGCCTACGGTCGCGACGGTGCCTGGCATCAAGTTTCCACCTGCGCCGTTCGTGATTCCTGCGCCGAGCGAGCCCACGGCGCTTGTCGCAGGTGTCGATTTGCGCACGGTATCGATCGAAGACTTGCTGCGCGTGAAATTAACAGGTACCGAACCGCAACGGCTTGCCGCGGGCTACGCGTTGACCTACTGGACCTATCGGCGCGCACCTGAAAGCCAAACCGTCGGCGCTGGCACCGTCGCCGTTTTTGCAGCGCGGTTGCAACTCGTCGACGAGGTGTTCTATTGGTTACAACAAGCTGCACTACATGAAGGCCTAGATCCTGAAAGCGCCAAGGCCACATCGTTTGCGCGCGTGCACCAGGACGCACGGTGGCCAAACTTTCTGCGATATCTTGAAAACATTAGCGCAGTATGGCGGCGCAGTGGTTATCGGCGGCAGCCGGTGATTGTGCCGGCCGGATATACGGTGGGTACACCAATCGCTGCGCTCATCTGTTTGCACGGCTATGGATCGCGGCCGGAGGATTTTACCAGCGACGATAAGTTGCAACGCTTTGTGGACGACACGGGCATGGCCGTTGTTTCACTCAGTGCGACCACGCCGCGTGGCCAACAGTCGTTTATGTGGAGCGAACAATTTGAGACCGATTGGACGCATATTCAAAAAGGTCTCGCGTTGGTCAAAGATCGCGTCACTCTAGCGCCTAGCGGCAACATCGCGGTTGGCTTTTCGCAAGGTGCACAATTGGGAATGGAACTGGCGGTTGCACATCCTGAATTCTTCAATGGTGCGATTGCGATGAGTCCAGGATACCTTGGTACGCCTCGCCTCGCTGCGGCGCTAGCCAAAGGCAACAAAGCCACCGCCAAGCAAACCTACTTTGTGGTTTGGTACGACCAGGAACGGCCCGCCTCGGTTGCGCTGGCAAAGCGCGATGTCGCTGAGTTACGCACGGCTGGCGCACGAGTCATCGCCCATGAATATCTGGGCGAGTATCACACCTTTGCGCCTGACATCGACGACAACTTTGCGATTTGGAGCCAGCTTTTGCGTGAAAAACGCTGATGCAAATCAGGCAGCGACATGTAGGCACAAAACAATGCCTGGTGCCCCCCGTGCAAAGCTTGCAGCGGTTAACAAACCGTGAAAACCTTAGTAGATATGAAATATGTTGGTGTTCTGGTGGGATGTGTTGGGGTGGTGTTGGCGGCGGGATGCAGTGAGCCCGCAAAGATTACTCCAACCTGCGATCAGGCACAGGCACTCGTTGGCTGTGATATCGAAGCTTGTGTCGACGGTGAGCTAACCTCGACACCGGCTGAAGCTGGGACCGTTTGTGCCATCGACAACGGCCACGTCTGCGATGGTGCGTCGCATTGTGTGGAATGCCTGCAAGGCGCCGATTGCGCCACGGGGGTTTGCAACGACAATATGTGTGGTGCGCCGCTGTGTGGCGACGGCGTTGTGAGTGCAAATGAGGCCTGCGACGATGGCAACATCGTTAGCGGTGATGGTTGTGAAGCCGATTGCGCCGTCACTGGGTGCGGCAACGGTGTGGTGGCGGGTGCGGAAGCTTGCGACGACGGCAACACCCGCGATGGCGACGGCTGTAGCGCGGCTTGTGAATTTGAAGCGTGTCCGGCGACCGGACCAAGTAGCCAACCCTGTGATGTTGGCAATGGCTTCGTTCGCCGCAACGATGGCTATCAAGCCAAAAACGCTGAGATCCAAATCGATACCAGCGTGGATGTTACGATTCGCATTGGACGCCGAGACCTTGCAACGGCGGCAACCCAACTCGCATTACATACCGCCATGGTGAGCCGTGGTGGCGTTACCCTTTCCGACACAGCGCCAACGGTGGCCGAGCGCAGTGATCGCTTGGTGTTTCACCGCGGCCAGATCGACGAAGAAATTACTACGGCCGCAGCTGGGATCGAGCAGCGCTGGACGTTCGCGGCTGCACCAGCCGGCCAAGGTGATGTGGTCGTACAAGTTGCTGTTGATAATGCCGAAGCCGATGTTGTCGTCGATGAGCGTGGCTTTCATTTTGGGCACGATACGGCTGGCGCCACGTATAGCCACGCGACCTGGGTTGACGCCGCAGGCACGCGTACGCCCGTGACGGGCCAGTGGCGAAACGGAGCGATCGAGTTCGCGGTGCCCGATGCATTGCTTGCAAGTTCGACATTTCCTGCCGTGCTCGACCCCGCCATCAATTTTGACTATGTGCTTGCGGTGGACACTACAGTAACCGGCAGTCCAACTGGCGCAGTTTCGCAGTTCGCACAAGTTGCTTGGTCAGGCACCAACTATTTGGTGGTGTGGCGCGACGATCGGTTGAGCCGCAATAGTGATATCTACGCAGCACGGCTCAATGCAGCTGGCACGTTGATCGACACCACATCGATCTTGGTGAGTTCGACGGCAGGCATTCAAAGCGCCCCATCGGTGGCATTCATCAATGGCAGCTTCGTGGTGGTTTGGGAAGACTACAAACTGCCAGCTGGTGACGCCGACTTGCGCGCTGCGCGGATCTCGACGGCCGGCGCGGTTACCCAGCTAGGCACTGTCGCCGTCACGCCAACTGCCGAGACCCATCCGTTGTTGGCGTCGCGTGGCGCCGAAGGCTTGTTGGTTTTTGCACGCGGCCCTTCAGTGTTTGCATCGCGCTACAACGGTACAACCTTTGGGGCAGCGTTTTCGGTTGCTGCGGCTGGCAGTGAATACGGCGTTGCAGCCAATCCTGCTGGCGAGTACTTGGTTAGCTACGCTGCCACCGGGACTACTGGCCTTGATGTCAAAGGCCAACGCATCACGGCCGCCGGCGCTCTCAGCGGCACGGCGTTTGATATCGCAGCGGGCGCTACTGACCAACGCATGACGTCAGCAGCGTTTGTTGGCGGCAATTTCGCAGTAACGTTCTCGTCGGGAAGTGATATTTGGGGCACCCGGGTTAGCACCGCTGGTGTCGTGCTTGATACTCACACCGAAGGCGCCGTCACAACCGTCGGTGGTAAAAAGCTCATTTCCGCTGCGAGCTCGCAGGAATACGGAGCGCTTGCGTGCAATGCAACGTGCGTTATCGCGTGGCAAGATCGCCGCGATTTTGCGACTCGCGATTTTGACAGCTATGCGCGAGCCTTCGACGCAACTTTAACCGCCACTGGCACGGAAACGCTGTTGGCAACGACGGGTGCACGGCGCAATCAATCGAGTGCGTACGTGGTCGCAGGCGCGACGAACTTCTTTGCGGTGTGGAATGACTTGCGCGATGCCGTCGTGCCGACGGTGTATGGCTCGCCGTTATCAGCTGCGGGCGCGTTGAGCATCGCGGGTGGCTTGATTGTGCCGCGTTCGGTAAATCGCCAGCAAGCACCAGTGTTTATGGCTGCGCCTTCGGGCACTGGCCACATTTGGTCGGTTGCCTGGGGCGATAGCAAAGTTGCTGGCGACAACATTGTCGCGGAGCGTTTTGATACCAACACCGTGCCGATTGGCGGTGTCGCCAATATCTCGACAGCGGCAGCGACGCAACAAACGCCAACCGGCGCGTTTGATGGCACCAATTTTGTAACCGTGTGGTCGGATATTCGAGGCAATGATTTCGACGTCTATCTGGCGCGCACCGTGCCAGCGACGGGCGCTTTGCTCGACGCCACCGGCATTGCAGTTACCACTGCTGCCAAAGATCAATTTGTCACGGGCGCTGCCGGCAACGGCGCAGGATTGACCTTGATCGTCTGGCAGGATCGTCGCAATGGCAGCTTTGACATCTACGGCGCGATCGTAAATTCGAGTGGTGTGGTTGTGGCGTCGGACATTGTAATTTCGAATGCTGACTTGGATCAGATTTCGGCGCGCGCGGCTTGGGACTCAACGAACAATGTGTTTTTGGTGGTGTGGAGCGATGCACGCGCCGGCACCGTTGGTGGCCGAGACATTTATGGTGCTCGCGTCAATGCGGCCGGCACGGTGCTAGATGCCGCAGGGGTGGTTATCTCCAATGGTGCAAATAGTCAGGTAACGCCCGATGTTGCATTTGCGAACGGGCGCTTTTTGGTGGTCTGGGACGATCGCCGCACCGACGCTGGTGACATCTATGGCACTCGCGTACGGGTGGTTGCTGGCGCCTTGACTGTCGACGATCCAACGGGCCGCGTATATAGCAACGCGGCTGCCGGTCAGTCACGGCCAAGCGTTTCGTCGACACGCCGACCTGCAACCGGCAACAGTGCTTTTGTTTTGGCGTGGACCGATGAGCGCAATTTGGCAACAACCGCCGAAGATATCTATGGCGCAATTGTGAACTCAACCACGGGTGTGCGCCTTGGGGCCGACTTCGCGATCGCCAACAATGCAGGCGCTGATACGAGGATTAGCCTGATGGGCGGCCTCTATCTAAACACGCCGATTGCGGTGTTTGCGTACAACAAGTTTATTGCAGGCTCATCCACAGTCCGGGTTCGCATGGGTGCGTTGACATTCACCACCGGTGAAATTTAGCGCCGTGGCGCCGCCATCGGTCGGAAAGTGAAAAACGTGGCTCGACCAGGATGTTATTAGCGTGTAGCTTCGGCCCATGAAAAATACCGTCATTGTGTCGTTCGTGATGTTCGCTGCGCTTGTTGCTGGTTGTAAAAAAGACGCAGCCAAAGGCGAAGCAGCTCCGGCTGGTAAGGCTGAACCAGCGAAGAACGAGCCAGCGAAGACCGAGCCAGCGAAGACTGAGCCGCCAAAAGCTAGCGAGTTCGCGATTGCACCGTTGGCTGCCACAGGCGTTGCTGAATGCGACGGCATCAACGAAAAGCTCACCAAGTACAACGCCTGCGCCAAGCTGACCGATGAGGTGCGCGTGGTGATGAAGACCAACGTCGAACAATTGCCTGGCGTTGTTAAGGCGCTTACCGATGCGCCAGCTGATCAAAAAGATATGGCCAAAGGCATGGTCGTGAAATTCTGCAAGGACACGTCGGAGCAACTCGACAAGCAACTCAAAGACAGCGGCTGCTAAACGCCCCGCTAGCGGTGGCGGGTCTGAGTACGTACAAGATACCAGTTGCCATCACGTCCGCGCGCCCATAATTGGGTTGTGCTTGTGATGTGGCGGATGTGCCGACGGCGCGTGATGGCCGGTGGCGTACTTTGTGAATTCGCGCAATGACTTGTAGTTGCGCGCTCATCGCTGGCGTCGTCATCGACAGTGGCGTCGTCGTCGTCATCCTCGGCGTCGACGACGTCGTCGTCATCCTCGTCGGCGTCGGTGTCGTCGGCGGTATAAGGATCAACAGTTTCATCGTCACGATCGATGGAAACAGGTGGCGTAATTGGCCTTGGCCCGGTGGTCGGGAAAGGCAACGGGGGCGTGGTCCCAGCGGTCGCAGCGCGTGGACCAACCAGGGCCATGAGCTTGCGATATGAATTCTGCGTCGCTTTGCCGCCATCGCATGTACGGGCTTCATATTCGCCGCAAGCTGCGTCAACGTCGGCAAACTTTTTAGGGCCGCAATCGTCGAGGTACGACATTGGGTCCTCGCAGCGGTAGGCGTGGTCGAGCCCTAGCGTATGGCCAACTTCGTGGACGATCGCCTGGCAAACATCGTCGGTGCGTTCTCCTGCGCCGGCTGAAAACACAAAACCAACGGCGTTGCGCAGCACCCTGCCATCGGCGGGTGCAATGCCGCCGGTTTCGCTGCTTAGCCCCAATAGGTCGGGCGTGCCACCGACGATAATCATCGAGTACACGCCGCTGCTTGGCCGTTGATCGGAAAAATCGACAGCGAAATCACGATACGCGTTGCGCACACATGTGGTGATAGCTTGCCACGCACGGGCGCCGCCTCGGTAAGCTGGAAACGCTACGCGGTCATTCGCGCTTGCGACGATCCACGACGAGTTGCGTGCCGGATTGTCGTCGCCGCCAACGAGTTCGGTGCCGTACGGATTCAAAAAGACGTGGACAGGGGACGGCGTTTCCGCCGAACTGCCGCCGCTGCGAACCAATGATTTGGTGGGAGCATGGCGACGCACAGCGATGTCGCTGAACGCGTGGGCATGCTTGGTGGCGCTGCGGTGCTGCGGTGCCGCGTGCACGTTGCTAAGCGCCGCTAGCGTGGTTACTGCAAAGACCGAGAAACCGATTGCATGTGCCATGACACCTTTCGCGACGGATAAGGCTACGACGCGTTACGAAAACGTCTTATTCAAAGTTTCGCGTCGGATCCTTGTATGCCCATGTAGGTTTTTCGAGGAAACCCTGCAGCGCATAGTGCTGCGGCGTATGCTTGCAGCAATGCAAAAGCTTTTGACATGTCTGGTTGCTACGGCCAGCGTTGGCGCGTTGGGGCTTGGTTGCGCAAAGCAAACCGAAGTCAAACCGGCCATAACTCCTCCACCCAAGGCGCCTATTTCGATGCCATCCAATGATCCAGCTCCGTCCGATGCTGATGCCAAACGCGTTGCCACAGCGAACAATGCTTTCGCTGTGGCCTGGTGGAAAATCCAAGCTGCGCGCGGCAACTTGGCGATGTCACCAGCCAGCATCACCACGGCGTTGGCGATGACTTGGGGCGGCGCCAAAGGCAAAACCAGCGATGAAATGCGCGCGGCGCTGCATTTTGAAGGTGATGTGGCTGCGGTGCAGGCGGCCTACAGCAGCTTGGCGGCAACGTTGCAAGACCCTGCGCGCCCGCTCAAGCTGCGCATGGCGAACCGTTTGTTTGGCGAACAGACGTTCAAGTTTGAACAGCCGTTCATCGATCAAACCGCCAAGGCATTTGGTGCACCACTGCAGCCGATGGACTTTGTCGGTAAGCCCGACGAGCAACGCACGGCAATGAACCAGTGGGTGGAACAACAAACTGAGCAGCGCATCAAAGACCTGCTGCCACCACGTTCGATCACCAGCACAACGCGCATGGTGTTGGTTAACGCGATATATTTTTTGGCTGATTGGGCAGAACCGTTTAAGGAGATGTTCACCTCGGACGCACCGTTTGCACTGACGGCGAGCAAGTTCAAGAACGTTGCAACCATGCACAATCGAGTGAACGCTCGTTTGTATACGAGCAATGCCGCGTCCGTGCTTGAGCTGCCTTACCAAGGTGATGATGCAGCAATGTGGATCGTACTGCCCACCAAGCTTGACGGCCTTGCCGCCGTCGAGGCCGGCTTGACGCCTGATTCATTGGCGACATGGCAAGCTGGATTTAAGAAGCAGCAAGTCGATGTGGCGTTGCCCAAGTTCGAAATCAATCCGACCGCGCCACTGGCGTTGTCGGAGGCGTTGACCAAGCTCGGGATCGTCGATGCCTTCAGCGACAGTAAAGCAGACTTTACTGGCATCGGCGTGCCGCCTAATCCGACCCACCGCTTGTACATCAGCGAGGTGTTTCACAAAGCGTTTGTGAAAGTGAATGAAAAGGGCACCGAAGCCGCAGCCGCTACCGCTGTGGTGATGGCCGAAGGTGGCGGTATGCCGCAACCTGCACCGAAGTTCGTTGCGGATCATCCGTTTCTATTCATGATCGTCGACCAGCGCACTGGCATGATTTTGTTCATGGGCCGCGTCAGCGATCCGCAGTAGCGTAGGATTACAGTCCGTTGCTTGCGGCTTCTGCACTGAGCCGTTGTGCTTCAGCTTGCAGTGGTTCCCAGCCACCGAACGAGGCGGCAGGTGCGACGGTGTACTTGCGCAGTTTCTTGTTACGCCAGAAGTTAAACAAGCGATAGCAGTCGCTGTGGTGCGGTTCGCTGAGGTTGCCGATTGGCACAAACGCAGCGATTTTTTTGCCGGCAGCGTCGGTGGTGGTGAAGCCGTTGTCGAACAAGACTTTGCAGCTATCGTATTCGGCTTGGTATTGCGCACGATATTCCGGAGGCACCGCACCAACGATTTGTTGCATGAAGCGCAACCAGGCTTGCATCACTTGGTCAGGGCTGATGCCGATGCGTGCAGCGAACTCCATCGCGAGGTCGTCGGCTTCTTCTTCGGTGGTGTACAGGCCGATGCGGTTTTGCTTCACGTGGGCAAGCAACGAAGCCTCTTTAGCGTCGAGCTTGGTGGCGTTGGTGTTCAGCGCATTGAGCACGTCGGCCAAGGTGGCGCGGAACGGCAGGGTAACTTTGCCAAGCTTGCCTTCCATCACGGCCATCAGCACTTGGCCGTACGACAACGAGCTGGCGCCAGGTGTGCCGGTTAAGTCGAGCCTTGGCGCACAGGCTGCAAGCGCTACTTCAAACGCCAGATAGTCTTGGATTTGATCCGACGGCGTGCCGAAGCTGTTGCGCAGCGAATCGCGCCAAGGGCCCAGTGCATCGCGCGCGCCGGCGCAGACGAAACCAGCTTCAGTGCGTTCAGCGAGCAGATCCGAGACTGCGCCGATGATAAACGAGCGCAACCGTGGGCTGTAGCGACCTCCGACGTGCGCTTGAATGGAGCCCGGTCCGTTGACGATGGCATCGTATTGTTTGGCTAAGTCGGCAGCGTTGGCAGCTGGCACCGGGCGCTTTTTGCGGTCGATTTCCGAATCAAACCAGAAATCATATTTGGCAACGCGCGCATCGCTGACGTGCGAGCGGTAGTAGTGGCCAAGTTCGTGCGCGAGCACTACCACAATCGTGGCTTCGTCGGCAGTGGCCAACAAGTCGCTGGTCACGTGAATGTAAGGCGAGGTTGAAATAATCGCGACTTCACCCGGGGGGTTGGGCGAAATTTCGCAACCGGTGCCAGCAATCGTGCCATCGGTGCTCAGCTTGCAGGCAGGCTTGTTGCGATTCCAAAACGTCAACAGCTCGGTGACACCAGGCCAGGTCGGACGCACGCAGGTGAGCTGCTCGGAATAGACTTGGTTGGCGCGCAGCAGACTAACGGTGGTTGGGTCGGTTGCGCCCGGGCGTTGCAAGCCCGTGCATGCGTACGTGCCAGACACCCACGCATTGAACGTCGAGCCCGATGGCAATACTTTGACAACTGGCTTTGGCGTCACCAACGTGATGCCTGCTGTGCGTTTCATTTCTGAGCGCACCATGGTGTCGAGTTTGTCGACCCAACTTTGCAAGCGTTGGGTGAGTGCTTCAGTATCAGCGATGGGCGTGCGGTCGGTTAAGCCGACCGACGATTGGAACGTGGCGTAGTCACTATCGGCCCAGTAGAACGGGCTATTGGATTGGATATAGCCAATGCTGCCGTTGGTGCCCGCGCCGTCGGATTTGCCCCCGCCATCGGCGTCAGCGTCGTCGCCATCAGTGGCGCAGGCAGTGGCAAGCAGCGCAAAAGCTGCAGTGGCAAACAGAAGGCGAAGGTTACGCATGACAAGGATAAGAGCAAGGGCCGTGCCACGCCCCATGGTTGACCGGGCGCGCCATGCTGCGCAAAGCGTGCATGTGCTATCGGAAAATTGCCGAGGTTCGGCGCTGTTGGCGTCGGGATTTATCGGAAATTGCCAGCTTGTGCCGACGACGACATCAAAACGCTGGAGCCGACAGACCTCAACAGTGGCTAGTGCAATCTGTGATCTTGGTAGCAGCAGTGGCAGCTACAGTTGCCGGTGGCCGGGTATCGCAGCTCAATACTGAATTTTAGGCAGAAAGTCTTTCACGCTTGACGCGGTGCATGCGTCCTCCCGAATGAAGTAGACCTCACAGCCGTACGATTGCAGCACGCGCAGCCAGGTAAAGAACGTGATCTTATCTTCGCATACTAAGAAAAGATCGTCGGTGTTCAAAAATACGACGCAATCAACCGGTTCGGCTTCCAATTTCTCCAGCATGGCGTGAAAGCCGGCGCTCGAATAGTCATCGACGTTTGCGGCGGTGGTGACGAAATATTGCACGCTTGCCGGTGCAAATGGTTGCAGAAAATCGGCGCACTCTTGCTGCACAGACGCAAGCGTTCGCTCGGACTCGCGCCACTGCCACGAAACATACACGGCGACATTTTTGCTAAGCAGGTTCTGGGTAGTCGCATTCATCGTGACGCAACCATAGCAACCGATGGTGGTGGCGCGCAAAGTTGTTTTCCGCGCTAGGTTGCCCCGACTGTCGCCGGCGTGTGATCCTGTTAATGCATGACTTTGGTTTGGGTGTTCAACGGCAACGGCGGCAATTTTCCAAGCGCGGTGTTTTCATCGGTTAAAGTAGCCGAGCCGTGGATTGCTAAGCATTCGTTAACCGGCGTGCTAACGCAATATTCGGTCGATACGCCGAGCGCTGATATGCACGCGGTTGCTTTGGCGCAGTTGGACTATCAAGCCGGCGTTAGCGCGCAAGCTGTCGGTGAAATTCGCGATGCAAGTGTCGCAGTGGCTGCGGTGTGGATATTCAACGAAGGTCGCACGCCGTTGCCAAGCGCGATTTTTGCCGACGAAGAAATCGCAACGTTATGGATCAAACGGCATGCTCGCTTCGGCGTATTGACTCAATATCCAGTCGATATCGCCGTGTATGAATGGGTGATCGAGCGTGGATACTTTGATCCGACGCGATCAAAATACCGCCAAGATCCTGGGGCGTTTTCGTCGGGGTATCAAAAACACTTACATTTTCACGAAGACGATTGAATGCTGCTACCGCGATAGATCTCATCGACGCGCAGGTGCGCTGCGATGGAGCTGACGCTTACTTCACCACCAGCAAGCGCAACCGTTGTATGCCATTGCTCGTCATCATCGCGGAAATGCACCGTGATGCGCCGCTCGCGATGTGAAACGACAACATAATCGCGCAGCGTAGGGATCGAACGGTAGTGTTCGAATTTGAGCCCCGTGTCGTATTCCTCTGATGAATCACTGGTTACTTCAACCAAGACCAGTGGATTGAGCGCGGTTGCTTTGGGGCTGGCACCATGTTGTTGTAGTGGGCCGCAAATCACTGCACCGTCGGGAAACGTGGCAAGCCCGGCGGCTTCGACGTAAATGCGAAGATCCGAGGTGTGGGTTCGGCACGGGCGGTCGCCGATTGCATTACCGAGTGCACGCAGCACTTCTGCTGCAAGCGCCGAATGCTCCTCCGAGCCGCCAGCCATAGCGTAGATTTGGCCGTCGAAAAATTCGTGTTTGCTTGAACTGGTCTGTTCAACTGCGACGTAGTCCGCGTACGTGTTCCGCTGTAGGCGATGCGCCAATGGCATACGAACAAGGTAGCACGCTTTGGGATGTTCGATCAGCCGAGAATTGGCGACCTACGGCAATACGCCAGGCGCAAACAAGTCGGCCAAGTTGGTGGCGTCAGCAACGGTGGGCAGCACTGGCACACCAAGAAATTGTTCAACCGATTTGAGCATCGAGCTGTGGGTGTACAGCACCGAGGACGCAGTGCCAGCTTTGGCGTGGGGGCCGAGTGCAAAGAACGCAAGCTGGTCGGTCGTGATGCCTTCGTCGAAGGGAATCAACACCAAGGCATCGCGGGTTGCTGCGTACGCCAAGATGCGTGGCAGCTCCGCCGCGAGCCATGCGTCGCCAGCTTTGATGTTAGCAGCTACGTCGAGCCCCGACGGACAGCCAGCGGCACCGTGCATATCGTGGCAAAGATCAGGTGTGATGAAAACGTAACCGCTGACAGCGCCGGCATCGAGATCGTCGGCGAGATCGGTGTAGGCCTTGTGGTGCGCGATGCACTCAGGGCTGGTCTCGCTTGGCGTAAATCCAACGATGTCGGTGAAGTACAACGATGGATCGTGGCGTGGCACAAAAAAATCGACCGGCTTGATCGGACATGTTCCCGTCGTGATGCCATCTTGGTAGCTCATCCACGGAATGCCTGCGGCAGAGAGTTGGGAGACGAGATGCTCACGCGAAGCCGTTATGTTGGTAACGTCAGGATCGCCGCTGCCGTAAAATTCGTGGTCGGCAAATACGTTGGTGCCGGCTTCCATCCAAATGTAGTGCGGCTCGCTTGGCAACGATGGCAACACATCGCGAAAATTGTCGGCGCGCGCGGCTTGGTTATACAAACTGTTGAGATACGGCGCGTCGACGACATTGCCGTAGATAGATGCACCGTCTTGGTTCTCCATCGGAATGACAAATACTGTGCGCGGGTAGGGTGGCGGTGCCGCGAAGTTGTCGCCGCATCCGCCGCTGGCGACCGCCAGGACGCAAGCATTCGCCAACGTCGTTACAAGATACAGCTTTGCAAGCACAACGTATTGTCGCGTTCTCCGACGGTTGCTGTCAATTGTTGTCGAGTGCCGGGGTTGATTAAGGCAACCAGCGAAAGTTGAATACACTGGTTGCAGCAAACAGCTCACCCACTTGGCGACCCTGGTCGAATAACACCGTCGTGCGCGGCGTCAGGATCGCGAATTTGCCGTTTTGGCCGGTGACCAAGGTGGCATTTTCAAACCGCACGGAACGTTGGCAGCCTTCGTAGAAGGAGAGCCGCGCTGGCGCTTGGTAGCGAAATGCCGGATCCAACGAATGGGTCGTCAACGCAAACATCGGCGGTGTGCTCGTAATCCACATCAGATCGTCGACGGTTTCTGGTGCCATGCCTGAGCGCGCTTGAGGTAGCTGCACTGACGCTGTGCCTGCCACCGCACAGTTCACAATCTGTTGCGTCGTGTTGCGCGTCCGGGTTCCGGACGCTGGTGCAAGCGTTGTTTTGGGCGACGCTGGCGGCGTGACTTTGCCTGCGCCTTGCAGCGTATACGGTGGCCGATCCGTAATCGCCAACGGGCCGGGCACTAAGCGAGCATAGATCCAACGATCGCAGAAAACTTCCTCTGACTCGCCGCCGCCGCCGTCGATCCAGCGCCCGTTTTGGCAGCCACTTAGCCACAATTCACCCAAGGCCGAAGCAATAAACTCTGGCGGGGCGGTGGCGTTGCCGCGGGCGCGTGATTCCATATCTTCATCAACCAGCGACCAGGCTGGATCGTTGGGTTCATTGATCGGTTGCCACACTGAATCTTTGAGTTCGTACGCTGAGACTTCGTCGGCGCCCATAAACGCAATGACTTGATTGCCGAGCCAAAGTGCGTCGCGCAAGTTGGGAGCAGCAACCTGTTTTTGCACCACGGCGCCTTTGGCAGTCCAACGCATTAGCGCTAGGCCATTGTCGCGCGCAGCGACGAAATCGATACCCGACGTGTCGACTGGTTCAGCGGGCTTGGTGGTTACCGGCTCTTGTACGCGCCACGAACTTTTGGGCACTACATCGAGCGTTTCAACCGGATTTGCTGCTGGTTTGCTGCAGGCAGCAAACGCGGAAATCAACGCAACGGGCACCGCACACAATACCTTTGGAGCATGCATAAGCGTCGACCATTGTAGCTCATTTGGCCCTGCACTAGCACGCCCCCTGCGAAGTCTTCGTAGCTATCGCCATGCACCCGCAGCCCACGACCACGTGCCGCCGTTGTTGTTCCAGTTGCCAGCGATCCAGGTTTGGTTCGTGCGTTGACGTTCCCAATGGCCAGGCAACCATTCGTAGTCACCGTTGCGCCATTCATAGTTGCCGTTGATCCAAATATATCCGGGGCGATTGATTGGATTTTCGGCGAACGGCTGCGGCGGCGCCGGTTGAATCGACGGTGCGTCGCTGAAGAGCCCAGCCGACCACGACCATTGGCCAGCTGCGTTTTGCCATTTGCCATCCTGCCAGCGCTTGCCGCGTGGGCGTGGCTGCAACGAACCGGCGATCCATTGGTAGTCGTTATCTTCCCACTGCCAGCGACCGGCAACCCAGACCTTACCGCGTGCAAACAGCCGAATTTCTTCGAGCGGTTGCGGCGGTTGTGGTTGCACGTTCGGTGCGTCGATCCAGCCGCCGCCGGTCCACTGCCACTCGCTACCAACGCTGGCCCACACGCCATCGTTCCAGCGTTTGCCAGCCGGGCGTTTTTGTAGCGTGCCAGGTGTCCATTCCCAGCCGTTGTTGTCCCAGTTCCAGTTGCCTTTGACCCAGGCGTAGCCGCGTCGACGTTGTGGGATTTCTTCGACGAACGCGGGCGGTTGCGTTGGCTTCGTTGAAGCTGCGCTCCACGTACCCACTTGCCATGCCCAGTGGTCGCCGCGATTTTCCCAACGGCCGTCGTTCCATGTTTGGTTCTTGCGTCGGCGCTCGGAATGACCAGCGGTCCATTGCCATTGGTTGTCTTGCCATTTCCATTGCCCGGCAACCCAGAGTTGGCCACGCCGCGGCCGCCACGTTTCGCGTGGTGCCGTTGGTGGGGCTGCGGGTGGCCGCGCTACGACGGGCGCGTCGCGGTTGGGTTGACCAATAGGGGCTTTGCGTGGTTTCGCAGTTGCGACGATTGGCGTCGCAATCACGATGGAGAACAACAACAGACTAGATGCTCGTCGAGATGCATGCATGCGCGCGGTGTAGCAGGTTGCTTCGGCGCGACGACCGATTGTGTCGTTGTGAAGCGCTTTAGTTACCGTCGAGGAAATGACAACAGCCCAACTGAGCGCTAGCGCTCGGTGTTGGTCGCAAATCAAGCGTGCGTTGAGCGCTTTTGCATCAACGTGTGCGAACGCGCTCACGTTCAAGGCGCCGCGACGGCCGGTGTTGGGTCAGGCGGGCCGCGTCTCGCTGCGCGCTATTTTAAGATCGCTTTAGCAGACGTTTTGCCACAAGCATCGGGGTAGCCCGACGAGCATGCTTGCGCAAGCAACGCTTGGACCCGCGTCGCGTTAGGTGTTTCCAATACGCCTTCTTCGATAAAACGAGCCAACACCACGCAGGCAAAGCCTTGCGCTTCGTTGCAATAGGTTTTGGCTCGTTCGCCGATACTGACGCGATCGTTGGCCGTCGCGTTTGGATCTTCGAGTTCGAAGCGGACCGTCATGCCGCAAGCATATGGATCACGTGCTTTGCACGCTGCTGCCATGATGCGTTTTGCACATGGCATGTCGTCGGGCGTGCCATCGGTCCAGGTGTGCGCTGCATAGTTCGTGCATCCCGACGCGGCACCTACAGCACATGCCTGGGCATACAACACCGTTGCTTCTGTCCGGGTTGCGGACGATTCAAGCGAGCTGGCACGGATGATACAAGCCGCGGCATCTCCGGTAATGCATAAGTCGCGACACACGCGTGGGTTCGCCGTGCATTGTGGGCTGTCAGGAATGTCGAGCACGAGCGTCGGCAAGCGGTCGGCCAAGCATGCGACTGGCGGCCCCGCTGGTGTGCGGCCACTATTCGCTGCGCTTGCCGTGCCGGCGCCCGTAGTCGGTGGCGTACCCGCCGCGCCCGCCGTCGTCGGTGACGCTGCCTCCGTCGGCGGTGCAGCCGGCAAACCCGACGGTGCGCGGCGCTTGCAGCTTGCGCTCGTAGCTAGCGCGGCGCCCAATGCCACCACTGCCGTCAGGGCAAGCACGCTACGGCGTGCACTACTACGAGCAACCACACTGCTGACCTGAACTGATTTCACGTCGCGACAATGCCAGCAATCGGCGCAAAGGGCAAAGCGCCAACAAACTTGCTAGCGCCAACTTGGTTGGCAGGCGAGCGCGGTTCATGTTTCGACCGGTAGCAGGCTGTCTCAATGCTCTTGCCTAGTTAGCTAGCGTCGAGGTTGGCCGTCGATTTGCAGCATTACCCACGGTGGGTTCATTTCAAAAAGTCCGATTCAACATGAGGCGTGCCGCGACGGTGTTCGCTCTTCTTGCCGCTGCCGGTTGTGCCGAGCAGACCGAGGAAACGCCTGAGCCGCTCAATCGCACGGTAGTCGAACGCCGGATCGTTCCAGTGCGTGCGCCGCGCGCCTACGATATTTTGTTCGTGGTTGATAATTCGCCGACGATGCAAAATATGCAGCCGACCTTGGCTGCTAATGCAGCGAGATTTGGAGACACCTTGCGCTACTTTGGCGGATTCCGACTAGATCTAAACATCGGCGTAGTTTCGACCGATGTCGGCACGGCGGGCGGCGCACCCGCTGCAGGCTGCTCGTCGTGGGGGGATGCCGGAACGTTTTTTACTGGCGGCGTAGACATTTCCGACGGCAGCCCTTTTTTGCGTGACATGCCGGATCCGCTACATCCTGGCCAACGCATTACCAACTATCGCGGCACGCTGACCGAAGCATTCACCAAGATGTTTGCGCTCCCGACGACGACTTGCCGGTATGCTCAGCCATTGCGCGCTATTTCGCGAGCGTTGCTGCAAGCCGAGCCATCAAGTCCTGCTGCGAGCTTCGTGCGTCGGAACGCCACGCTTGCGATTGTTATCATTTCTGCCAATGATGACTGTTCACTTGCACAGCGCATTTTATCGCAGGCGTTGCCCGGACACGAAGATGCAGCCTATCGCTGCTTTTCGCAGAACGTACAATGCGCCGAATCAACTGCGCTGCTTGGGCCGCATCATGCTTGTACCCCGCTCGACTCCGACGGTGAAGTGAACGGCATGGATCTTTATCATTCGCTGTTCCAGCTCAAGAATGGAGATGGCTTAGGCAATTACAAACTGTCGGTGAGCCTGGTTGCGGGACCGAGCGACGTGGCAACGACTATGCATGCCAATGGGGCGAGCGGCCCCGTGGTGGAACCCTCCTGCGGCTACGATGAGGCAGGCAACGGCACGATTCTGCTCGGCCGTCCGGCCGTGCGCACCAACGCGTTTGCTCAGTTGTTTCGGCGCGGGATTAGTTCATCCATTTGTCAATCGGATTGGTCCGAACCGCTGTGGCAGTTGGCGAGTGGTTTCGACTATCCCTACAGCGTTCCTTGTTTCAACAGCCAACTCGCACAGCCGCTCGACTGCAGCGTGCGCGAACATCGCTACTTTCAAACACCGCAGCAAAGCACGATTGTAGTGCCTTACTGCGATGCCACCGAAAGCAGCACGCCGTGTTACCGCATGCGCAAAGATCCTGGTAGCTGCGAAGCGCCAACAAGTGGTTGGACTATCGAAGTTGTGCGTGGCCCGAACCAAGTATTGCCCGGCACCTTCGATGAAATTGAATGCGCGGTGGAGCCGTAGCGACGACCGGGTTGTGCCATGGTTGCCTTGGCCATGGCACGCAATTCAAAAAAACTCGGTGTTGGTGTTGTCGTCTTCGTCGCGCTAGTAGGGCTCGTTGCTTGGCGCGTTGTTAGTTGCAATCACAAAGCCAAAACGCGGCCAGCCGCACCGGTTGCAGCTGATCCATGGGCAACCAAAACTGGCGACGATAACAGCGCGGTGTTGGAAACCAAGCGGCGCGCTCGCAATGGTGCAACCGCCGACATTTCACCTGCAACGCTCAGCGGCCGGATTACCCGTGATAGCGACGGTGCGGGTGTTGCTGGTGCAGCGGTGTTTGTTGAGCCAGATCAAATCGGTGGTGCCGAGTTCGGCGATATTTCGGGTGTTGACGCCGCAGTCGCGGTGGTCGCCGATGCTTCGGGCGCATGGACTGCAACGGTAGCACCAGGCAAGTACATTGTTGCCGCAGTGGCCGAAGGCTATTTGCCCAACAAAGCGCCGAGTGTCGCAGTAACTGCAAATCAACAAAAGACCGGCCTCGATATTGTGCTTGCGGCCGGCGCTGCCACCCTCAGTGGCACCGTTTCCGACATGGGTGGCGGTGCAGTCGTTGGCGCACGTATCACCGTAAGTTCCGACGACGATCTGGCTGCACTGTTTGCCAAAGGCAGCGCTGTGACGTTTACTGATCAAGCCGGCAAGTATCGCATGGCATTGCCGGCCGGCGACTGGCGCGTGGCAGTGCGGCATGAAGATTATGTAGATGCATCAAAGTCCACCACTATTGGTGCGACAGCAGTGGTGCTCGATTTCACCATGTCGCCAGGTGCAACGATTCGTGGCCAAGTGGTCGCACGCGCTGACGGCAATCCAGTGCCCCGTGCGCTGGTGCGTGCGGAAAGCAAACATCTTGGCAAAGGCCGGGCAGCCACTGGCAACAACGCGGTGCTCGCCGACGAACAAGGCAACTTTGTGCTGCATGGAGTTGGCTGGGGCGCCGTTGAGTTGACTGCAACTGCGCGTAATTATCGTTCCATTGCGCCTACCGTGGTTGAACTTGGCATTGGCGAACAGGCCACTGACGTTAAAATTGCGCTGGATCGCGCATTCAATATTTCGGGCTTCGTGGTGCGTCGGAACAGCAAAGGCCAAGGCGTGCCTGGCGTTTTGGTTGGTGGTTTTTCGTTTGGCAACAAAGACGGCATTGTCACGCAAGTGCCAAGCGCCAACGATGGCTACTTTGAATTGCTGGGCGTGCAACCCGGTACGTATTTGCTCGGTGCGTTGGGGGCCGGTGTTATTCCAAGTGTTGGCCAATCGGTAACGGTCCGGGACGCGGACGTTAACGACGTGCTGGTGGAAATGGATGGCGGCGTCACCTTGAGCGGTACGGTGAGTCCAGGTGTCCAAGCCGGAGTGTCATTGACGCTTGCCGACGGCGCCACTGGCATCGGCGACATCATGGCCGCCATCAAAGTTGCGATGGCACAAACCCAAAGCGACGCTACTGGCGCGTTCACGATTCGCAATGTGCCCGACGGCAAATTCAAGTTAGTTGCGCGGACCAGTGATGGCCAACTGGGCAAACTCGACGTGACCGTAAAGGGGGCCGATCAATCCGGCTTGTTAGTGACGATGACGCCACAGGCCGTCGTGCAAGGCGTTGTGGTTGACAGTCATGGCAAACCGGTAGTCGGCGTAAGCGTCAATGCGTCGCGTACTAAGGGCAATTTAGACCTGGATTTTCGCAACGGCAGCAAGGATGCCACCACGTTGCTCGATGGCCACTACCGAATCGTTGGCCTTGAACCCGGCAGCTATATGTTGTCCGTGAGCGATGACCACGGCGCGTTGCGGATGCCGAATCCATCCGGAGCAACCAAAGGTCGCCGCGGCATCACTGGTACACCGGTTGAGCTCGGCAACGAAACCAAGACCGTGAACCTCACGGTTGAAGCCCGCGACGGTGTGATTCGCGGCGTGGTCCTTGGTGAAACCGGCCAGCCCGAGCCCGATGCCTGGGTGACAGCGAGCATGATGCCGATGGCAACCGCTAACGGTCCTCGTGAAGGTTCACATTCAGTGACGGTGAGAGTTGGATCCTCGGGCTCCTCGGTCGCAAGTGAAGATGAGGGGGCGCCTGACTGGCTGAATAACGCGCCGCTGGTCATGACCGATGCTACTGGCCATTTTACAATTACCAATCTACGCGACGGCACCTATCGTGTTACCGCCGACGGTGCCAAAGGCTCGGCTCGCGCGATGCAGGCCAACGTTGCCCTCGGCGCAACGCTGACCTTGAAGCTAAGCAAGCTAAGCGCGTTGCGAGGCTTCGTTAGTAACCAAGACGTACCGGTCACGGAATTTGACGTGAAGTGTAAAGGCGCCGGAGTTGCGCTCGAACGCCACTTTGTAGTTGCCGACGGAACATATGAATTTGAGCGCGTGCCCGACGGCGCAATTACGTGCAGTGTCGCCGCTGCGGCGGGGCAAGCCCAAGGCCGCGTCACCATCGTCGGTGCACGCGCTCCTGCGCAGCTCGACTTCGCATTGCGGCCCTGGTCGTCGCTAACCGGGCGGGCGATCAACGTGCTCACCGATGCACCAGTGGCGAATGTGCAAGTGCTACGCACCGATATGGGCGTCGAAGATATTGGTGCGCTGCTTAGTGGCAAGTTGCCAACGACTGACGCCGAAGGGCGCTTTGCCGTCGACAAAGTGGCAGCCGGCAGCGGCACGTTGATGTTAAATTGGGGCGGCCTCTTGGTGATGCAAGAACTCGCAACGCACAACTACACCGTTACCGCGGGGCAAGTGCTCGACCTCGGTGTCATCAAAGTGCTGCCGCCACGCCAAGGTGCGATGGGCACGCTTGGCTTCACCGTTGCCGACCTGAAAGTGGCAAGCGTCACGGCCGCTGGGCCGGCCGCCAAAGCCGGCCTGAAGGTCGACGATGTTGTCGTCGCGATCGCTGGTAAAACCGTCGCTGAGCTTGGCGAACTTGCGCCGGCGTTGCTCGATGACAAAAATGTGAGCGTTGACCAATCCGTACCAGTGCGCATCACGCGTGCAGGCCAGCCAATTGAGCTGACGATTACCGCTGTGGCGATTTTGCGCTGACGGTTCCGCTGCGCGCATTCGGTTCGCGCTGCAAACGACAAAGCGCACCGATCCGGTGCGCTTGTTGCGTGGTGGTTGACGATACTTACAGTGCGCCGGAATCCCATACGATTGGGCGAGCCGTGATTAAGTTGCCGCTCGCTGGTAGCGATGTTGGGCCGGTACCTGGTGCAACCGCAAAGCGAAAGCCAGCGCCAGCGAACGTACCAAAACCGGAGGTCGAGCCCGCGCTAATTACGGCGTGCGCAAGCATCGTGTGTTGTTGCCACGAGACCGTGCGGCGGCAAACGCTGCCGGTCACCGGCACGGCACAGTGGGTGATGGCGCGTGGCGCGGGGCCGGTGTAGCCAAAGCCTTGATAATCGCGCTCCGCGACTGGGCCAGTGCCTGGATTGAGGTCTGCGAAACTGACCATCGAGGCTACTAGGCGACCGGTAACCGGTGCTGCATCTACTACGCGGCCAGGCATGCGACAGCGAACCGTGCCGACGACGGTAGTGTCGGTGCAAACGCCAACCGGTTGGTTCGCGTCGTCGAGCAGTTCAACCTTCCAGACAACATGATTCGCGGCAGTGTCGAGTGCTTCAACTACCGTTTCGATCAGCGTATTGCCGGCCGGTTGGGTGGCGTTGCACTCTTGCAACGTGCTGCGTGGCGGACACGGGTATCCGTCGACGAGGGGTGGGCCAACTACGATGTCGAAGTCGGCGATGCGCGCGGTCTTGGTAACTTTCACCCGCGGCGCGAAGACCGAAGCTTCAAACTCGACGGGCTCGAGAGTTGCGTTGGTGATGACGGACTCGAAATAAGCACCTGGTGCGTGGCCATCAATTGCGCCAGAGATCGGCGGCACATTCGGCAGCAGCCAATTGCCAAACGATGCCGGACCATGGGTCGAAAGCTTCGGCAACGTGGTTCGCAGCGGTGCCGCAAGTACGTGCATGTTCCAACAACCCGAAGCTTTTGCAGTGCGGCCGGCCCAGTCGACCAGTTCCCACTCGATGGTGTAGCTATCGTCGCCAGCGCCGAATTGTGGGGCCAGTTGGCGCGTGATGGGAATGTGGGCAGTGAATGCAGCACCGCTACGCGTAAGGTTCAGCGGTTGCCAATCGACGATGGTGCCGCCGGTTTTGTTGATGATACGAAAGCGGGTGTCTTTGTCACGCAGCGCCACGCCGGCTTCACCTTTGATGTCCCACGCCACGTTATTGCGCGCATTTTCGGTGCCGTACTTCGGTGCATCGGTGTCGAGCAAATAGCCATATTTGACGATGTCGGCGCAGTGCGTTCCGTCGAGCACAACCGGAACATTGGTATGCGTGTGGATTGGCTCGCCGTTGCTGGCAAACGTCACTTCGTCGCCATTTTCGTCGAGCGTCGTCACTGGCACAATTTCGATGTTGGGAGCTACAGCGTCGAGTGCAAACTGCGTTGCGATTTGCACGGTGCCATCGGGGGTTTTGGTTTGCAACGTGAGCGTGACCGCGGAGGCTTTCACCGCGCCGTCGGGCAGCGTCAGTTGCCATGTGCCATCGAGGCCGGCCATCGTGGTGGCAACTACGGTGCCATCAATGCTCGCTTCGACGGAGGCGTTGGTCTCGGCGCCAGTGCCACGCAGCGTTGGTTGCGCGTCAATCGTCCAAAGGATGACGCCATCATCAAAGAATTTGCTGCGGTCGAGCGCAAACGTGCTGTCGACACAAACATTGGTGTCAACCGCGCACACCGTTTGATCGGCGCAGGCGTGTTGGTCATCGCAGTAAACTGAATTGTCTTTGGTGCAGCTGGCCGCGGCGACGAGTGCGCCGGTTACGAATAGAGCGTTGCTGAGATACGAAGGCTTGCGCATGAACTTGTCCTTGAAAGGTTAGGTTCGGCGCCTATCGCTAGCACTGTGCCCTTGGTTGCTAGCTATTCTGGGGAATTTATAAGTATTGGTATGTATTAGTGATTTCTGAACGGGTGGGTGCGACCCGGTTCAAAGGGCACTCAGATCAAGGAACCGCGCAGCGGCGATGCGGCCGGCGTCGATGGCGGCGAGGACGCGGGTGCGGTCGAGGTCCCAGGATTGCACAGCGAGGGGCGCAAGAGGATGAATGATGTGAATGCGGGCGGCGGCGCCGGGCGGTGGCGCTGGCTGCCAGCGGCGATGGAACGGGTGGCGGTTGGCAAAAGGATGCGGCCGCGAGACGACGCAGATGATATTGGTGGCACCTGCGTTGGTGGCGGCTTCGACGGGCAGGTTGTTGCGCATGCCACCGTCGAATAATACGCGCCGCCGGCCCGTCGCGGCTTGATGCGTGATCCAGCGCCCGTAGATGCCTGGGATAAAACATGAACCGAGCAGCACGTTGATCATGTTGGCTTCGGTTCGGCTCGACAAAAATTCAGTGGTGAACCGCGGCATCACGGTGACGGCAGCGATCGCTTCGCCGGGTGCATTGCGCATATCGCCGTCGCCAAGCAAGCCGACGATGCCGTTGCGCACGATGCTGCTCATGTCGAAGATCGATCGGTTGTGCCACGCCCGCTGTAACGACAGCACCGAGCGGCCAGCGAGGTCGCGCCACAGCGCTGGCAAGTTTGCGGCGTGCCCAGCAGCGACTGCGGCAGCGCACAACGACCCTGACGACGCGCCGGCAGCGACGGGAAAACGCATGCCGGCAGCATCGAGCTCAGCTGCAACGCCTGCGTAAAACGCAGCGCGACAACCACAGCCTTCGAAGACCAAGGCGGAGGTGGTTGCAGTTGAAGCGTTTGGCGTCATCGGAGGCGGATATGCAAACTGGTTAGCATCACGGCGAAAACATATTCGGCGGTGCGGCGGCCTACCGTCTACCGCAGCGTTGCAACGCAAACAACTAGCTGTGGCGCCACCTGCAATTTTCTTTCACAGCACAGCCTGCTAGGTTCGCGCCATGCATCCGTTTGGCGACCGCGACACCATCGACGGTGAATTGTTTGACGGCCTTGATCTTGCGACCGTCGCACTCGAAGGTCGCGAGCTGTACAACTGCGAATTTCGTAACTGCAAGCTCAACGAAACCACCTGGAAACAAATGCGGCTCGAAGCCTGCCGGTTTGTCAGTTGTGATCTTACCCGCGCGTCGGTTGCGACCATGAAGGCGCATGGGGTGGAATTTCGCGGCTGCAAACTGATGGGCATCGATTGGAGCGCACTAGCTGCCGCCAACGATCTTGAATTTCATGATTGCAGCATGCGTTACTGCTCGTTCGTTGGCCTCAAGCTGCGCAAGCTTGCCGTTAGCAAATGCGCGATCATTGATGCAACGTTTGTCGACGTTGATCTTATGGCCGCAGCGTTCGACGAGTGCGATTTTACCAATACGTCATTTGATCGCTGCGAATTCAAAGGCGCAACGTTTGCCGCTGCTCGCGGGTTGTTCATTGATCCGCGGCAAAATCGTGTCAAAGGCGTGAAATTGCCGCTTGAATCAGCAGTATTACTTGCGCACGCCTTCGGCATGGACGTTATTGGCTACAGCGCGGAGTGAACCTGGGCCGCTGTTGACCCACGCCGGCTTCTGCACTAGTTTGCGTTTTTGCCGTTACGTGGAGGACTCGTGTTGGTCATCATTCTTTCAAGTATTGCTGGGTTGATCGCGCTGTTGGTGTTGCTTGCAATGCTCAAGCCGAAGACGTTTCGTTATGAGCGCAGTGCTGCAATCGCAGCGGCCCCAGAAAAAGTCGTAGCGGTGCTGAGCGATTTTCATGAATGGTCGAAGTGGTCGCCATGGGACAAGCTCGACCCAACCATGACGCGGACCCACAGCGGCGCCGCTTCCGGCGTGGGCGCGATCTACGAGTGGACCGGCAACAAAAAGGTTGGCTCGGGTCGCATGGAAATCTTGGAAAGCTCGCCAGCGCTGGTGAAATTGAAGCTCGACTTTTTAACCCCGTTTGAAGCTCACAACCTTACCGAATTTGTAGTGGCCAAAACCGCCACCGGCTGTGACGTGCAGTGGGTCATGTACGGACCGGCGCCGTTTATGAATCGTTTCATGGGTACATTCATCAACTTTGAAAAGATGATCGGCAAAGATTTCGACAACGGTTTGGCGAACCTCAATGCAGTGGTCACCGCTGCCTAAGCGGGCGATCTAAACGGGCTCCGCCATGGGCGGGCAATTGGGAGCAAAGCTAAGGCGGGTACAACTGACACTGGGGACCGGTTCCCCAACTGCCCACCGCAGATCACGCTGCGATGCCCGGGTGCGCAAGCTTGATCCGC
>JAKQOD010000899.1 GCA_029565465.1 Deltaproteobacteria bacterium
GGCCAACGCAATCAAGCACATAGGAGCCAGTCGAGCGCTTAAGGCCAAACTGGTGGGGGATTCACCCCCAGATTGTCGGGGGATTCACTCTCATGGCAGGCACAGCGGCCACCGAATGTCTTTTCAATTACAGCTAGTTCCAGCCAATAGCTGGAGGGCAATTCACTTTTTAGTGCCAGCGGCGGCGACCTTACGTTCGCCACTGATATTCCAGCTCTGGGTGCACAACGACTTGTCTTTCACGTAGTACTCCGCAACGAAGATCAACGTGAGCTTATCGCCGGCAACTGCGCCGGCGACCGAGAACTTGCCGTCGAGGCCGGTGATCGAGGTTGGCCCCAACTTCGACGTTGCTTTGAGTTTTCCGTTTTTGCCTGGCACTCCATTCATCACTGGGATGCGTTCGATATCGACGGAGAGATTGGTCTTGTCTTTGGTCACCTTGACTTGGCCACGGCCCAAGGCCATGCCGACGTTGGTGCAGTTGTTGGCAACTTCTTCGAAGCTGACATCATACGCACCGTCGACATTGTCGTCGGCAAACGCGGGCATCGCCACCAACAGGCCAGTTACGGCAACCAATCGAGCAGCAATTTTGCGGGTAGTCGTCATAGCGTGTCCTTCGAGAGGTTTGACGTGGCATGCGGTTGCGGATTCAATCTCGCGCATCCTACTACGGTTCTTAAGGTTTTCGGTGGTTGTGGCGAATGCCGCAGTGCACCAAACCGCTGGCGGCGATGGTTATGGCGTCGTCATGTCGATCGTGATGTCATCGAGAAATATCACGTCGGCGGTACCTGCTGGCGGGGCGGGCGCAACGCTTTTGCTGCCCGCAACATCGGCAGGGGCAGCAGCCGCAACGGGGCTCGACGACGACCCTTCCGATTGTTCAATGTCGGTCGCAACGCTGCTGTGCGGCTCGATGCTTTGGCCGCCATCCTCTTTCCAATCGGGTACGGCGACTGTGCCAGCGCTTTTAGGCCACACTGTGGCGGCTGAATGGTGACAGCCGCCTAGGGCCAACCCTAGGCCAAGCCCTAGCCCAACGATGCGCACCTTCTGCATACCTTGTTGGTATCACAGCTTGCGGGCGCGTGTAACAACGCTAGCGATTGCCGTGCGCCACGCGGCGGCCCAAGCGCGGCAGGCCCAGCTGCGAGAACCAGCTGGCGCAGCCGCCAAAAGTACGAGCCCATGTGCTAGGCCATGGGGCATGATTAAAGAAGGCAAAAAAGCGCCTGCATTCAACCTTGCTTCGTCGGATGGCGGCAACGTCGCCCTCAACGATTTTGCAGGCAAAACGGTGGTGCTGTATTTTTATCCAAAAGACAACACGCCAGGCTGCACCATCGAAGCACAAGAGTTTCGCGATGCCGTCCCTGCGTTGAAAAAGCTCGGCGCTGTCGTGTTGGGTGTGAGCAAAGACTCGATCGCATCGCACTGCAAATTTCGCGACAAATATGCACTCACGTTTCCGTTGCTTTCTGACCCCGACGGCAAAATGCTCGAAGCATACGGCGCCTGGGGCGAAAAAGTGATGTACGGCAAAAAGATGATGGGCATCATTCGCTCGACCGTGATCATCGACGGCGCTGGGGTGGTAGTGAAGCACTTTGCCAAAGTCAGCGTCAAAGGCCACGTTGAAGCTGTGGTTGCAGCCGTGAAAGATCCAACTGCAGCGGCGGCACCTGCACCAGCCAAAAAAGCGAGCAAACCGGCGGCCAAATCAGCGGCCAAACCGGCCGCTAAAAAAGCCCCTGCCAAGAAATAAGTACAGCGATGAGTTTTGGCCAACACTTACCGCCGTTGATGGCAGCGTTGCATGCGTTGCCATGCACGTACGATTTCGTGCCGCTGCACCAATTTCAAAGCGCACGCGACAACAAGTCGTGGATCGGCACTTGGACCGGCAACAAAACCCTGGCCGGTGCCGAGTATCGCGTGTTTGGCCATGATCGCGCAGGCGGTCGCGCGGCCATCTGGTTGGCGCACGAACCAGTGACGAGCAGCGACCTACCCTTCGCGGCTCGCTTGCTAACCCAACCGATCGTGTTTTTTGGTGGCCACGGCGAACTGTTGGTGCTGGCCAGCGATTTTGCCGATTATCTGTGGCTGCTCGCCGGTGGCTTCGGCCCGTCGGAAGCCGCCGCCAACAGCGATGGCGCCGAGCCGATGACGGCGCAGCCCAGCTTCGTTGCGTTTGCCGAAGCGCATGCGCCGCAAGCTCGCAAAGCCGCAACCGCTGTCTTGGCGCAGGCACGTGCCGCCTATCCGCGGTTTGCACCGACGGTGCGCGCGCTTTGTTAACCATCCGCGGCTACGGCCGCACGATGTGATACACGTCCGCGAGCGGTGCGCCGTCAGCATCGACTTGAAACTCCAGCTGGGCGGTTTTCGGGATAACGCAGCGGCGGCTCGACGGCGAATACACCACGATCCAATCGGCAGCGTCGGGACTAGCGACCATCGAGTTCCAAAGATCGCCACGAAACCACGCCAAATGCACCGGTTCAATGCAATCGCGATAGACGCGCGCACCAGGCGCAGCATGCGCGTTGACATACGCTACCGCGCGATCAACCCCTTCGCCCCACCATGCGGTTTCAAACCAGTGGCGCGCCGCAACGTTGCGTGGCCCGCCGACGTGCTCGCCAAAATAGTCGAGGTAGTACGGATGAATGCGCACGCAAACGACGAATAAATAGGCTGCCAATACCGCTGGCAACACCCGCGTGATCGGCTGCCACCGCGCCGCAAGATAGTCGCCGATCGCCGTTGCGCCGACAGCGGCAAGCGTCACCATGGCCAAGATACACGGCATGACGTAGCGCACACCGTCTTGTCGAACAGGCGACGCCATCACGCCCAGCGGCACCACCAACCAGGCCAGCATGATCCAGCCAGCGCGGCGCTGTACAACGTCAGGTTGCCCGTGGCCGCTGCGCCGCCACCACATCCGTACCCGAACCGCCACGCCGACCACCATCGTCAACAACAGGCCCAACGGCATGGTCGCCATCAAGTACCAAAGGAAATAGGTTGGAAAGGGCGTGTTGGTCACCGTGCCTAAGAACGGCTCAGGCGAGTGGGGCTTTTTGAGTTTTTGCCACGACTCAGCAAGTGCCGCGAAGGGGCCGGTCCACAACCGGGGCCAGACGATGACGAGCGTGACAAAAGCAACCACTGGCACCAGCACGGCACCCCAGGTCAAAACCGATTTGCGCAATGGGGCCGGCGCGGCCAGCAGCAATACGATGCCAAGCAGTGGCCCTAACAACACATTGACGAACCGTGATGCCACTGCCAGGCCAAGCACGATGCCAAGCACAATGATCCGACGCAGCACGACGCGCAACCTTGCGGCATCATCGTCGGTTGGCAGGTGATCAAAAGCGGTAACCGCCAGGAGCAGCCCCAGCGTCCACCACAACAGCGTCGGCGCTTCGTGACCAACTACCTTGCTATGTGCGATCAAGGTCGGCGTTAACGCGGCCAGCAAGCCAGCGATGACACCGACGTGCCACCGAAACAACCGGCCAACCAACGGGACTAATAACACGCAGCTCAACGTGACCAACAGCGCCGCCACCGCACGCGCTGGGCCAAAGCCATCGGCAAATTGCGCGCCGATGCCCATGAGATATTTCATCATCGGCGGGTGTTCGTAGTTCCATTGCCACGAAGCCGCACGAAAGTCGCGATCCAACAGGTTGGTAACGTAGTTGCGCCCAGCGGCCCAGTTGGCATCTTCGTCCCAGGTTTGGCCTGCCCCGCCGAGGTCATACAAGCGCAGCGTTAGGGCCACAACGGCCACCGCTGCCAACGCTAGCCACTGCGGACGTGTGAGATGTGCCAACCGCGCGCGTGCTGCTACCAACACACCGACAACAATGATGAACAGCAACATCAACGCAAAAACACCGTCGAGCCGTGCTGCGCCAGCGCCAGCGAAATGCGCTTGGCTCGGTGGCACCGGTGCTAACGACGCCGTCGGCACATATTCCATATCGCCGCGCCGCCCGGGTGGGCTCCACATCATGCGAGCGCCCGGGGCTGCGGCAAAACGAAGGGCCGTGGCCCCAGGCGGTAAAACGATACGCTGTTTGGCGCTGCCACTGCCGTCGATAACGTGGGTTCCAATCGTTAGCCGCGCGGCACCGGCCGATTGAAAACCGAACATATAAGGGCCACCACGCGGCAGAAAAATCGAGCCTTCGTAGGCAACGGTGCCGGCCGGTTCCGTGGGCAACGTGGTTGCGACGCGCAGCTGTTGCAGCGGTGACGAAACAACCAGCGAACGCACAGCGAGGACCAAGGCAATCGCCAGTACCGAAACCAGCGGCCACCAAGCAAGCACGCGTCGGCCAGCACCGGAGCGTGGCGCCGGCCCAAGCGACGTTATCGGATCAGGCCCGGACATTGAAACTGACGGCTCTTTTTTGCCAAAAAAGTGTAGTACTCGCCGCGTTCACGCATGCCTGGAATGTGCATGGTGAGTTGTTCGTAACCGCGCGCTAGCCAGGTGCCAGCGCAATTGAGCGGCGGCGCTTTGGCGGTTGCCGTGATGCTGTAACAAGAAAAAACGAAGGTTGGATCGTACTGCAACAACAGTCCGTCCGATGCCCACTTGGTGTGGCCCGCGCGCGGATTGCTGCGCGGCTCTTCGTGGGCCACCCGTTCCGACACCAAGCCAAACACATCGATCGCTCGCATGCGGCCAAAATACGGCTGGGCACCTGCGCCGCCGACGATTGAAAAATCGGCTGGCACAAAACAAGGTTCCATCGCTTTGCCAATCGCAGCGCGATCTTCGGTGTAGGTGATGAGAAAGCGCGGCGTGTCGATGCCACGGTCGTTACTAAAATTGCCCCATCGCAACGCGCGCTGGGTAACGCCGTATTGCTGTACCGCAAAGCCGACGGTTACGGCGGCGGCCAACACAACGGAGGCTAGTGCGATCCGTGACTTCGGCCATGAAATTGGAGCGACAAACTGGGCCACGTCATGCAAGCCGAGCGTCAGCAACACGGCCATGATGAAAAACACCGGCATGATGAAGCGATGCAGGCCCATGAAGTCGCCACCAACGCTAGCGGCGTACACGATGTAAACTACGCTGATCAGCGCACCGAGACTCACAAAGCTGCGCCGGGCTGCATTGGCCGCGCGATGCCATGAGGCAAGGCCTGCGATGATGACGAACGGCGCCGCCCACATCAGCTGGACCTGCTTGGCCCACACCGCGATGTAATACCAACCGTTGTCCCACATGATTTTTGCGGCCGACGGAGTGACCCACCGCCCGTGCGCTTTGACGTAATACGTATTGGGGAACGGCCAACCGTAGTACCACCAGCGCCAGGCAAACCACGGCGCCCACAATAATAACATCGCAGCCATCGCAGCGATTTCAGGTTTGCCCACCAACGCCAGCCACCGCCGCCAACCGACCCGGCCGGTAAACCGTGCTTGTGGCGGCAACACACCGACGCTGCTAAGGCCAAGGCCCGACAAGCGATGCACGCCGATAAGGGCAGCAATCAACAAGCCTTCTGGTCGAGTCATGGCTGACAATGCGATGGCAACACCCATCCGGATCCACGGCCGCAGCGTCGGCGTTGCGTTAGCTTCGGCCGCACCACAGCCTTCGACGTAGGCATCGATGGCGATGGCGATGAGCATGGTGAACAGCTGCGTTTCCAGGCCACCCGACGTCCAGCATGCAAAGCCTGCCGACGCGCCCAGCAACAGCGCAGGCACACCGGCCCAGGCCGTGGCGCGGCCAAGCAAGCGCTCGGTCAACCGAAAGGCCACCCATAACGTGACCAACGCGCATACCGTGCCAAGCACTCGCGACGACACTTCCGGGTTGATGCCCAGCAGCATCAAAACCCCGAGGCCAAACGTCCACAAAAAGTTGGTGTAGCCTTCGACTCGGTCGCCCAAATTGAATGTCAATTGGCCGTGCTCAGCAAAATTCCTAGAGAATACGAACGAGATGTAGGCGTCGTCGGTAACAAAGTTGTATTGCAATGAATGCCACAGCAAAAAGACCGCACCCAAGACCAGCAGCGCAAAGCGTGCCACGCGGGTCCCAACCTGGAGCGGCCTAGATCCTGACATCGACGCAACGGTAGACTTTTGAGCGAATAAAACCAAGGGCCTGGTGAACTTTGAGCATGGCCGAGACTGCGCTACGATGCGCTCCGCATGGCCTCGGATTCCGCACCTTACCCTGCCGTGGCACGGCCGGTTGCCCTCGGGCATGCGCTTGCGGCATTTGTGGTAGCAGGCGCGTTAGCAGGCTTGGCGACTGGTGCGGTCGACGCGTTGTGGTCATGGCAAGCTGCGAATCAGTTTGTAGCAACGCTGCCAAGCAAGCTGCGATGGTTAGCGTTTTCAACTTTTATCGATGGCCTGGCGGGCGCGGCGGCAGGTGCAGCGCTTGGCGGCTTTCTGTTGCTGCTCGGCCGCGGCACGCGGTTGGGTGACCTGGCACGGTTTGCGTTGCGCCAACACGAAGCCACCCGCGACGTCGAGCCGCAACGCACGCAGGTGGGCAATGCCATGGTGTTGGTTGGCCTGCCATTGCTCGCCATCACAGCCAACCAAACCTATCGAATATTGATGCTCAACTTGGCGCATCGCAAAAACTTCGCGCTAGTTGTGGTGTCGTCGATGGTTGGCGCGTTGGTTGCGCTGTTGGTAACCGTGATTGGCACCTTCATCGTCGCACGGCCGGTGGAAGCGCTGCTGGCAAAGCTGGTCGCACGGGTACCGCGTGCGCGGGTCTTAACGTCGCCGTGGACGCCAGCGGTGCTTGCGAGCGCCATGTTGGTAACGGGCCTCATCGTTGGGGCAGCATTGGCGTGGCCGACGTTACGCTTGTTGCCCTTGCGTGGCCCTGTGGTCGTGGCAGTCTGGCTGGTTTTTTTAGCTGGCACGTGGCGGCCCGGCCGCCGCGTCGTTGCACGGCTAGCGGCATGGCGACCGCGTCGACGAATCGCCGCCTTGGTTGGTGTCAGTGGGGCAACGTTGATGCTGCTGGTTGCACTAGTGGTAACAACTGGTAACTCTGCAAGCACCATGAAAGCGGCCAGCCGTTACACCGGGCTCGGTGGGCCACTGGCACGCGGCTTGCGCCGCGGCTTGCTCGATCTCGACCGCGATGGCTATTCACGTTTTTTCGCGGGTGGCGACTGTGACGATGGCGATGCCAGCGTGCATCCCGGCGCCGCAGAAATCCCTGATGACGGCATCGACCAAAACTGCATCGGCGGCGACACGACGCTTGCACCGGCGCCGCACGAATTGAGCTTTGCATCACTGCCACCGGGGGTGCCAGCCGACGCCAATATCGTGCTGCTCACGATTGATACAACCCGCGCTGATCATCTCAAAAGCTACGGCTACAGTCGCGATACCATGCCGAACGTCGACCAGCTTGCGGCGCAAGGCGTGCGGTTTGCCAACGGCTGGGCCCATGCGCCATCGACGCGCTACTCGATGCCTGCCATCTTAACGGGCCGCCTACCACTCGATGTTTTTTACGACACGGCGATCGAAGGTTGGCCGGGTTTGTTGCCACGTGCAACCACCATCGCCGAAGTGCTCAAGCCACTTGGTTTTGTCACGGGTGCCATCACCAACTATTGGTATTTTGACCAAAACCGCCGCATGAACCAAGGGTTCGACGAATATGACAATCAAAATGCACGCCTGCACTCCGGCGTTGGCAATGAAGGCCCAGCGCATACCCGCGGTTCGTCGTCGAAAGAACAAACCGACAAAGCCATCGACTTCGTAACCCGGCACGCCACCCAGCGCTTCTTTTTGTGGGTGCATTATTACGATCCGCACTTTGAATATGAACGCCACAGCGAAGTGCCAGCGTTCGGAAATCAACTCGAAGACCTGTACGACGGTGAGCTGCGCTTTACCGACCTACACATTGGCCGGTTGGTTGAAAAGCTACGGGCAGCTGGATTGTTCGAAAAAACGATCTTCATCATCACCGGCGATCACGGCGAGGGTTTCGGCGAACACAGTGTTACAATGCATGGCTATCACTTGTATCAAGCCCAAACCAAAGTCCCGCTTATCGTGCGCGTGCCAGGAATCGCACCACGAGTCGCCATGACGCCGATGGGCCACGTCGACATTTTGCCGACACTGGCAAACCTAGCTGGCACAGCCGCGACTTCGCCGTTGTTGCAAGATGCGATGGGCCGCTCGATGGTGACCAGTCTACTGGCCGATGCGCCTAACCCACCGCCGGTGTTGCAGCAGTTGTCGTACGAAGGCAATCACGAAATGCGTGCGGCGGCCGGCATCGGCTGCCAAGTGATTTACAACGTCAGCCCCGACACAAGCTGGGAAGCGTATGACACGAATCACGGTGCCAACAGCCGCGATATTGGGGATGCCGACGCATGCGCTTCGACTCGCATGGCGCTTGCGCGTTGGTACGACAATTCCACCATCCCAGCTGGGGCAGCAGCGGCGCTGCTGTCGACAGCGCCAACGGTTGCCGCGCCCATCGATGTACATTTCGGCAATGCCGTTACGCTGCTCGCTGTCGACGTCGTAAAAAACGCAGCGCGTGGCACGCAGGTTGAAGTAACCTGGACATTTGCGGCAACGGCAACACCACCGCCTGGCTGGAAAGTCTTCGTTCACGTCGAAGGCACCGCACCGCAACACCGATTCACGGGCGATCACGCGCCGACGCGACCGCTAGATTGGTGGCGCGCGGGTCAGTACATTCGCTACACGTCAACGTTGTCGATTCCCCAAGGGGCGGCCACCGGCACGTATACGGTGTGGGCTGGGCTGTGGAAAGGCAATGCCCGCATGCCTGCAAGCTCCAACGTCACTGGCGTTCGCATCGTCGATAATCGCGTAGCGGTTGCGACCATCGAGGTGCAATGAACGACTATCCGCCATCGCAGCCGAACCCAACCAGCGATCCAATGCAGCGCTGGCTCTCGTATGCAGCGTGGGCGCTTGGCGCGGTGATGGCTGTTTATTTGTTGGGCTTGTTAGCCAGCACCATCGCAGGGCGCATCAGCTATCCGTACGACGTCGAGTGGATGGAAGGCGGCTTGCTACACCACGCGCAGCGCATCTCTGAAGGTGATGGCATCTACACCAAACCGTCGGTGGAGTTCATTCCTTACTTGTACACGCCGCTGTATCCAGCGTTGCTCAGCACGCTTGGCAAGGTTTTCGGTTTGTCATATGGCCTCGGCCGCACCATCTCGGTGCTTGCACTGCTGGGCATTGCTGGCGTGACGTGGGGCGCGCTGCGTCGCGTCGTTGAAGATACCAACCACTCGCCGCAGATCGCAGGCTTTGCCACGGTGATCGCGTTGGGCATCTTCGCTTCTGGGTATCCATTGATGGAGGGCTGGTACGACTTACTCCGCGCTGAC
>JAKQOD010000872.1 GCA_029565465.1 Deltaproteobacteria bacterium
CTATCACTCGTCGCGGTCGGTATATTTTCTCGATCCCAACAACTACAAGATTGAAATCTCAGAATTTGATGGTGGCGGCATCGACCGCGTTGCGTCGGCTTAGCTCAGCAAGAATTCAAGCGGTCGACCAACATAGCCATAAACAGTTGGCGTTGCCTCACCGAACGCGTGCAGAATTGTGGTGGCGACGTCATCAATAGTTGCAAGCCGATCACCCGTCGGTTTGCCCGTTGAATAGGAAATCGGAAGCGCGTTCATGCGCCGATCGGTTTGCCCAAATGCAACACCACCACGCGCGAAGCTTAGGCCACCACCAAAAAACAGAATCGGCACTTCTGGGAAATGGTCCTTGCCCAGGCCATCATTGAGCACTGGGAATCTGCCAAGTTCACTGACCACCATGACCAGCGTGTCATCAAGCAAATTTCGATCTTTCAACTTTTGCAGAAAGGCCGCCAACAGCGGAACCATGATGGCGGATTGCTTGGATTGCCGAGCGTTGTTATTCGAGTGAGTATCCCACGGAAAAGGATTTTCACCGTCGCGAACATCGACGCTGATGCAGCGGGCCACGTCATGTTCGAGCGCCCACGCCGTTGCATCAAACAAGGGCGACCACTGCAGCTCCGGCGTGAGGCCTTGTAGCGGTGGCGCTGCAACAATTCGTTCTAACAATAACAAGGCATCATTGAATTTCGAGGCGGCCACCGGGTTCGAGATAGTTTTTACCGAAGCGCGGAGACTGTCGTGCAAACGTCCTTGCGCAGTTTTGTCGCTGAGCATCTGCAAGAACTGAGGGGAGAAATAGCCAGCATCAAGATAACGACCGTGACCCGCCGCTTGCGCAACCACCGAGACGAAATGAGGCCGACGTAACAACGATGCACGAAACGCCACGTTGGTTTTCATCGCGTTGATGACGCGTTCACCATACGGGTGTTGCACTGATCGGGTTCCGATGCCCTTCATGATGATGGTTTGGTCGGCAAACTTTGCCAACGGCGCCAAATGTGGCCCCAATTGCAAATTGCCAGCGCTAACAATGTCGGCGGCGGCATAAGGAATATCAATGTCTGCATCTACTTCATTGCGGCGTCGTGGGTCCGCGGTCCAAATTGTATCGATGCCGCCAGGCAGCTTAAAAATGACCAACCGCTTGGCGGCAGGCCGTTTCGCTGTTGCCCCGGCGGTAGTTGGTTGTGTTGTTGCAACGGCTGAGCGCGTCAAGGATAGACAAGCGGCTGCCGAGATTCCTTTAAGAAAGGTCCGTCGTGAAAATGTCGACATGATTTCTCGTTAACATGAGGGTGTGGTTACGGCAATGATAAAAGATGATTCCTCGTCGGAAAATGCTTGCTTGAAAGACGCGTGATGTGATGAATAGGCGCTTAAATGTTGTGTGGTAATTTACGTTCGTTGTTGTTGGTTTGTGTGCTGTTAGGTCAGGTTGGGCTGGCGCACGCAGATGAGGTAGCACCACCTGCAGCACCTGCTGTAACACCCGTGGTCACTGGCGCTGAACTGCCAGCCGCAGACGCTGAAGCGGAGGACATAACCGCTGAGCTCGCGCGGAATAATCATTTGTTGCTGCGACCGGGAATTATCGGGCTGAGTATTTCGGGTGAAATTAACCTCGGCAAAGATCAAGTGGGCAAACCGATTTCGATTGCGCCCGACCTTTGGTACGGGGTGTCACAGCGCCTTAGCTTAGGCTTGACTCATAGTGCTTATGCAACAACCGGATTTTGGGGCGGCGTCGCGTCAAGCTTCTGCGTGAGCAGTGCTGAATCGTGCCCTCATCGGTATGGTCGTGTGGGTGTTCAAAGCTTGGTGTTGTTGCACCACGGGCAGTTGTCGCTTGCTGCGACTGGCGGCATTTTGGTGAGCAGTGCCTACGATCCATTTCATCTCGATGGCCGGCTGGGCATCGAAGGCCGTTGGTCTGCCGAGCACTATGCGATCCGTTTTTCGCCGCAAATCGTCGTCGGATTGAATCAACGATCTGCCGATCGCGATGCCTTGTCAGTGCCGATCGCCATTATGTATACGGGGATTTTTGATCGCGTTGCAATTGGGCTGCAAACTGGTTTGCGCGCACCGTTTCATGCCTTTGCGGATAACTTTACGATTCCCGTCGGCATCGGCGGTTTAGTGAACACCACGGATTCAATGATGATCGGGCTATCGATCACTTTCACGCAGTTGGTCGCGGGCGGCGATGTAAAAGGCGCAGCGCTGGATGGCCGGGCCATGGCGGTCACGGCGAATTGGCGGATTTAGAAAATGCTATCGATCATCGATGTTCATACCCACAGCGAGTTTCGCGGCGGTACCAACCCAGCGAATGGAGTGGTAACGACACTAGAAAACTATCTGACCCAGCGAGCTGCATGTGGCGTAGTTGCTGCGGTGTCGGATTCAGCCGAGCCCAGTGTGCAACATGGCAACTTAGCTGAGTTGCGAATCTTTCACTTGGCTGTGGTCGATAGCCTGTCGTTTGACCTAGATGAGATTGAGCACCAATTGGTTCAGCAGGGCCGGGTCGGCATCAAGTTGAACCTTGGGTTCGTGCCACTGTATGCCAACGACCCATCGCTGCTACCGCTGTATCAACTTGCCGCGCGTGTAGATGTGCCAGTGGTGGTTCATACCGGTGACCCGGGTTGGCATCAAGCCAAGATAAAATTTGCGCATCCGATGACGATGGACGAAGTTGCCGTCGACAATCCCGATACGCGCTTCGTATTGGCACATGCTGGGAATCCATGGTTTGAAACTGCTGCGGTTATTGCGGATAAAAACCCCAACGTTTGGTTGGAGGTGTCTTCGTTGGTTGAAGGTGATCTGCGAACCATGGCTAGCGAGCGGATCAATCAGCTCATCGTGAAACCTGTTTCATGGCTTACGCACTATCTGTCCGATCCACGCAAGTTGATGTTTGGTTCGGGTTGGCCGATGGTGGATCTCGCGGCCTATCTTGAGGTCATGCAGCGTGCGGTGCCGGCCGAGTGCTGGAGTGGATTTTTTTTCGACAATGCCGCGGGTGTCTTTGCACTCGCGAAACGATGAGGTGAACGATGGCACCTTTAGAGTATGAGCCAGCAACAACATTTGTGCTTCGGGCTCCCGTGTTGCCGTTTGATACCGTGCTTGCATTAGGCACCGACGTAACGGCGGTTCGGCAGAAACTACGTGCGCTCGTTGCGCGGCCCGACGTGCGCGAAGCAATCTTCATTGCATCGCCCGGGCTCAGTGCAGACCTCGACGGCTGGCTTGCCGGCCACGACGACCTAGCGGTTGAGAGTTCATTGTTGCGGTACGTTTCACGGATGGCCTCGCGGGCCACGCCGTTCGGATTGTTTGCCGGCATTACGGTCGGCTCCGTCGCTGCAGCTACTAACCTTGCGTTGTCCAGCGAACTAGTCGGCCACCACCGCGTGACGCGGCTCGACAATGAATATCTTTATCGGCTGTGCGAAGCGTTGGCTCAGCACCCGGCGTTGCGCGAGCGGTTGCAATATTTTGCGAACAATAGCTTGTATCGGGTCGGCAAGCGTTGGCGGTATGCGCAAAGCCATGTCTCCAAAGACGCCCGCGAGTATCATCTTGTTGCCATTGATGCCACGCCATACCTCGACGCCGTTTTTGAACGCGCGCGGCACGGTGCTACGTTGGCTGAGTTAACTCTGCTTTTTGCCGACGACGAAGAGCTGTCGGCGGCCGATGTTGCAGGATTTTTGCAGGAGCTAATTGATTCACAACTGTTGCAAGCCGAACTGATGCCGCCAGTGACCGGTGTGGTTCCAGCGGTTTGGTTGTTGGATCGGTTGCGCAAGCTACAAGCGCCGGCGGCTTGGATTGCGACGCTTGAAAACGTGCTGGGTGCATTGCAGGTCATCGATGGCGGAATGTGCAATTCGGCAAGTGCGTATCAAGCCATCGCGCAAGAACTCGAAGCCTTTGATGTAACAATCAATCCTGCACGGTTGTTTCAAGTTGATCTTCACCTAAACAACACCGCGCCAACCATTAGTTCGAGCGTCGTTGATGAGATCGCCCGCGGAGTCGACGTTCTCCGGAGGTTGGCCCCTGCTAGTTTGGTGCACCCGTGGCAGCAGTTCATGGCGGCGTTCGAGCACCGCTATGAAACGCGTGAAGTGCCCCTCATGGAAGTTCTCGATGAGGAGTCGGGCATTGGCTTTGGCGAAACAGCCGACGACGCAGCGCAGGCCCCGTTGTTGGCGGGGTTGAGTTTTGCTGGCGCCGCGTCGCCTTCGCCGGTTGCGTGGACGTCGCGTGAAACGCACTTGTTGCGGCTATGGGCTGATTGTCTTGGCCAGCAGAACCATGTGTTGACGTTGAGCAATGCCGATGTCGAGGCGCTGTCGGTCATCGAACCAACCCAGCTGAGTGATAGTTTTTGTGCGGATGTTACTCTGGCTGCCGCCGATGCTAGCGCAGTCGATCGTGGCGATTTTCAGGTTCGCTTAGATGGGTTGACGCGCAGTTCCGCAACGCAATTGCTTGGTCGCTTCTGCCACGGCTCGTTGGAGATCGCAGCGTTGGTGGCCGATTTGGTTGCGGTTGAAGCCCGGCAAGAGCCTGAGGCGGTGCTTGCTGAAATCGTGCACTTGCCGGAAGGCCGAGTCGGGAACATCTTGCATCGGCCACGGTTGCGCGAGTTCGAAATTCCATATTTGGGTAACGCTAGCGTGCCGCGAGACAATCAGATCGATGTGAATGATCTGATGATTTCGGTGCGTGGAGGTCGTGTGGTCTTGCGATCGGCGCGGCTAAATTGCGAAGTGCATCCACGCCTGGCTGCGGCGCACAACTACACAGCGCAGAGCTTAGTGGTCTATCGGTTCCTTTGTTCGTTGGCACAACAGGCGCAACGTAGCTATGGTTGGGATTGGTCGATTCTTGCCGAGGCGCCGTTCTTGCCACGCGTCGTTTATGGTCGGCTTGTGCTGGCTCGCGCGCGCTGGAATCTGACCACCGTAGAGTTGCAAAAATTAACGAACGGCGGCGCGGTTGCGAAACTCCGCGCGCAACGCGGATTGCCACGTTGGGTTGTTGTTGCGGATTTTGACAACGAGATGCCCATTGATCTCGACAATCCAATGAGCGTCGAAAGTCTTGTGCGCTTGCTCGCAGGAAGGCAAGCCGCTTCCTTGGTAGAACTCTTTCCAGCGCCATCTGAGTTGGTGGTGCATGGTCCCGCAGGGACGCATTATCATGAGTTGTTGGTGCCATTTGTTCGTCGGGA
>JAKQOD010000919.1 GCA_029565465.1 Deltaproteobacteria bacterium
TGAGGGTGGCTTCGACGTCACGACCCAAACGCTGTGGGATTTGGTCTACCGGCTCGGCGGGCTGCTCGCGCCCACCGTCGACGCGTTGCAAGCGCAGCTGCTCACGCGGCCGGTCATCGGCCTCGATCAAACCTCGTGGCCACGCCTTGATGTCGCCGGGCAAAAGCCGTGGCAGATGTGGGCGCTTACCACGGGCGGTCCGGTCGCCGGACAGCCCAGCGCGTGGCCGGCGATCGCGGTCCATCGCATCTGCGACGACAAAGGTGCGGCGACCTTTGGCGATCTCGTCGGTGGCTACACCGGTACCATCGTGTGCGACGCGGCTGCCACCCACGCCAGCGGCGCCAGCGACGCCAAGGGGCGGATCAAGCTCGCGGGCTGCTGGGCGCATGTGTAGCGTCGGCGCGTTTCCCGATCGGACCAGCTGCTTGCGCCTCGTCACGGCGGTCGTCGTCCAGCAGACCAAGCAATGGATTTATCGACCTCATCTCAACACGTCCGTTTTCCAGACATCACCCGCGAGGGAGTCCTCAGCCCAACTGCCGCCTAATCCGCTGGAGCAATATTTTTTCAACTACACAAATTTTGAGACTTGACCAGGCGGCGGCTTGCGCCCTTTGACCGGACAGTTTGAAGCGTCAGAAATGATCGATGTCGTCGACGTGCATTGTCGCATCGTTCAGGTAAAGCTCCAAAAGTATGTCTGCCGCTGTGGCAGCTGCGTCGAAACCGCGCGGGGGCAAGTGTGTGATGCCCGGCCACGCTACAGCCTCGCCGTCGCCGTGAAAGCCGCCGATAAATACGCGCACCAAATCCCGCTCGCGCGCCAAGTCACCCGCCGCCAAGAGTGGCTTCGACATCAGGACACAAACGCTGTGGGATTTAGGCTACCGGCTCGGTGGGCTGGTATGCCCATGGTCGACGCCCCGCAAGCGCGGCCGGTCATCAGCCTCGATCAAACCTCGTGGCCGCGCCTCAAAGTCGCCGGGCAAAGCCGTGGCAATGGTCGCTGAACAGCCGAGCGCGTTTTCCGCCGCCCCGTCATCGGCCGATTATTTCGGCGCCAAGGCTCACAGCGGCACTCATCGCCAGCACCTTTTTCGCCCTTCTCGAAGCCTGCCGCCTGCACGACGTCAATTTCATCGTTTACCTCACCGCCGCTTGCCGCGCCGCCCTCGACGGCCTCTGCCGCAGGCACGTAGCATGGCCAGAACCTGACCTACGGGTGAATTTTGCCTCGACGGGAAAAGCGTTGCATTTGCATCTTGCACCTACCGGCAAAAAGCCCTAGTTGATCTACATATATGGCCCGCGTAAAAGCTCTGACCGCCAATGATCCGTTGCGCCGCTGGACTGCTGCCGACGCGAACGACACCTACAACATCCAGCGGTGGGGCTGTGGCTACTTTGACGTCAACGAGCAAGGCTCGCTGATCGTCACGCCATCGGCCGCCGAACCAGGCAAGCCGCAAGGCAAAATCGACATGAAAGAGCTCATCCAAGAGCTCAACGAACGCGGCATCCAACTGCCGATTTTGCTGCGCTTTTCTGACATCTTGAAGTCGCGCATTGAGCTGCTGTGCGGTGCGTTCAACACCGCCATCAAAGAATACGGTTACGGCGGTCAATACCGCGGCGTGTATCCGATCAAGGTGAACCAAAACCGTACCGTCGTCGAAGAAATCATCGAGTTCGGGCGGCCATTCCACTACGGTCTCGAAGCCGGCTCCAAGCCTGAGCTGCTGGCGGTGATGGCGATTCACCAAGACGACGAGTCGTTGATCATCTGCAACGGCTACAAAGACGACGAATACATCGAGACGGCGTTGTTGGCGTCGAAGATGGGCAAGACCGTCATTCTGGTCGTCGAAAAACCAAGTGAACTCGACCAAATTCGCCGCGTATCGGAACGGATCAAAATCAAGCCATCGCTTGGCATTCGTGCCCGGTTGTCGTCGCGTGGTGCGGGTCGCTGGGAACAATCCGGCGGCGACTTCTCGAAGTTTGGCTTGTCGGCGGCCGAGATGGTCGAAGCCATCACCAAGCTCAAAGCCTGGGGCGAATCCGACACGCTCAAGCTGTTGCACTTCCACTTGGGTTCGCAGATCTCGGCCATCAAGAGCGTCAAAAACGCGCTGCGCGAAGCTGGCCGCTTCTTCGTCGAGCTTTACAAGATGGGCGCCAAAGGCGTGAAGTATCTCGATGTTGGCGGCGGCCTTGGCGTCGACTACGACGGCTCGCAAAGCAACTTTGCGTCGTCGATGAACTACACGGTGCAAGAATACGCCAACGACGTGGTCTACGCGATCAAAGAAATCTGCGACGCCGACGGCGTGCCACATCCAAACATCGTTTCCGAATCGGGCCGTGCCATTGCGGCGCACCACTCGGTGCTGGTCGTCAACGTGTTGGGCGTAACCGAATTCGGCACGACGGTGCCGAAAGAGTTGCCGAAGCCAGCGGCGCCGCTGGTGACCAACATGTGGGAAACCTATCAAGGGGTTTCGCAAAAAAACGTGCTCGAGACCTACCACGACGCGGTTGAATACAAAGACCAAGTGCTGCAGTTGTTCAACTTGGGCCACTTGTCGTTGGAAAATCGCGTGCTGTGCGAAAACCTATTTTGGGCAACCTGCGAAAAAGTGCTGCACTTGTCGCGTGGCCTGGCACATCCGCCGGAAGAATTCGAAGGCTTGGAAAAAGCGCTGTCGGATACTTACTTCTGCAACTTCTCGATGTTCCAGTCGGTGCCAGATGCGTGGGCAGTTGATCAACTGTTCCCGATCTGCCCGATCCATCGCCTCAATGAAGAGCCAACCCGGCGCGCAACGCTGGCCGACATCACCTGTGACTCCGACGGCAAAATCGATTCGTTCATCGATATGCGCGACGTCAAGCATGTGTTGGAACTGCACCCGAAAGCCGAAGGCCAAGACTATTTCTTGGGCATCTTCTTGGTGGGCGCGTACCAAGAAATCTTGGGCGACTTGCACAACTTGTTCGGCGACACCAACACCGTGCACGTGCAGCTCAACGACGACGGCGACTATGATGTCAAAGAAGTTGTGCCTGGCGACACCGTCAGCGAAGTGCTGCAGTTCGTCGACTATCAACCGAGCGACTTGCTCGGTAAGATGCGCAACAACGTTGAACAAGCGCTGCGCAAAAAGCTGCTCACCATCGAAGAGAGCCGCACCCTGATCAACCGCTTCCGCCAAGGCATGGGCGGTTACACGTATCTCGACAAAGAGTAACGTGCAGGTGGCGGGACGGACGGTGGAGGCAGCGCTAGCGCAACGTGATGCCGGCGCACAGTGGCCGGCGCAGTGGCGCCTGAGTCAGCGAGATCAAGTGATCTTGCGTGATGGCTTCGAGCGGTTTACAGCCGGTCGCGGCCAGAGCTTCGGCGACGCCGTAGCTGCGCTGCATGCAGCGACTGTTGCCAACATCATTGCTGGCCGAACGTTTTTCCTCGGCCAAATCGAGCGTGCGCCGATTGTGGGTTCGTTGATCTCAGGCATTGGCTTGGTGGAACTCGATGCGGGTATTGTGGTGGTGCGCTGCACCACGCGAGGCGCGCCGCTGCAACTTGGTGGGTTTGCATTATGAAGGCCGGCTTTGGCTACGTGCCTGCGGAACAAACCTGGCCGGTTGGCACTGCGTCGTTCCGCGAGATGCTGACATCGCTTGCAGCGATCGATTGGTTTGCGCCACCAAGCGGGCCCGCCGCTGCAGCGCGGGCCCGGCAAGCGTTCGAAGATTTTAATGCGATGGGTTACCAAGCGTTGCCCAAGAAGTTTTCGCCGGTCTTGGATGTCAGTTTTGTCGACGGTGGTTGGGCTGAGTTTGTGCAGCTCTGCGCCTTGGCACGCGAGAAGCCCGGCTTTGAATGGAAGCACGGAGCGCCCAAAGAGTTCACGCGCGCGCACTCGGAGGCGCATGGCTGGCGGCGCGAAGATCAAACGTCGCCGTTGTGGCATGAAGCACAACCGCACGATTTTTTCGCGAAGATCCCACACCACATGGTGATGTGGCGCGGCCCGTATCTTTATCTTGATGAGCCCGACCTAGTGCCGGAGCCGGAGCGAGAGATTATTACCTGGTATTTGCGCTACATATCACTCGACATCATCTTCGCCGTTGAGTGGCAGCTCGCCGACGACGCGCCGCTTGCGCAAAATCCGTTCTACCGTTTGTTCGACTGCTACCGCGCTGGATACTACCCGTTTGTGTTTTCGCCGACCAACATCACGCTGTTTCGGTTTACCGCGGCTGCCGAGTGAGCGCGCCCGCCCTACCCTTGCCGCGGCAGTTCCACGCGGTACAGTTCGCGACCGCTGCCGTCGTGTAAGCGCACGGTGGCGCCAGCGCCGCGACCGTCGAGCTCGACGGTGCCGAAGCTTTGCATGCCGTCCCAAGGCGCAAGATTGCCAGTGCCTGGCGCTGGCGCCCGAATGAAACGGACTTCCGGGCCAAAGGTTGGATCGAGGCTGTTAGGGCCAAAGGTGCCAGCGTGCAACGGCCCAGCAACGAATTCCCAAAACGGATCAAAGTCGGCAACGGCGGCACGCGCTGGATCAAAGTGATGCGCTGCTGCGTAGTGCACATCGGCGGTGAGCCAGACGACGTTTTTGACATTGCGTTGCTTCAGCTCGCGCAACACGCCGGCAAGTTCGAGTTCACGGCCGGCAGGTGGTGCAGCGGTCGCCCCGGCAACCAACGCACCATTGGCGAAACCTTCCTGCCTTGCATCACCAGGGCCGTCGCCAATCACCAAAGCCAACGGTTGATCACACGCAATCACTTTCCAGGTTGCCCGCGACGACGCCACCGCATCGATGAACCAACGGGTTTGCGCTGCGCCCATCATGGCGCCGGTGCTGCCGCGATTGTCGTCATTGGGTGTGCGCCAGCTGCGCAAATCGACGACGATCACGTCGAGCAACGGCCCGTAGTGAATCACGCGATGAATCGTGGCATCAGCGCCGCTTGGATCCGCGTTGCGGCCGATCGGCGTCCACTCAAACGTGGCTTGCCGCGCTCGTGCTGCAAGCACGCTGGCATCGCGGACAACATAACGATCGTCGTCGAGCAGCTGCCCGGGCCACCAATTGTTATGAGTTTCGTGATCGTCCCACTGTGCAAGGATCGGCACGTGCGCAGCCAAGTTGCGCACATGTTCGTCGTCGAAGTTGTAAGCAAACCGTGCGCGAAACTCCTCGATGGTTTCGGCCACTTTGGCAACGCCAGGGTTGCTGCGATTGCGCCAAATGCGACCGTTATCGAGCTTTTTCTCGGGCAAAATCGGATTGTCGGCGTACATCAAATCGCCGCTGTGCAAAAAGAACTGCGGCTGCACTGCCGCGAGCGCAGCATAACTTTTCAGCCCGCCCCACTCATCGTTGATGCCAAACCCTTGGCCGCAGGTGTCACCCGACCACGCAAAGCGCACCGGTTGCCCAGCCGTCGGCGGGGTCATGAATTGGCCGATGGCCCACGCACTGCCGCCGCGCTCGGCGACCCGCACAAATCGAATGCGATAAAAAACCGTTTGCCCCGCCGGCAACCCGGCCAGCGCAACCGTGCCAGTGAAATCCGTTGCTGCGGTGACCACTGGCCCAGCGACCACCGTTGGCGTCGCAAACCGCGGCGTCGTTGCCCACTGCACTTCCATCCGTGCCGCTTCATCGCAGCGCGCCCACACCACAGCGCGGCCCACTTGCACATCGCCAGCTTGCACGCCGTGCGTTACCGCGGGCTGCCGCGTTAACCGCAGCGCCCGTGGCCCACATGCCACTGCAGCCGACGCACTCAATGCACCAAAGACAAATTTGCGACGAGACAGCATGGGCGTAGTAGAACACCACGCAGGCGCCGGTTCAACTCAGCGCCAACTCAACGCAAACCGAGCACGTCAATCATATCGTAACGGCCGGGCGCTTTACCAACGACCCACGCTGCAGCGTGCAGTGCGCCAGCAGCGAAGATGGTGCGTGAGGTAGCCCGATGGCCAAGCTCGATGCGCTCGCCAGCGCCGTAGAACGTTGCCGTGTGTTCGCCGACGACATCGCCGCCGCGCACCGTCGACACGCCGATTTCGCCGCGTGGCCGTGGGCCGATGTCTCCGTCGCGGCTATGGCGCTTGACGCTGTCGTAGTTCACGCCATGGCCAGCAGCGATTGCACGTGCAATCGCAAGCGCGGTACCCGACGGTGCATCGCGTTTGGCGCGATGATGGGTTTCAACAACTTCGGCGTCCCAGTCGGGCCCTAAGGTGCGAGCAATCTGTTGCGCGACACCAAGCACGATGTTGACGCCAAGCGAGAAATTGGCAGCGACGACAACTGGTGCAACCTTGGCCAAGCGCGCCAACGCTGCTTCGGCGTCGGCGTCTAACCCGGTGGTGCCGATGACGGCGGGCACGCGAGCGACTGTTGCAGCATCGGCGAAAGCGCGCGTCGCTGCAGGCGTTGTAAAATCGATATACACCGACGACGCAGCCAGGGCCGCGGTTGGATGCGCGGTGACAGTCAGCCCCGCCAGCACCTGGCCGACCGAACCAGCATCTGCCCGATCAACCAGCGCAGTCAGCGTCACATCGGTGCGGCCAGCCGCAGCGTCGACGATCGAGCGCCCCATGCGGCCCGATGGGCCAAGCACACAAACCCGTGCGGCACTCACAGCAAGCCTTCGGCCTTGAGTGCAACCCGCAATTGTTCGGTCAGCGCCGTCGAACATGGCACCAACGGCAAGCGCATTTCTGGCGTGCAGTGGCCTTCGAGCGCCAAGGCTGCTTTGACTGGAATTGGATTACTTTCGACGAACAACAATTGATTGAGTTTGTGCAAGGCGAAGTGCAGCTGGCGCGCTCGGTTCCAATCGCCTGCGTTGACGGCATCCCACATCTGCGCCATTTGTTTTGGTGCAACGTTCGAAACCACCGAGATCACGCCACGCGCACCAACCGCGTAAAACGGGAACGCCGTTGCATCGTCGCCTGAAAGCACGGTCAAGCGATTGCCCAAGCGCGCCAGAATTTCGGTGGCGCGGGGGACGCTGCCCGATGCTTCTTTGATGCCGATGATGTTGTCGAATTCGGCCAAGCGCACGACGGTGTCAGGCAACAGGTCGCATGCGGTGCGGCCGGGCACGTTGTACAAAATGATCGGTAACTCGGTCGATTTAGCAATCGCTTCGTAGTGCCGGTACAAGCCTTCTTGGGTTGGCTTGTTGTAGTACGGCGTGACATGCAACAGCGCGTTGGCACCAGCGCGCTCCGACGCACGCGTCAGGTTCAAGGCTTCCGCCGTTGCATTGCCACCAGCGCCAGCAACAACCGGGACGCGGCCACGCGCAACTTTGACAACGTGCGAGATCACCGACACGTGCTCTTCGACGTCAAGCGTCGCAGACTCACCCGTTGTGCCAACGGCCACGATGCCGTCGATGCCACTTTCGATTTGCCATTCCACCAACTTGTCGAGCGCGTCGTAGTCGACGGCGCCGTCGCGGAACGGCGTAACGATTGCAGTGAGACATCCTTCGATTGCAGGGAGCTTAGCCATGGCGATCCTAACTCGCAGTTCTAGCGGTTCATATCACTCAACGCGCCAACTGGGCTAGGCATTCCGCGAGCGTTTCCACGATCACACCGGCGGTGGTGCTGCCAAGATCGCGCGCGCTTGCGCCATATCGAGGCGAATTTGCGCCAGCAACGGCTCGATTCCTGCGTACTTCTCTTCGCCACGTAGGCGCGCAACGATTTCGACGCGGACCTCGCGGTCATACAAATCGCCGGCCCAATCAAGCACGTGAACTTCAAACGACAAACCACCGTTGTCGACGAAGGTTGGATTGGTACCAAGACTTGCAACCGCAGGCAGCCAATACCAATTGAGTTCGTTGCGACCAGCCACTTTCACGGCCAACCGCACCGCGTAGATACCCGGCATCAACAACATTGGCGTAGTCGGTCGAATGTTTGCGGTTGGGACCCCAATTTCACGGCCACGTTTGGCACCGTGAATCACAACGCCGTCAACATCGTAGCAGCGGCCCAGCAAACGGTTGGCGGTGGTAACATCGCCAACCCGCAACGCCGTGCGAATCGCCGTCGACGACGCGATCACGCCATGGTCCCGCACGGCGGGCACGATCTCGGCAATCGCGCCATGTAATGCAGCGTGCGCAGCCAACGTCGCAACCGAACCGGTGCGCTTAGCACCATACGAAAAATCGTGACCGACGATAATTCGCTGGGCCGCCAAGTCACCACATAACAATGTTCCAACAAACGCCTCGGCCGAGGTTGCCGCAAACTCGTGCGAAAACTGCTGCACCACCACAGCGTCGATGCCCGCGTCGTGTAGCAGCTCCAAGCGCCGCGCAACGTCATTGATCATCGTCGGCGCCGCGGTCGGCGCCAGCACTGCCGTCGGATGCGGATCGAACGTCAGCAAAACGGCTGCCGCGCCGCTACCACGCGCTGCAGCCACCGTTCGTTGCAGGAGCTCGCGATGGCCGAGATGCACACCATCGAAATTGCCTATCGCGACGACGGCATGCTGCCAGGTGCGTTCCGTGCGGGCCTTTTCACAACCGGCCAAAACTTGCATGGCGGCACTCTACAACACAAAGGCAGGCACAAGCAGCACTACCGCCAACGCGGTCGCAGCCACCACGCGTCCAGGCGCGAACCGAATGCCAGCGACCAACGCATGAACACCGAGCGCCGCCAGCACGGCGATTACCAGTAACAGCGGCGCCACTGCCGAACTACCATGCCGCCACAGCAATGTTGGCGCAACCACCAGCAAAACCGCCAACGCCGCACTGCGCTGGCGCTTGGTCACTGCCAACGCGCCCCACCCCACCACAGCACAGGCCAATAACAGTGCTGGCAGGCTTTGCCCAACCGCACTTAGCAACGGCAACAAAGAAGACCGCACACCAACGTGCCGCCAGGCGTGCGTGGCCATACGCAGCGGCCCATCGGTGTGGCTTTGCCACGCAATAATTTCTAACGCAGCCGTCGCAATCGTTGCTGCTGCCACCGCCGGCACCCAGTCAGGTCGGAGATTGCCACGCCACCAGCGCCACCCCACCGTCGCACTCGCAAGCAGCAGTACCCCTAGCCACACCGGCTGCAACGCTGCGGCCCCCAACGCGCACAACCAGGCGCTCATGCGCATCGTCGCCATCGGTGCCGTCGGCGAACCGAACCACACGCGCGCCGCATCAAGCAGCGCCCAGCTCGCCAAGCCCCCAGCCAAAAATGCTGCCGGAGCATCTGCTAAGATCGCATTCCAACCGACGCCAAACACCACCCCCAGCGCCGCCAGCAACGCAGCCACAAACACCGCACGTGGGTCGGCTGGCTCTAGCCGTGCCGCGATCAACCGTGTGGTTAAGCTCATTACGCACCAGACCATCAACGCCACCAAGGCACCACGCACCAAGAGCGCCGCCCATCCGCTGGGTACCGCTAACGGTTGGTTCGCGGCGGCCCATGCCGACGCCGAACGCAATTGCCACCCGCACCATGCAATGCTGGCTGTTGCAGTCGCAGCGCCTTTGGCCCATCTCGGCATCGCCATAGCGCACAACGCTACGCCGGCTTCACGATGTGGGCAAATTTGCAGCCATGGCCGGCTCTGCGGTGCATTTTGCGGCTATCGTTAGGTAATGCTTGAGCGCGCCGATACGATTGTCCGTTTTGCCCGTTCGATCGTGGGATATTACCTAGTTACCCACGCCCAGCGCCGACAAATCACCAATACGACCCAGTACGGGCCTAGTTCCGAAGAAGTTGCAACGATTCTGGCGGGGCGCTCGGACGACTTTAGCCCGTTGTTGGCGCAAGAAGAAGCTAAGCTCGCAGCGGCCCTGGACGAGGTGCTGGCCCTCGCAGCAATGGTGCCGGAATCGCCACTTGGTCGCATCCGCCGCGTGTTTGATCTGCTCGATATCGATTTGTTCATTGCAGCCATGTTGCTAGCGCCCGAGCTCGACCAGGATATCGAGCGTTTGTACGCTTATGCCATCGACGACTTTTCCAAAAAGCGCGTCGATATCGGCTTTGTGGCGCGCGTCTTTGGTGCTGGCAATCAAAAAACCGAAGACCTGGTACTGACGCGGCTCGCGGATCAAAGCCCGCTCCGCAAGTTTGGCATCGTGACGGTCAGCCTTGTCAATGACTCGATTCCGAGCAGCCTGCGCACCGTGCGCATCTCCGACCGCATGGTTGATGCCTTGCGCAATCACGAATCGATCGACGAAAATGTGCGTGGGATTTGCAAGCTGGCGCCTCAGCCGCCACCGCTTGACAGCATCGTGTTTGCGCCTGACTTGATTGCGCAGGTGGCACGCGGTTTGGGGCTGACCGACGACCTCAAGTTGCTGGGCCCCGCGCGGTTGTTGCTGGCCGGCACCGACGGTGTTGGCCGCGCGTTATTGGTGGAAGCGTTGGTGGGCACCCGTGGCCGCCGCGCCGTACGCATTGATCTCGCCACGTTGGTGGCCGAAGGCGGCCGCCTCACCGAGCGATTTGCCGCAGCCATGCGCGAAGCTGCGCTGCGCGACGCGGTTGCCATCCTCGAAGGCGGCAGCGCATTCAAAGACGACATGCCGCGCCCGTTGGTTGATGCCATCGGCGACGCTTGTAGCGCGCTGCGCGTGCCGATCGTGTTTATCTTGACGACACGTCCAGCCTGGCTCGCTGGCGCCGTCGCCGACTTGGTTGAACTTGAAGTGCCGGTGCCTACCTATTCTCAGCGCCAAGCCATTTGGCGCTTAGCACTGCCCAACGGCATTGCGTCCGACGAAGATTTGGATATCGTGGCGGGTCGCTACGCATTCGTGGGCGCTGCGATTGCACGTGCGGCTCGGCGCGCTGCGGCTGGGGCGCGCTTGCGCGATCCCAAAAACGTCAACGTCACCCTCGAAGATTTGAGCGATGCGTCGCGCCTCACGTTTTCGCATCGCCTGGGCGCACTGGCGCAGCGCATCCCTACCGGCTTTCGCTGGGAAGATTTGGTGCTTCCACCTGACACGCTTGAAGCGGTGCGTGAAGTCGTGCGGTTTGCGCGGCACCGGCCGTTTCTCCTCGAACAATGGGGCTTCGCTGCAAAATTGCCGTATGGCCGCGGCGTTTCTGCGATCATGGCAGGGCCGCCCGGCACTGGCAAAACCATGGTTGCACAGCTGCTGGCGAGCGAACTCGGTTACGACTTGTATCGTATCGACTTGTCGCAAATCGTGAACAAATATATCGGCGAAACCGAGAAGAACCTGGCCCGCGTGTTTGAAGAAGCCGAGTCTTCGCATGCCGTGTTGTTCTTCGACGAAGCCGACTCGTTGTTCGCCAAACGTACCGACGTCAAATCGAGCAACGATCGCTATGCCAACTTAGAAGTGAACTACTTGCTGCAACGGATGGAAACCTACGATGGCGTCACGCTGCTCGCCACCAACTTGGAACAAGGCCTCGACGAAGCGTTCAAACGCCGGGTCCGATTCAGCGTACAATTCGAGCTGCCTGAAGAAGCCGAGCGCAAGCGGCTGTGGATCAGCATGTTCCCGCCCAAGGTACCGCTCGAAGCCAACATCGATTGGGACATGATCGCCAAGCGATTCGTGATGGCTGGCGGCTACATCAAGAAAGCGGCGTTGCGCGCGGCGCTAGGCGCGGTTTCGGCCAATCGCTCCATCGGCACGGCGGATATTTTCGAAGCCGCCCGCGCCGAGTATCGCGAAATGGGCCGCATCGTTTGAAATCGATCGAATTCAACGAGTCCAACCTTCGCCAACCCGAAGTTACCAGGGTAAGCTAGCAACGACATGACCGCTACCGAGCGCATCACCATGGTCGTTCTCAACGACGACGGCACCCGCGAAAAGTTTACGCTTAGCTCGTGGGTCGGCATTCCGCGCAAGCATGAGCTCATGTGGATCGGCGACGATCCATTCATGATCGTCGAAGTTGAGTACGCTGTTTCTGAAGGTTTTTTTGGCGCCAAAAGCATCGACGCGGCAGGCGTTTACGTGCGGCGCTTGACCAAAGAAGAGCAAGATACCGTCGCACGTCGGTTAGCGAACCCGATACGCGGCAAAGACGAACGTCCGTTTCGTCCATAGCTGCGCTGAGAAGTTCGAATGTTCGCCGAAGCCATCGCGGTCTTTCGCCGCAATCCCGATTTTCGGCGGCTGTTCATCGCAGCGCTTATCTCGATGCTAGGCGATTGGTTCTCCTTCGTTGCCGTCGCTAGCCTGTTAACCGAGATTACCCATCGCGCCAGCACCGCAGCATTTGCCTACGCCGCCATGGTCTTGCCGATTTTTTTGGCGACGCCCATCGCAGGCAACTTGGCCGATCGCTTCGATCGGCGCCGCATCATGTTGCTGGCCGATGTGTTGCGGGTGCCGCTGGCGTTGAGCTTGATCGGCGCTGCGTACTGGCACAGCGTCCCGTTGGCAATTGCAGCAACCATCGCACTTGGCGTTGGTGCAGCGTTTTCCGATCCAGTGGCGTCGGCAGCGTTGCCCAACTTGGTTGCCGACGAAGATTTGACCACGGCGCAAGCGATGTTCGCGGGCTCGTGGGGTGCGATGCTGATCGTCGGCGCCGGCCTCGGCGGCCTGACCGCTGCATACTTGGGCCGAACCGCAGCGTTTGCGATCGACGCTGCATCGTTTGCGATTTCAGCAGCCGTGCTTTGGCGCATTCGTCGCCCGATGCAAACGTTTGCGACCACCACGGCGGCACGCGCTGCAACGTCGACGGCACCACCGCCACCGCTGTGGCCACACTTGCGGCAATCACCCATCACCTTGCGTCTGTTGCTCGCCAAAGTCGGCGTCAGCAGCGCCAACGGCACGGTGGGCCTTTTACCGGGCCTCATCGTGGCGCGCCTTGCCGGCGGAGATCGCGCATTGGGCTTGGTGCTGGCCGCACGTGGGCTTGGCGCCATGTGTGGCCCGCCGTTGGCGCGCCGCCTCGCCGGTCGCACACCGTCGGTGCGTGGCATCCTATGGGTGTGCGGTATTTCAACCATGACCTATGCAGCGGCATATGCGTTAGTGCCATCAGTGCCGTGGCTGATTGGCATTGTTGCGTTGGTTGCGGTGGCGCATCTTGGCGGCGGCGCGCAATGGACGCTGTCGAGCTACGGCTTGCAGTCGCGTACGCCTGATGAATTGCGTGGCCGTGTGATGTCGCTCGACTATGGCTTAGCCACGCTTGCGATTGGATCATCCGCCGTGGTGGCTGGCGTCATTGCTGATGCAACCTCGGTAGCAACCGCGATGCACGCCCTGAGTGCAGTAGCTGCGTTGTATGGGATTGCATGGGCGGTCGCCGTGTGGCCGTGGGCTCGCGCGAGTTCTTCTGACACCTAAACCGCGAACTTGTTTGATTTTGTTCGATATTCTGGAAAATTACAGCCCTGCTGTAATTCCTAAAACAATTCAGCAACCTGCGACGATATAGCCGACGTCTGCGCTATCGCTGCTCGCTTAGATCTGCAGAATTCTGCGGGAAGTACGCAACCGTCGACGCAGCAGCGCCGATGGCGGGCCACAAGGAGTTTGAACAGGTTATGAGCAAAGCAAAATCATTGTTTGTCGCGTCGTCGTTATTGGCCACCGTGTTGAGTGGCTGCAGCTTAATCAAAGTGAATGGCAAGAGCCTTGGCGGCGGCAGCGTGCCAGGTGGAAGTTCAAGTGAGGGCAGTAGCGGCAACCCCGCCGATTCGCCAGAAGCGATAGCAGCAGTTCAAGCCGCTGACGACGCTAAATCAGGGTTACCGAGCTACTGCAAGTTGAACTCCATGTTTGGGGCCAACGTGCAAGATCTGAAAGCATGGCAAACCGAAGTGAACGAACCGAAACGCACCTTGGATAGCTTAACCAACGTCGCTGTTGCTTATGGACAAGCCCTTTGTACAACCGACGGAGAAGCTCGCCAGCAACATAAGAAAATTGATGCGCAGCGCCTCGCTTGGATGAAAGCTAATTATCTGGATGCACGTGACTTCGGTTCGATGGTTGGTTATCCGCGAGACAATGGAGCGGACGGGTTGTCCGAAGAGGACGTAAAGGACGGCCCAATCAAACAACAGAACGAAGCAGTAAGCGGCCATTTTAGCTACGAAAAAGTAGATCGGGTCGGTGCGGCCATTACCCAGCTCACGCGGGCAGCTGCGGTCCGAAAGTTGTGGGGACTAGATACGCCACCTTACGCGCCAGCAGAGATCAACAATCAAAGCCTTGCTTCGATGATTCTGCTGTCACGCGAACCAATTGATATTGGTTCCGGCTTTAAGGAAATCGATTCCACCACTGGACTTTCTGATGCAGCACGATTGCGCTTGCGCAGAATGGTCGTGCAGGCGTCGCAAGCGGTAACTGCCGTACGTGCGACGTTGGCAGCAGATGCAAAGACCGACCCCGGCATCGCCAAGCTAATTGCGATCGCAGACGAAACATTCAAAGAATGGGCAAAACCATCGGCTGAAGTCGTCGACTTGCGCAACTTAGTCGCAACGTTGGAAGCTGCGGCCACATCAAATCGCCGCTCGGCCTATCAAGGTTGCCAAGAAAAAACATTGGCGGCGTGGACCAGCGCGGTCGCGGCAACGAAATTCCCAGAATTCAATACTGATGCGAAACCAAATGCGTACCTCAACCCAGTGCTTGGCACCGCACGCGGATCGCTGGCATTTACCGCGTTGCGGTTGTGTCGCGATGGCGCAGTAGATGGACGCGCAAGATCCAATCTCGATCAGTCCCTGCCGAACTTAATGCGAGGGCCGCGTACCGCTTCGTTGTCGCGTTGGAATCGCCAGGCCGCTGCGATCGTATTTGACAATCGCGATCTCAATCTGGCGTACGTGCTTCAAGGTGCCCAGGTTACGGGCGGCGAATTCTATGGCGGCGAACACATGGTTGGCGTTGTTGTGGCGGTAGAAACCAAAGGCAGCGTCAGCACGGTTTCATTTAAGTCGGTGAAAGAACCACGAATTACGTGTTCGCGTTGGGAGCGAACCACGCGGATCGAGCGCATCGACTCAAGCGGCCGAATCGAGTATGAACAACAGTGCATGGCGCGCGGCAAAGTGATGATGGAAACATCGCCGGCCCCGCTGGACTTCGATGCCATTATGGCCGTGAATCTCAAGCCGGGCATGTTTTTGGTAGCGACACCTAGCCTGCCGATCGTTGCCACCGGAGCTCCTTCATCAAACGATCCTGTCTATATCCTGGGTGCTGCCGTGAAATAAGTAACCAACAGGTGCGCATCAACAACACGCTCGGTGCTAACGCATCGAGCGTTTGGCATTTTCGGCGACACATGCGACGAACTGTATTATTTTCAGCGTGAACGGGGCATCACAATGCAACGTGAACAAAGAGTACAACTGCCACCTCGGCGCGGCACTATGCTATGCGCGCCGGGGTGGCGCATAAAGCGAATTATGCCGAATCCTCGACGGAGTTATGGCGAAGCTTTGGTGAATATTGGCCATCCGTGGAGGTACGGATACGCGGCTAGCGGGGCGCCAAAGGCGCCGGCAGTGCGCGATCGACGTTGGCGCAAGGATTGCTTTAATGCGTACTATGCGAATTTCAGTAGCAACGTTCACAGGTACTTTGGGCATCGCCGCCGCACTCTTCGTCAGCCTGGCGCACGCACAGTCGGAGGATCTCGGGTTCGACCAAGCGCTTGGCGGCCCAGCGTTCATCGCGATTGTTGATCATGCCGTGGTCAAGATCGATGCAACCGGCAACCGCAAGGTGCTGTTTGCCATGCCGACCAAAGATCTGATTACTGTCGACGGAAGCGTTAATGGCCAGCTACGGGAGCACGACTATGGCGAATTGCGCGTAGACGCAGACTCTGGCCGATGGGTGTTGCCGCGGCAAAGCGACCGAGCGTTGCCGGGCACGTTAATTTTTGGCGATCGCAACGGCGTCGTTGCGGAAGTGCCGGGCGATCCGGCGTGCGTATCGAACAAACGTGGCAGCTGCATCATTGCAGCCAAGATGTTTGCCAGTAGTGGCAAGTACGTATTCATCGAGTCGTTGCGCAATCGCGGAACGACGTTGGCGCGCTACACCTTTGGCCAAAGCGACCGCGTCGAGATCGCGGGGCCCGAGATCGCAACTACACTGACGCTTGATGAAGCGCACCAACGTGCATTGTATGTGTCGCGCAAAGGCATTCATGTGACAAGTTGGCAGCCGTCGAGTGCACGCATCGCGGCCGCACCAGTTCGAATTGCCGTGAACGCGGAAGATCAGCCGCCGACCGTGGTGGGCGATGACATTGTGTACGTTGCCAAACGCGAAACACCGGATCGACGCTTGCTTGAGACCACCATCGAGCGTGCAACGTTGCCGACGGGCAAGCGCACGGTAGTGAAACGGGCCACCAACTTGACGTTACCGTTTGCGCTGCAAGGGTTTCGATCGTCGACGCAAGGCGTGTATTTCACCGACCATGCGGCGAAGGATGGCAAAGCTTACGAAGGCTGCAAGCGCAAGTGTGTGACGTACTTGCTCGAAGGATCAGCGTCGCGGGTGGTGGCCGAAGCGGTCGATTTGCTCGTCGACGTTAGCAGTGATGGTCGATTTGGTATTTTTCAAGACAGCCAGGGCGGGAAGCTATACATGGTCGAGCTGAGTGTAGAGCAAGGCACACGGCGGGCGATTGAAGGCGCGACGGCAGCGTATTTTGTGAGGGAGTAAGCGGCGCGGGCACGGGCACAGACAGCGTCACGGGCACAGACCGCGTCACGGGCACGGCTACGGACGGGCACGGGCACAGACAGCGTCACGGGCACAGACCGCGTCACGGGCACGGACCGCGTCACGGGCACGGCGCTGCGCCGTCCGTCGGCGCGAACGAACTATCGAGGCGGCGCGCTCCTCTATTGTTGGTATGTTTGGTGTTGGGGCTGGGGCTGGTCACCGTGACGAGGACAAGTCACGGTGACGAGGGCAAACGCCCGTGTCGAAGTAGGTCGCCGTGTCGAAGCAGGTCGCCGTGTCGAGGCAGGTACCCGTGTCGAGGCCAGGTCGCGGTGTCGATGCTACTGGGCAACCACAATTTTTAAAAGATTGGTTGACCTGGCGGGTTCAACTCCGAAGTGCAACGTCGACCGACGATAGATTGAGTCGAGTGTTGTAGTGAACTTCGAATGGCGTCAAGTACCCGAGGCATTTCCGCCGGAGCGATTGGAAACTGAACGCACGCAACCGCAAGCGGCGTGGATCTCAGTTGCGCCTAAACACCTCGACGTTGCGCGGCAGATCCTCGAAGCGAAACACTGGATCGATCCGTATTCGTCGGCGTGGCTGCGGCGTAAAGGCATTGCGTGGCCGACCGGCCGCAGTTGGTCGTTATCTGACGACGCGGCAGCGAAAGCCGAGCGGTACTTGGCGCGGCGACAACGCTAGCGCCCCGCGCGACTGTGGCGCGGCCGTGCTTGGGTTTCTGCCGTGCTCGCTGTGCTTGCCGGCGGGCGCTAC
>JAKQOD010000924.1 GCA_029565465.1 Deltaproteobacteria bacterium
CACCAAGAAAACCACAGAGACCAGCCAGTTGGGGGCAGGGAATATTTTGAAATGCGAACGGATCGCCGCGCCCGCACCCATTGCGCCACCTCGACCCGTGCCACGTCGTCCAGCCGCGCGGACAAGGCCGACTGATGATGACGATTCCGGTGATAACAACGAAAGTGGCCACGACGCCGGCTACAAATGGGCCGAGAAAATCGACGCTGACGACCCGTCCCAATGCGAAAATCAGTCACAATCTTTCACGGAAGGCTGCGAAGAATGGTTGGAAGAAAATCGGTAGATGCGTAAGCAGGCTTGAGACCGTCACTGATTTGGTTGGCGCGAGTGCTGCGCAACGACTGCAAGCGGTATTGGCGTGGCGCATTGATGCCTATGTGCGGCACTTCGAAGGGTTGGTTGCCTAGGGCGTAACGCCGCGAGCTGCTGCGGTCGGATCCGTCAAGAGGACGGCAGAATATCGGCCGCTGCGCAGTCGTCCCAATTCAAGCAGGGCGGCGCGGACCGTCGAAGCGGTGAGTTGGGATGACCAACCGCTTTCAATTGCTTGCGCATAAGCACTGACCAGGCAAAACACGCTGTAGCTATGGGGGCGTAAAGTTTTTCGAAATATCGAAAAAACTATGATACTCTCAACTCACAGGAAGCCTCCAATGAGTGTCGCCATAGCCGAAATTTCCAAGTCGCGCGAACGGATTGCGAGCAAGGTGCGCTCGTTACGAGTGGCGCGTGGTTGGACGTTGCAAGAGCTGGCGAAGGAGTTGGGGGTGTCGTTGAGTCGGCTGAGCGAAGTAGAGCGGGGTGATGGCTCGTTCACAGCGGAGCAACTGTTGGTGTTGCTGCGTATCTTCAATGTGCCAGTGAGCGAGTTTGCGGCACCAGAGAAAACAGACTACGCGACGCAGTTACAAAATGCGCTTGCGTACTTGGGCGCTCAGAGGTTGCGTGAAAGCACTGCGGCGACGCCGAGCGATGCGTTGCACAACGCGCACGCTGCGATTCGTGAAACGCTCTTGGCCGGGTCGTCGCGGCAAATTGCATCACTGCCTGCGGTGTTGGTGCGGAACATTGAACGCATCGCACTGCCGCGTTTGCATGCTGAGCTCGCGCAACTGGGTTACGAAGCACGCTTTGGGTGGCTGCTCGATCATGCGATTGCCGCGCTGGATGAAGTAGCGCCGCAACGCGGCACCGATGTCGCATTGAAAGGCGCCCGATTGCGTTTGCATCTCGCAGCGCAGCGCTTGCGTCCGCCAACAGGCAGCGACGCGGTGGATGATATCTTGGATAGCCATATTCGAAGCGAGCGAAGTCTCGAACTAGCACGCAAAGCATCGTCGGCGATTGCGCGTAAGTGGCGCATCATCACGAATATCCAGCTCACGGATTTTGTGGCGGCCCTCAGGAGTGATCTTGCAATCGATTAGTTGCGCGGCGGTCGATGCGCCTCCTCGCGCAACTGCGCCGCCCTAATCCCTTCCACCCGTTGCCAAAATAATCATCAAGACACCCAAGGTGCCGGCGACGACGAGGCCGCCGATGGCGAGGTCGCTGCGGAGCTCGGCGGCGCCTTCGCATGCGATGAGGCAGCCAGCGAAGCCGCCGGCGATGGCGGTGAAGGTAATGCCGGTTGCGAGTTTGGGGCCGTTAAAACGGGTGCCTTGGTCGATGGTAATCGGCGCAGCACTGGTGTGGCCAGCTAGGCAGTTGGGCGCGTTAAGATCGGTTTCGCAACCGGCAACGAGTTCACGAATCGTCAGATGCAGGGGGCGCTGCAAATCGCCGTCAGCGATCAACACGTTGGTGTAGTCGGTGGCAGCAACGCGCGATGGTTTGCCGTTGGTTCCATAGACGGTTGCGGTGCCTTGATGGACAAGGCCCGTGGCCTGGTTGGCAAGCACGGACGGATACACGACCACGGTTTGCCGCGTGCACGAGGCTGCAAGTAACACAACGGCGATCGCTCGCATCATTGCATCAGCGTAGCATGCGCGCGCGCCGTCTCGCACAGCGAGGCGAGTTACGGTGCAACGCGCGAGGCAATGCGTATGGTGCCGTCGTTGCAGCTAAAGGTTAGTGCCATTGCATCGGGACTGAAGTCAGGATCCGTTGCATTGGGGCACAGGGTTGCTCCCGATCCGAATGAAAGTGGTTGCGGCGCGCCGAATTGGTTGCTTTGAGCGTCGAACAAGGCGCGCTCCAACTGGTTATTGGCTGAGTAGACAAGTTCTTGGCCATCAAACGAGACAGTTGGATACCTCACGCTTGGATCACTCAGCCGGAACTTTGGCCCCAGCACAAAGTTGTCCATGATCGTGGGGCGAGTGAGCGTTTGAAGGAATCCGTCGTCAACGTAGAAAACCTTTAACCCATCGGGGCTTGCATCAAAGCCTTTGAAGTCCGCAAACGTACGGTTAAGTGCCATTAGATTCGCAAACGCATCGCGCGCGGTTGCGCGGGTAGCTTGGAATAGCTCGTAGCCGTTGTCTTTGCGATCGCTTGCGAAGATGAGCAGCCGTTGATCGGCGGTAATCGCGGGTTCAATATCGTTCTGTGGGCTGTTGATCGACAACACTTGAGGCACGCTAAATTCTGCCGCACGTGTAGCGCGTGTGGTTTGATAGATCTGATACGGCTGTTGATATCCCACCAGCGTCAGTTCAAGGCCTTCTGGGGATATGCCCGAATCTGCACCGACGATGTTGGTGTTCTCAACATTTACAAACGGCAAGTTAATGCGAGCGTTGCTGTCAGGCGCATCCGTTCGCGGCGCGGTGTCTACTCGCGGCGCGTCGCTATCGGCTTCTTTGAAGAAAACGTTGCAGCCGGCCGCCAGCATTACAAATGGCGCAATTGCGAACAGGCTGCGCTGGAGGTGGAGCATGGTCAGAAATTTACTGCGAAACGCGATGGCACGCTACTCGGTGGTCCACCCACATTCGGCGCAGCGCGCCTACGCCAACGGCCGGCCGCGTGCACCTGTTTGTCCAAAATTTGCACACCGAGTTGTCGTCGGAAACTGCGCGAGCGCATATGTAACGAAGTTGTAACTCCCAATCGCAGGCCGTGAAGGCACTCTGCTAGGGCCATGGGACGAAAATATGCGCAGCGTTTGCTGCTCGTATCGCGCCAGACGCAAAGCCTGCGGGGGCACGATGCATCAATGTGGAACACCGTTGTTTCGACACGAAGCGCAGCAACGATTTAGCCCCGATCCAAAGCCGTACCGGCGGCATAGTGTTTGCTGTGTTTGCGGTAGTCGCAATCGTCGCAATCGTCGCAATCGTGTCGGTTGATAGGGAGGCGTAAACGGGCATGCAAACAAAGTTTGAGCAAACGGTATGGTTTCATGTGTTGGCGTTCACGTTGTTGGCAACGTTTGCGACGGTGTGGTTTGCGGTGGGCGTTGGTGTGCCAGCATGGGTAAACAGCGTGGCGGGGTTGAGCCTGTTGGTGAGTTTGTATGTAGGTGTAACTCGAGGCGGGTCGGTGACGCGGTTCGCAGCGCGGGGCGTTGGCATTGGTACAGCGGCAATCGTGTTTGGGGTGGCCAGTGTGGTTGGCACCTTTCCATTGACGCTGGCGTACTTCATGTTCCCGCCGTCGGTAGGCGTGGCGTTGTGTGGCTGGCGTTACCTGCGCGCGTGGGTTGTCACCACGCTGCTGGCAATGGCGGCGATGAGCTTGCTGGTGTTGCTGTTTGCGACGCATTGGGCGCCGCCAGCGTTGCCAAACTCGACGGTAGTAGTGCTCAACGGAGTGACTGTGATTGCGATGTTTTCATTGGGCACGTTGGTGCTTGTCGTGCTGGCGCATGATCACGCGCACTACGTTAAACAGCAACGCGCGCAGCAGCAAACGTTGCGCGAAGCCAACGCGCGGCTGGCACACGCCCAGGAAGCGCGTGATCGTTTTTTTGCAGCAGCGAGCCATGAACTGCGCACCCCGATGAGCGCAATTGCGGGCATCAGTGAACTGATGCGGCCTGGCCCGCAAACCCGCCCTGCCGATGTGCCGCTGATCGGTGCGCTGCAAGTGGCGTCGCAGCACTTGCTGTCGATCATTAATGACTTGCTCGATCTCAGCAAGCTGCGCGAAAATAAGTTGCAGCTGGTTGCCTCCGACTTTGATGCACGCGAAGCGATCGCCGCAGCGTTTGCGATGGTGCGCAATGCGCAAGGGCTGCACAGTGATACCGTCGAGCGCTTGCGCTTGCACGTCAGCGCTGCATTGCCAGCACGCTTGCACGGCGACGGCCGACGGTTGACACAGATTGTGTTGAATCTGCTTAACAACGCTGTGAAGTTCACGCCGGCCGGCGAGGTGTCGCTGATGGTGCGTGGTATCGAAGTTGCCAACGGCACACAGTGGCGCATGGAAATTGAAGTGCAAGACACCGGCATCGGCATGAGCTCTGAAACGATGGCGAAACTGTTTACTGATTTCACCCAAGCCGATGAAGCGATCGCTGCCAACTACGGTGGCACCGGCCTTGGGCTCAGCATTACCAAACGCCTCGTCGAGCTGATGGGCGGAAAGATTTCGGTGTCGAGCGAACTCGGGCGCGGTAGCACATTTCGCGTCATGCTGACACTGCCGATCGCGCCAGCGCCAGTACTTGCGGATCCGACGACGGAAAGCAAGCCGGTTGCAGCGACCTGCATCGAGCCGCGTTTGGTGCGTCGAATTCTGGTGGTCGATGATCATGATCTCAATCGCATGATTGCCAAGCGGCTTATTCAAAAACGTTTCCCCGACGTAATGGTGGAATGTGCGAACGACGGCGCGGCGGCTGTGCATTTGCTCGAACATCAGCACTTTGACCTGGTGTTCATGGATATGCAGATGCCCGTAATGGATGGTTTAACTGCCACCCGTGCGATTCGAGCGTTGCCAGATGCTGCGTCACAGGTGCCGATTGTGGCGATGACTGCGAACGGCAACGATGACGACGTCGCGCGTTGCCTCGACGCTGGCATGAATGCGGCGCTGTGCAAGCCGGTTGATCCCAAACGGTTGGCGCTGACGATCGAAGAGTTTCTCGACATCAATCAAGTGGCGCGCAGCGGCGCGATTGTGATTCCGACCGAAGGCGACTTTTACATCACGTTTCCACGCGCCGACTCGGAGAATGGCAACTAACGTTGGCGCTTGCCGGCATGCAACACGACCATTGCAGCGCCACTAATCGCCAACACCCCAGCCATCGCGAGCCATTGCCACCAACGCGGAGACTGCGCGTTACTGCTGGCCATGCGGTTCGGTAGCTGCGACGCAGCGCGCTCGATTGGCTGGTTGCGCACGCAGACCAACGCATTGGACATGGATTGGCACGTGCCACGGTACAAATCGTGTACAGCGTTTTGGAACGCACACGTGTCGTCGAGCTGGCGCCCATCGCACGCGCGCCACATGAACGCGTTGCCGTCGCCGCTATCGTGCGCGGACGCTGGGCTTGGAAGGCCAAGGACCAGCACGAACACCACGACTGTCAATGCGAGCCGCGCGGCGCTCAATTGGCAGTTCCTTGTTCACCTTTGAAGCAACCAATGAACATGTTCTCGCCAGCACTGGCAACGTGATAGTGATAGCCGCGCGTGCCATCGCTATGACCGCGACAATTGTCTAAACCGGTTGGTTCGGCCCCCGATGCATCGGCGAGTGCGTACATACCGTAACCGTCGAGTGCATAGCCGATTATCGCAGCGTGGCCGTCGGCGGCAGTAACGCTCGGCGAGCAACCAGTGGCTGCATGGTAGTGATAGCCAGCGTGGGCGTTGATGTGGCCGCCGCAATCGTCAAACGCTGCGATGGTGTGCGCAGCTTTGATCGCAGTGACGGGGGCCGGGCCGTCGAGCACGATCCCATCAAATGCGACGCCAACGCCGCCCATGCCGACGGAGCCTGTGCCGCTCTTGCGGGCAACTGGATTGACGGGGATCAAGAACGTGCGCTCTACGCCTCCGCCGTAGTAGGACAATGCGCACTCAACGCAATAGTTTTGATACGCTGGATCAACGTCGGGGCGCGCGGCGGCTTCGCAAGCAACTTGGCTGTTGGTGACATTGATGTTGCCTGCCGCGTCGTACAGCTTCCATTTGGTGTCGTTGTAAAAGGTTGCAAGGTTGGCAATGAAATCGCCGGTTAGATCATACGTTTTGCCGCCTTCGATCCACATACCTGCAACGCTGCCGTCGGTGATCTTGGTTGGACAAAACGGCCCAACCGTGCGGTTGCTCGGCGCACCGACGGTGACGATCTTGTAGCAGGTTGTCGTCGTGCCTCCGGAAAGCGTACAACTGGTGGTGGTGATGGCACCTTTTAAGCCGCCTGCAACAAAATGGGCAGGGTCCACGGCAGGTTGGTTGTCCGTCGGCGCATCAGGGCCATCGGTTGCGTCGGAGCCGCAGGCCGCCAGTGCGCCGATGGTGACGAAAAGCAAGCAGCGTTGTTTCGATTGCATGTTCATGACGACTCCGAGTTGAGGGAGTTTTCATGCTGCAATGCAATTGTAGAGGAATTATGGAGTTGGCGCAGTTGGCAAAATTGCGCGATTGCGCTACGGCGCTGGGCGACGCGCGACGTAGATCGTTTTGTCACACGTAAACGTCAGCAACATGGCGTTCGGGCTGAAGTCAGGGCCACTGATGGTTCCACAGGTCGCGCCGACGTCGAGCACCTGCGGTTCACCGTACGTGCTGCCGTCTGCCGACAACAACGCGCGCATGAGACTTGTGCCATCGGCGCTGACATAAACAAGTTCGAGCCGATCGAAGGAAACGGTTGGGTAGCTGATATTGCCGTCGCTGAGTTTGGTCGCCGGCCCTTCGGAAAAAGAGAGATTGTCGCGGGTGGTGCGTCTTTTGGATTTTAGACCGCCGCTATCAACATAGAAAATTTGCAAGCCGTCGGGCGAAGCATCGAAGCCGCTAAAAGTAGAGAAACCAACGTTAGTATCCTCGATGCTCGTGAATTCCAATGCTGGATTTTGCCGTTGACCTTGCAGGATTTGGGTGGCGCCGTTTGTGCCAGGGCCGGCGTTCGACGCGTAAAGTATAAAAAGCTGATCCTCCATGATGGCACCGTCGACTTCGTTGGCTCCCGTATCGACATTGTCCAGCTGCTTTACGGTGCCAAAAAGCGCGTTGGCCGTCGCGCGCTGCGCGTGCTGCATGTCTCGATCTGTCGGCGTCGTGACGGTCATGAACCAAAGATGTAGGGCATCGTTGGAAACGCTTGAGTCTTCACCTTCGATTTCGGTCGACGTCGCGTTGCCGAACTTCAGATCAATACGTTGTGTGCCTGGCATGCCGTCCGTTGTGGCGTCAACGTTGACCGTCGCGGCGTCAGCTTCCGCTGGCGTCGAACGAAAAACTAGGTTGCAGCCGGAGAAGCCGAGCGCGGTGGCCAGCGACGTGGCAACTGCTGCTACGACTGACCGTTGACGAGACAACGACATTGGCTGATCTTACTGCAAACGGGCGCGGAGTACATTGGTTCGCAATGTGATTGCCGCGTGAGGCGCCTACTTGTCGCGCGGTGGCCATTCGCTGGCTAATACACCAAACTCGAGCACATCGAGTAGCTTGTTGCCTTTGCGCAGATGATTGCGCAAGAGGCCTTCTTGGCGCATGCCGATCTTGGTGAGCACGCGCACGGACGCCGCATTGCCTGCGATGACGCGGGCGTAAATTTTCGCTAGGCCCGTGCCAAAGCCCCATGTGGTTAGTGCATGGGTGGCTTCGGTGGCAATGCCTTGGCCCCAGGCGTCGGCACACAACCAATAGCCCAGCTCCGCGCGTTGATCGCGTTTGTGAATGCGCAACGCGACGGTGCCGAGGGTGTGACCATACGGGCCTTCGTCGACAAGCGTAATCGCCAGCGTCGGGCCACGGCCGATGGCGCCGCGCTCGATGCGGCGCATGATCCATTGTGCAGCCATCTCGACGGGATAGGGCGTGGGCACATCGGTGAGAAATTGCGCAACGCGGATGTCACCTGAGCCTTCGGCTACGGCTGGCGCGTCCGATGGACGCAAGCCACGCAGCAACAAGCGCGGTGTGCGCAATAGCGGGGTGCCACTCAAAGGCGCTTTGGTGGGTGAACTCACGGCTAGCGCGGCGGGCGGGTGCCGTTGAAGTCTTGGGTTGAAACGCAGCCGGTGAGCGTGCCGCAATCGGTGTTGCCGTTGGTGGCGGCCGAGTACTTGATGGTGCCAGCAAGCGCGTCGCCGCTTAAGGTAGCGTCGATTTGGCTGTTAAGCGTGTAAGCACAGGTGCCTTGTTGGCCTGCACGCGAGCCGATGATCTTCAGCGTCATGTCATTGCCATCGACGTCGCCCGTATAAACATGGTTGGCCAATGCAAGATCAAGCGCGACGCGCGCCAAGCCGCCCACATCCGCCGAGGCGGTGCTGCCGCTTTGTGTGATAGTGACTGGTACCCCCTGGGATTGTGCACCAACGGTCCAATTGTTCAAATTGCAGCCGTTTTCGCGATTGGTCAGCGCAATTGTGTAAGAGCCTGCAACATCGGCTGGGTCACTGGTGCAACCAACGAGGTTGGCACCGCCGATTGCAGCAAAAATAATGCAAACACCTGACAAACGGTGTGCCGGCCCAACAGTTGAAGATTGCATGGCAAAATCATACCTCGCATTGCATGACGTGGCCTCATTTTGGCGGTGACGGCGGTCACGGTTGCCTAAAAAACGCGACAGGCCGCTGAATTAGGTATGATTTTTTCCCGATGAGCAAAACTGTGCCTCGTCAGAACCGCCACGGCTACGATCGCGTGGCGGCGGGGCTGGCCGCCTTGCTGTGGGCCGCCCCCGCTGCAGCCCGTATTCGAGACCAAAACAACGTGAACGAGGTCACCACATATCGATTGGATAACGGCGCCGCTGTCGTGGTGGCGCCGAATGCGGCGAGCAAGCTCGTTGCTGTGCAGGCATGGATCGGCGCGGGTTCGGCCGATGAACCAGCGGCAGCTGGCGGCGTAGCCCATGCGGTTGAACATATGTTGTTCAAAGGCTCGGGCAGCTATCAA
>JAKQOD010000974.1 GCA_029565465.1 Deltaproteobacteria bacterium
TTCGACAGCGTCATCGCGAACGACATGTCGACATTCGCCATGGTACCAAGCACCGAATCACGCCCGGTGTCGCCGGCTGCTGTCCCAATACCTGGGATGGCAACATCGAGTGGCGATTGGGCGTAACTAACCAGGACCTTCCATGAGATATCGCGGGTCGGCATGAGCCGCGCACCATCGAGCATGTAGACGCCGGTATTGTCGTAGGATTGCCGGAACAAAATCGAATCGATGCCGCCCGTGTTATCAGCATAGGCAACACCACCCATGTCCGTCGACGCGGCAGCGGTGATTACGAGTGCGCAAGCACTAACCGAACATGCAAACCGAGTAGCGAACCAGCGGCCGCTGGAGCGCGGGAACTTGACGCTGGACGTGCGCATCAGAGGGGACACGTTTGGCCAGTTGCATTAACTGGGCGACGGGTTTGAACCAGCACGATGCCTGGAATCGAAGCACCAACTTTAGTCTCCCATGCACAGGTGGCAGGGATACCGCCAGTCCCACCGTGTGCACCGAGCGATGAAGAATTCACCATGATACCAGTGCCATTGACGCCGGTTGCATTGGCGGCTGGGTCGATGGTCGTACGCATCGCATCATTCGCTGCAAAGTAGTAATCATCAGCTGGCTGCATTTGGCCACCACGCGTAATGGTTACGCCTGGCGCGAACGTGGTGCCGGTTGATGCGCCTTTGAACACGTTGAGATACACGCCGCCAGCGAGAATCGAGTTAGCGAAGCCGCCCGAGGCGGTCCATGAAACGATCGTGGAGCCTTTGACGACGTAAAGATCGAGATCTTTTAAGGCCGTACCCGCTGCGGCTGGCACTGCAGCGCCGCTTGTTACGGTTAACCCAGTTGGGCCAAGACCACTACGGTCGTCGAGGCCGAGCCCCACAAAGGTCGCAGAGCCCAGTGTAATGTCGGTAATTTTGTAACGACCGCAGTCGTCGATGTAGATGCTGCTTGATGGTAGTGGCGAAGCAGTGCCAGGGCTAAGCGAAAACTGAATCGCATCGTAGGGATTAACTTGCAGTGCGCATGGCCCCGTCGTTGCGCCATTGCCGGCTGGACACATGGTTGCGGTTGGGTTTGCGGCAGCAAAGTTACTGCCATCGTCCACGTTAAAGATGCGACCGCAAATCGTCATCTTGCCAGGCGCGCCGGTTGGACATGCCAACGGACTGTTGCAGCTACCACCACCGGTACCAATGCAAGTCACGACACCCGTCACTGGATCGGTGTCCGGCGCAGTGGTGTCTGGATCGCACTTGGTTGGCGGCAAAATCGGTTCACATTTATCGCCACGCAGGGTCGTCCCCGCCCCACACGTCGAAGCAGTGGTATTGTTGTCCGCTTGCTCGCACTTGCCGTTGCGCTCAATCGTGCCGTCGCCACATTGCGTTTCGTTGCAGCTTACGCTGGTGCTTAACAGCACACATGCGCTGGCTGCGACGAGGCCGTGGCCAAGGTTGCCAAGTTTTCCACGTGTCTGCGCCATCTTCGAAAGCATGTTGGGTGATCTCCGACTAGAAATGAACATTGTCTTCACCTAGGTCTGCAAAAATCGCCATGTTGGCGCTAAGCGCAGCGTTAGTAATTGAGCGCATTTGGACTTTTTGAACCCCGCGCGTAACCGTGCTTGAGGTTCCATACATATAAAGCTGGCCAACATCCGAGCGATCTGCAACCGGCACCGTGGCTGGATAGTCGGGCTGTCCATCGCCGTCGGCATCATCGTATTGCCAGTACACCGCAAAGGCGCCAAAGCCACCGAGCGCTTCATCGACGAAGAACTGCGAGCCGCCGATGGCGCTTTGATTGATCGGATTGCGGCCCACCACCACGCCAGCATAGGTCCCGTTGAGCGGCGATGCCAAAATGCTGTCGCGGCCTTCGTAAAAATCTGGATTCGCAGCCCAAAGTTCTTGGCAACGCAACAACCGCACTCGGTTCGATTCGTCGTCAGCGCAATTCGGCGGCGGGATCAACGTGTCGTCGAAATCCGGTGCATCAGAGCACTTGGTGCCAATGGTTGGATAGTTCACCGATGATGCGGACGTAATGGCTTTGACTTGCGCACCAACGGTGCGTGCGCGGCTCACCCGCTCTTGTGCGGTTGCAAGCTCGATCAAGTCACGCTCGGGCGATTCGACGGGTGGATTCGCGATGTCGGTGATGCCCGTGTCATTCGCGATTCGATTGGCGATCTGGAACACGTGAACGCCGCGATAACGCGAGCGCCGGTCCTCGTCGATCAAACAAGGCGAATTGAGATTCAGCACGTTTTGAATTTCAAAGCGCTGGAGTTCGAACAATGACGACGCTGTCACCACGCCTTGTTCGTCTTTGGTTTCCGATATGGCGTACAAGCGAAAATGTGCATTGGCTGGCACGTGGCCTGCGACCAATGGCACGCCTGGCCGATCTTGCGCTGGAATCGCAGCCGCGAAATCGATCTGCACGTTGGAGCCTTTGAACTCGTCGACGCAACCAGCGCTTGATGCTGCAGCTGCAAATCCGAGAGCCAACCCCAATGAGTGCAACGCTGCGCTCCGCGGCGCTTGGTGTGCCGCCTGAGACAATGACGCGAACAATTTTGGTGTGTTCATAAGGTTACGTGCCAACTTCCCAACATTGGCAGCACGAAGGATATCGGGCTACGGACTTGGGGTCAATTCGGCGACCGAAAACTTTGTATTTCTTGGACGTTTGTCCAAAACACAGTTGCCGATTGAGCCGCTTAGAACATGCGACGAACCGTCAGTTCGCCGGTATAAATTGAGCCACTGTGCTCGCCTGGCGCACGATTCTGCATGTCTGGCCAGCTCGCGTTGGCGGCTCGATTGTCAGCAATGGTGCGTTTATTTGGCAAACCTACATCTGCTGCCACATCAACACCCCAGGCACCAAATCGCAGCCCAGAGCCCAACGACAGACCAATCTTGTTGTTATCTAAGTACAGCCGCTCAATGGTCCGATCGGGTACTGCATTGGTATCGTACCAGCCACCAGCGCGGAGCTTGACCCGTGGATTGATGCGGAATTCACCACCAAGATGGACGGCATAACTGTCTTTCCACGCCACATTGTAGACTTGGTTCAAGGGTGGATTTTTGGGCAATTCAACCGCCAACTGTTGGACGCGAGACCACTCCGACCAATCCGCTTGCAACGCCACCGTTAAGGCCGGCGTAACGTCCACCGCTGCACTCACAGCGGCTTGCTGTGGCCAGCGCTGCACATGCTCGGCCAGTTGTGAGCTTGCGCCCGATGGAAATTGAATGACCGAATCGCCCGAGGTGCGCACCGTTAAGGGGCTGCGCCACACGGCAGCCAGTTTGACGCGATCGTTGGGGCGAAACATGCCGCCAAACGTCATCCCGACGCCAAGGCCGTTCGCTTCCACTTTGGCGGTAATCGGCAAATCCGTAACATCCGACGAAAACAAGCCCAAGCCAACCCGCAACGAAGCGCCAATCGAGAGCTTGTCGGTAATTTCAAAACTGGTCCCCACCAAAAACTCAAGCAATGCATCTTGGCTCGCATTGATGGCTGGAACGCTCATCTTGGGGTACGACAACTTGCCACCAAAGGTGTTCAACGCCAGCACCCCCAGCGTGAACCGTGACGGTTGATCGCCGTGCCAAAACCGACCGATGGCGCCAACCAGCGGCACGGCTGCCTTCGGCGTCGTGCTTTGGTCGTCGCCTCGCACGCCAGCTGCATCAATCGGCGTGTATGTTCGCGGCGCAACAATGTACTCGCCGCCGATCATAACTTGCGGATGTGCAAACGCGAGGGCCGCTGGATTGATGAAAACCGCGGTTGGGTCATCGACCATGGTGGTCCCCGCCCCGCCAACCGACGTGTTCTGCGGCCCCCAGCCGTTCGGGCGTGCCAAGCCACCGGCCCAACTAACAGCGCTACTGCATGTGAGCCCCGCGGCGAACGCCGTTGTGACGACGCGCTTCATGGCTGCGCTCCCGTCACACGAACGGCAGTAGCCGCATCAACGCCTTGGCCTTTTTCGCATTTTTTCGTCGACAAATTGCAAGTTTCGCCTTGGGCGCGAAAGCAGTCTTCGTTCTTCGCGCAGGTATTACCATCGGAATAGTCGCTCCATAACGAGCAACTGCCGGCCACGCAGGCAACCAGCAGGCCGATCAACAGTGGCCATCGGACCCGTTGCCAAGCTTCGTGAACTACCATGACAACGCTCCTTCCACGGACATAACTGCGCCACGACCACCGGCGGCATCAACAATCGGAAACACGGCAAGTTTGGGCGGCGCACTGATTCGTTTTTCGCGACGCGCCAAAAACAAATAGCCAACACTAACCCCAGCGGACACAACTGCTGCGCCATACGCGATGTTCGAAATCAATGCCCATCGTTTGGCGCGATCATGCGCATCGTTGTATTCGGCGCGCGTATGCAAAGCTTCGATCTGCGTCGTTTGATCCAACGGAATCGTAGTTGGACGGCCCTTTTCGATGCGCAGAATATCGCGGGCTTCGGTGTCGGCCTGCTTGGCTAACAACATAGTTGCAAAGCCGCCGACTGCCAGCGCTGCACCGCTTGCCAAAAAGATATGGCCGCGGAACTCGCGTTGCTCGCGTTGGCTGATGACCACCAGTTCGCCATCGATCCGACGCTTTTGGCCTTTGGCGATGCGGGCACGACGTTGCATGGCATCGCGCCCGGTTGCCGTAATCTCAACGGTGTATTCGCCTGGTGGTAACGTTAGCTCGCCTTTGGCGTCCAGCGTCACCGGCTTGCCGTCGACGGCAATCGCAAAGCCCGGCAAGCCACGCAGCCCAGCCCCAATCGCCACCCAACCTTCGGTAGGTGCGGCCGGCGGCGGCTTAACGCCTAGATCGTTCGAAACCGTCGCGGCGGTTGGGTCAGGTTCCATTTCAACCACAACATCGGTCACCACTAGTGGCAACACGGTAATCGTGCGCTTGACCGGCAACCACCCGGCTTTTTCGACGACGATATCGATGTCGCCAGCAGCCAGCGGGCGCGGCGGTAGTGGCGTTGCACCGTAGCCGAGCCCGCGAATTGTAATGCTTGCGCCAGCAACATTGCTGCTCACGCCAATCGCACCACCATCGCCATATTCGCCGCGAAACGGAGCCCGCCCTGCCGATTGCCGACAATCGTCGTGCAGCTTGCGAGTGTCGCCAGCCTCGTTCGATTGTGGGTTCAAGCGCAGCGCTTCACGCGCCGACTCGATGCAACCATTCCAGTCGCCGGTAGCTTTCGCAACCGCAGCCAGAAAACGATGCGGCCCCGGCAGTTTGGGATCGATCGTGCGCGCACGCTGCAGGTGGTCTTTGGCCTCCGCGTACTTGCCTAGGCGAAACGCATCAACCCCAGCTTGAAACTCGCGGGTTAAATCGGGTGACGGTTGCGCCCAGCTGGGTTGAATGGCACCTATGATGGCACCCGCCAACACCAAGCGCGCCGCCGCTGCGGACATCGGATGGATCTTCCTCACTCGCACGATCGTACGCTGCCGCCGCGTGCTTGTCATGAATTTGGACGTCAGACATCGCAACGCAGTGCAGCGTGGCCGCTACTGGTTCGGATCGTCACGCGATGGCCCCTTGCCGCCACCGACTCGATCCCACACGTTAACGTTGCCGGTGTTCGGCGTACCGGTACCGCTGTTGTTACCGCCGTTATTGCGACCGCCAGTGTTGGTTGGCGGCACCACATCGCCGCCTTTTTTGGCGATCGTGTCTTGGAAGGAGCGAGGTTCGGTATCACCCGACTGAACTTTCAACTCCAGCGTGCCCCCCACTAGTTCGAGTTGCGTCATTTCTTCGCTTGCGATTTTGGCGAAGGTCGCGGCGTTCGGAACCGCTCGGCCGCGAACTTCGAGCATGATGTAGCCTTCGGTGATGCCTCGAGTTTTGAGACGCCCATCGGCAACCGCCATCACCACCGCGCCACCGCCGATATTCGGATAGCGCCATCCTAATGATGGGAAAACATCAACGACCGCTGCACCTAACGCTGTCGAATTTTCAGCGTAGCTCTTCGCCATCCGCGCGACATCGGCACCGCGCACCGTGTACTCCACGAATGCCAAATAGCGTTTGCCGTCGCCACTTTCATACTCTTCCCAATACTTGCCGCTTGGTGCGGCAGGCACGGCACCGGCCGATGTTTTGGCCAACAGGCGAGCCACCGCGCGGCGCGCGTCACGCACCTCGCGCCGAGCTTGCGTATTGTTGGGCTCGCGATCAAAGGCTGCCAACTTGGCTTGGCGCGTGCTCTGCCAAATCGGCGGCAGCGCAGCACGCCACTTTTTATCTTCCACTTTGCCGGCCACGGAATTGGCAATACTTTCGAGCGCCGCATCATTGGCTTCATCGAGCGCGTCATCTTGCGCGACTGCGGTCGAGGACACCCCAACGCATGCTAACGATTGGTCCGGCATGTCTTTACAGTACGCCCCACCGGGCACATCCGCCGTAATCCACGCCGGTCGTGCAGTTGCGCTCGCGGACAATTTTTTGCCTAAGCCTGCAGCCGTGGCGCCTTTGGCCGTAAGCGCGCGGTAACCTAAAAACGCGCCGCCAGCGAGGCCAACGGCGACGAAGGCTGCAGCGAAGGGCAACCACCATGAACTTTTTTGAGTTTGCGCTGCGTCGGCGACAGTGGTCGCGACTTTTTTCTTTTCGGGTTTGCGTTCGCGTAGCTCTTTGATCAGCTTGCGCTGCTCGGCCGTCGCAGTCGGCATTGGCAACCCGGGCAAGGTCGTCATCAAGGCTTCCGAAGCCGCACACGTTAACGCATTTTTGCAGTGCACACATTTGAGGTCTGGTGCCGTCGCAAGCTTGAGCATGTCGTAGTGCTCGGCGACATCGACCAATTGGCTGCCACTAGTTGCGCAGGTCTTGCACTGAAACGGCAAGTTGATGCTCAGCACTTGCGCTTTGGCACCAAGGTCATCCTTGTTGCACAATTTTTCAACGAACGGAGGAGTCGCGCCAATGATAAACAGCTCGCTCACCAACGGCGAAACCATCTGCACGAAGCCGCGCCACTGCGCTGCGCCAGCAGGCTCGATGCGCCCAACTCCGCCGACATCAAAAATGACTGTGCCTTCGAGCCCTTCGGCGAGCTTGTCTTTGGGAAAGCTTTGGTCCAAATCGCCGCCCAAGCGCACAAACGTCGCGCGGCCTTCGATCAGTTTGTCGACTCGCAATTTGCGCGCGACATCGCTGACGGCGTAGTTGAGCTTGGTCGATAAGAAGTGAACGATCTCAGGTTCGAGCTCAAATTTCTCTTGGCCCAACAGATATGAAAAGAAGGTGGCGCCGTCTTCATCGAAGTACATCGATTCTTTGCACGACGGACAGGACCGTTCCGGCAGCTTCATCGACTTGATCGCTTCGTGATCGCGATCGACTTGGAGTAAGACCCGATGTTCCGAGTCGCAATAGTCGCAACGGAACGGCGCATAAAACGAGAACACCCGTCCACCGCCAGCGAAGTTAGCGACCATGTTGAGTTGGTCCACCACCTTTGGGGTGCATTCGATCAACACGATCTTCTGCACTAGCTTGCCAACCGCGGTAACAAAATCGACCCATTCGCGAATCCCGAACGACGAGATTTTTTTGACGCCGCCGAGATCCAAGATCAACGTCGCAGCTTTGACGGTTCCAGCGAGTTTTTTGCCTTCAAAACTTTCATCGATCGCGCCTGCAAAACGTAAACAAGCAATGTCACCATCGGCAAACTTGTCGACGGTAAGTTTCGCATCGGCGGCGCCCGCGGGTACGCCAGGTTGACCGCCAGCAGCTGGCGCAGGTGATGATTCAGGTTGCATCATGGACTCCCTTAGGGTTCTAACTAACTCGCAAAGAAATGGAGCGATTTGGCAGAGGTGCGAAACTCGCGAAGATTCTGGTCAAGCTCAAACACAGCGGTAACTTCGGTGGCGCGACCACGCATAACGTCAAAAAACATGGCGGCCGCAGAATTGTGGCACACCATCATGCCTAACCCGGCACCACCGTGGCTTTGATCCATTTCACCGCCAGACAAGCCACGCAGCAGCCCACCGACAACGTGGTTGCGTTGCAAGCGACCAAACGGATCACGAACTTGCAATGCCAGCTTGGTGCCATCGGTGCCAAGCAACACGGTCGGTTGTTGCGCTGCCGAGAGCGTGATCTCAGCTTTACGATCGGCGGCGTACATCGGGTGTCCGGTCGCATCCACCGGTGCGTCGTACATCGCGTTCATCAACAGTTCGTGCGCTAGCTCGCCGAACATTTCGCCAACGCGCTTAGGCGCTTGCAACCGAGCGATGAACTCTTGCACGTTGCCGACCGCGCGATCACGGTCAGCCGTTGTGCTCACGGCCAACGAGATAATTTGCGCGCCCCAATCGAGGTATGCCGTGAACGGCGGAGCGCCATCACCCAGGAGTATGCGACGCGCTGCCATCAACAACTCCCACGGCCGCGGCGGGCTTTCGAAGTCTTTGCGTGCCAACACATGCGAAATCGCGGGGCAATCCTGCATGTGACGCAAGCTGCGTTTGATCGGTTCGGCGGTCCACAACAAGCCGCGCAAGCCGGGCCGGTTGCGTAGCAGCTCCACTATTAAATCGCCGTCGAAAGCGTCCGAGCACAATAGCGCCGCACCTGGCAATGCCGGAGCCAACGCAGCTGGGTCTTCCACCAGCGTGCATGTGGCACCGATGCTTGCGAAGTGACGAGCAGCACGGCGTGCCACTAATTTGTTTCTTTCCAGTATGACAACTTGCATATCTGCGCTGGTCGCGCATCAAAACAGTAACACGGACACTACCGCGTTCGCAGCGGCAACTCGTGATACGATGGAGTCAGATCAGATGCTAACTGTCATCAAAGGTGCGACCTTAACCTGGAGTGCTGCAGCACTCACCATGGTGCTGCTAGCCACGTCATCGACGGCGGATGCCCAACCCAGCGGCACAACGCCGGATTTGGTGGCGTCGGTAAAGACGGTTGCAACACGCAACACGCTGTCGCAATTTTTGATCGCCGATGCTGAACGCGCAGCCAAAGATCGCAAGTGGACAATTGCAATCCCCTACTACCAAGCGTTGGCTGCGGCGCGCGGCCCCGCTAGCCCGGAAGCAGCGCGACTTGCAACATTGTGGACGCTAGCTGGCCAGTTTGAATCGGCAGCAGTTGTGTGGACCACGTTCGCAAGCGCCAGCACGGATGAAAAAGCACGTGGCGAAGCACTCACCGAAGTAACCCGCTTAACCGCCAACCCAGATCCTTTCGCGGACCGCTTGGAACTGGTGCCACTTGCGGCACCCGCCAAAAAAGCCTTTACGCTTGGCCGCAAAGCATTTGCAGCCAAACAATATGGTGATGCCTTGGTGTACTTCCACATGGGCTATTCGTTGGCGCCTGACCTGCCAGGCTTTTTGCGTGAACTGGGCGCTACCTACGACAAGTTGGGGGCGCCAGAGAAAAAACGTGAATTCTATCGCCGCTATCTGCTGCAACGCCCATTCGGCGCCAATGCCGATATCGTGCGCCGCGAATTGAGCACCGCCAAAGACAGCTTAGGCACACTGTTGATCAGCACAAGTTTGCCATGTGAACAGCTTTGGATTAACCGCCAACGGGTCACCACGAAGCTGCCCCCAGCAGGGTTGTTGGTGGCGCCAGGCACATACAAAGGCCTGTGTTTTGCCTCAAAGTATGAAATGGCGTTGTTCGAATACGCAGTGGTTGAACCAGGCAAACCAGCCAGGCTGGATTTTGTGTGGGGCATTGTTGTGAACAAATTGACCAACCCTTATGGCCGGATTTCGCTGGAAAACCCAAAAGCCCCAGGCGTCATGATCGACCTGGGCATTTCCAGCAATGAGATCGGGGTGGCGGTGCCGCCCGACAAACGGTCGCTCAAGCTCGAAGTGAAAGACGACTTAGGCAGTCGCGTCGAAAAACGCATGATCAAACTCGAAGCCGGCCAACGTACCGTCGTAAGCTGGTAAACGCGCCGCCGGATTGTGGTAGCTTAGGCGCGTGGTTGCTGAACGGCCGTCGCAGGAAGGCAAAATGTCGACGGGCTCGCCCGCCGAGCCAGTGGCATTCGGCAAACACTATTTGCTTGGCCTCATAGCGCGCGGTGGGATGGCGGAAGTCTATCGGGGCCGCTACATCCACGAAGTGCCGCCCAAGCATCAGCTGGCCGTCAAAGTGATGCGGCCGCAGCTTGCACGCGAAGAGCGCTTCATCGACATGTTTCATCGTGAAGGCAAACTCGCGATGATGCTGAAAAATCGCTGCATCGTCGAAACCTACGACGTTGGCGAAGTGGAAGGCCGCCACTACATCACGATGGAATACATCGGCGGCCGCGATTTGACCCAAGTGCTGCGGCGCTGCCAGGAGACGCAACAGCGAATTCCAGTGCCACACGCCGTGTATATCGCTGCCCGCATCGCCGAAGGCCTGCACTTCGCGCACAGCCTCGGCGCCAAAGACGGCCGGCCGTTGAACATCGTCAATCGTGACGTGTCACCGTCGAATGTGCGCTTGTCGTACGATGGCGACGTTAAGCTGCTCGACTTTGGCATCGCACAAGCATTGATGAAGTTCACCAGTGAGATCGGCATTCTCAAAGGCAAGTTCAGCTACATGTCGCC
>JAKQOD010000013.1 GCA_029565465.1 Deltaproteobacteria bacterium
CGCAGCCATCGCTGGTTATCGACGGAGAACGCACCACTGCCGATCTGCGAATCTCGCTACAGTGGCCAGCGTACAAAAAAGTCGGTCCGAACCGCATCATCAATGCCAACGTGCACTGGGAGTGTCCGGCAGCGAAATAAGCGTTGCCGAGCCCTGTTCTCATAGTGTAAATACAACACCATTATGAAAACGCTCACGCTTTACCGCCCGGTCGGCCCTGCTGAACTGCAGCTGATTGCGGCAAGCGCCTTTCGTGCGTTTCCCCCGCGACTGCCGGAGCAACCAATTTTTTATCCCGTCACAAACCGGCCGTATGCGCAGCAGATCGCGCGCGACTGGAACGTGAAGGATAGTGGCGCTGGTTATGTTCTCCAGTTCGAAATCGACGCAGCCTACGTTGCGCAGTTCCCCGTGCACCAAGTTGGTGCACGCGAACACACCGAACTCTGGGTCCCCGCCGAGGAACTCGCGGAGTTCAACCGTCACATCATCGGGACAATCAACGTGATCGACAGTTACGGCACGTCACAATAACGCAGCCAGGCGCGATGCATCGCCCGTCGGCGGCGCAGCAGCTTGAGACGGGCGGCCATCGTTGATACTATTTCTGAATGAAGGCAATCTTGTCGCTGGGTGCGGTATCTCTGTTTTTCACCGGTTGTTTCGTAGCAGCGCAACCTGCAGCTGCACCAACCACCGTGACCGCGCCAGCCGCAGATCCAAATGCTGCTGCAATCGTGTTGTCATGCAATGAAGGCAGCTGCAATCAAGTTTGTCCAACCGGTGCATCGTGCACATTTGACTGCAACGGTGGCAGCTGCAATCAAGCATGCGATACTGGCTCAACCTGCGCCATGTCGTGCAACGGCGGCAGCTGCGGCCAAGCTTGCAGCGAAGGCGCAACCTGCACGGTGGATTGCAACGGCGGCAGCTGTCATTAACCCATGAGCGCATCATCGGCTGCAATCAATCAATTTCCGTGCGTCAACTGTGGCGCGAACACCGTATTTGGCCCCGGTACGGGTTCGATGCTTTGCGCCCACTGCGGCCACGCCGAGCCAGTCGAAGCAAGCCCGGCGCCGATCGTCGAGAACGACTACAAAGCCACGCTGGCCCAAGCCGGTACCGCTGGGCCAGTCGCACCGACGAGCAACGCAGGCAAAGAAATTCAGTGCAAGAACTGCGGCGCGCGCACCATGTCGAGCAAACAAGCCGAGCGGTGTGCGTTTTGCGACAGCGCTATGGTGGTGGAGCTGCCGCCCGAGCCGATGCAACTGCCACAAGCCGTGTTGCCGTTTGAAATCAAACGCGACAAAGCACAAGAACTCTTCGTTACCTGGCTTAGCACGCGTTGGTTTGCGCCGTTTAAGTTAGTCGCGCGCGCCAAACGCGAAGGCCTCGACGGTGTGTACCTGCCCTACTGGACCTACGACAGTGCAACAGTTACCGATTACCGCGGTGAACGCGGCGATTATTATTACGTCACGGTGTCGTATACCGACAGCAACGGCAAACAGCAAACCAAGCAAGAGCGCCGTACCCGTTGGTCCAACACGTCAGGGACCGTCAACGTCGATTTTGATGACGTATTGATCTGCGGCTCCAAAAGTCTGCCTGCGAAGTTAGTGGTCGATCTTGAACCATGGGATCTTGAACGCCTCGCTGCGTTTAACCCGAAATACCTCGCTGGCTTTATGGCCGAACGCCAAGCGATCGAACTCGCCGAAGGCTTCGGGCTTGCACAAGTCCGCATGGAACCCCGGATCAACGAAGCAATTCGGCGCGATATCGGCGGCGACGAGCAACGCATCTCCTCAACCGATGTCGACTATCGCGACATCACGTGGAAACACATCTTGATGCCGTTGTGGCTTTCTGCGTTTCACTACAACGCCAAAGTGTTTCGAGTCACCGTTAACGCCCGCACTGGCGAAGTCAGCGGCGAGCGCCCGTACAGTGCATTTAAGATCATCATGTTCATCCTCATGATCTGCGCGATCATCGGCGGCATCGTGTACTTGATCATGCGGGCCAAGCAACCGCAGTAACGCTCGCCACCAACGGCCCTAGGTGCCATTGCACACCTTGGTGCCACCAGTAACCGTGCCAAAGCCGTTGGTCACCACGGCACACGAACAATTGCTTACCCTGCAGTTGAAAGCTTCATCGGCAGTGCAAATGGCGTTTGTTGGGAGGCGTTTGTATTCGTACCAAACAAACGTCTTTACGCCGTTAACGAACGTATCTGCCATCGCGATCGACAGCGTGTCACCGGAAACGAAATAGGGCCGATCTAACCATGTGTTGGTGGTGGCCGTAGCGCCTGCGGAATCGCAACGCGTGTTGTAGGTAAACGAAATTTTGCCGTTCGCCGTTTGATAGGTACCCAACTCATTTTCGAACGAGTTGTCGAGCTCAAGAACCTGATTGCCTGCAAAGATCAACACACCCGAGTTAAACGTGCCGCGTTCAAGGCGATACGTGCCATCGGCAATCACGCCGCCGGTTTGGGCGGGTGCTGGCAAGGTGGTGTCCAACGCATCGTAGGTCGTGCAAAATGTGACCGCGGAACAGGTGAGCCCTTGCGCTGGCCTACTATCCATCGGATTGGCGTCGATGGCGGAGCCCCCGCCACTGCCGCACGCAACGAGCGAACCAACCAAAACAATAGCCAAACTAACTGTACGACGCATATGAGAACTCCTTGTGTACTCATAGAGCGTCGCGCCAAGCGAACAATGCAGTGGTCGGACCTTTCGTTTTACAGCTATCGCAACGGCAATTCGGTTGCTGGGCCGAACGATTGGCCGCCATCCGCGGAAACCGCGATGCTGCGGTCGCGCAACACCACTACGTCATTGCCGTCGACAGCTGCAGCAATGAATGCATCGGTGCGATCGGCGCGCGTGGCCAACTGTGCACGATTGCTTGCTGCGCTGCCATCGTTGAACAAGGTGCCAGCCGGCGCATCGATCAGATTAACAATCGTTTCGTCGATGGCGATGAACGTTGATTGCGCTGGCGTTGCAAGATTGAGCTGCACCAAGAACGGCTGCTCCAGTTCGCTGCCGCGGGTAGCGTGCACGAATGCCACCGCTTGGCCGTTGATGTTGGTCAAGCGATGCATGGAGGTCACGCCCGGCACCGTCAGCGGCTCCCACTGATCCATATCGTTTGTTACGTACATCGCGCCACCGTGGTCGGCCACCACGGTTTGCTTGCCAGCGACGGTGAAAATTGGATTGTACATTTGGGCTGGCAACGCGTGGTCGATCCAGGTCTTACCGTCGCGGCTCAACAACAAGCCGTTATCATGCACCATTGCCAAGCTGTCACCTGCCGTGATCAAGCTAAAGCCTTCATCGCTGCCAGCTGCAACCTGGGTCCACGTGCGGCCGTCTTGAGAAGCTTCGATCGCGTAGCCGCTGTAGTGGCTGTGCAATGCGTAGAATGTTTGTTGATGCACGGCCAACGCGGCCACCGGCGCATCGATGTTGTCGGTAGCTAGTTGGGTAAACGTGGCACCACGATCGTTCGAAACATAAAGCGGGCCATCGCCTGGCGTGGTCAAACCGCCACAGCCGAAGCCGCCGGTGGTCACGGTCGAAGTCGAAATCACCACAGTATTGCCCGACTTGGCAATCGCCACTGGTTGGTCGGAATCGGTTGGCGTGCAGCCAGCGGCGGCAAGCAGCGCCAATGCGCTAGCAGCAAACAGGTTCGAGCAATTGGTCATGGGCTCCTATATTGCGGGTTTGGTGCCAGCCACCGGTCTCAACTCAAAACTAATATGCCCATATTTTCAGTATCTTACCTGTGGCGCGGACTGTTTACCGACTAACACGTTGCCAAGATTTCGAAGAACCATGACATCCATGTCCGGACTGCCACATGGCATAGTGCGCCAGTGAGCCGCCGCGAAAATGCCGACCTGCGTTGCGAGCGCTGCCACATGCACCAACCGTTGTGCATCTGCGATCAATTGCCGTCGTTGGCCACGCGTAGCCGGCTCGTACTGTTGGTGCACTATCGCGAAGCGCGCAAACCCACGAATACAGGGATGCTTACGGCGACCTGTTTGCAAAGCGCAACCATGCATGTGCTTGGCGAAGGCACCGCAGCGCAGCCCGCTGCAGAACGTCCGGACTTCGGACAACTGATCGCAGCCGATGAACAAGCAGTATTGCTGTTTCCGGCCGATGATGCAGTGCCGATTGATGCGTGGGTACGCGCCGCGGCGCCAACGCGGCCCATCTTGATCGTACCCGATGGCAATTGGCGCCAAGCCAGCAAGATGCGTGGCCGGATCCCCGGACTCAACGCACTGCCCTGCGTAACTTTGCCAACAGCTGCGCCAACCGCATACCGGTTGCGTGCCGAGCCCAAAGATGGCGGGCTTGCAACGCTCGAAGCGATTGCGCATGCGCTGTTTCATCTCGAAGGCGAAACCGGGCCAGCCGTCGCGGCAGAACTTACGCGGGTCTTTCAATTGATGGTTGAGCGCACGCTGTGGTTGCGTGGTGCCCTGCCATTACACGCCGTGACTGGTGGCATTCCCGACGCTGCGCTCGAGTTCTATCGCAAGCGTTCGCACGCTGCCGGCGGCTTGGCGCGTGGCGCGACCAACTTACGCAACCCTGGCAGCAAAAAGAATTCCAAGTAGAACGGGTTGTATGGCCGCTCAGGCGCAGGCGACAAACCATACTGTGCAGGCACCACGGCTTCAGCGCGATACGTACCGAACAGACGATCCCAAATGAACAACATACCGCCGAAGTTGCAATGTTGATCACTCTCAGACACGCCGTGATGCACGCGATGATTGCGTGGCGAATTAAAAAAGAAATCGATAACCGGCAGCTTGCCAACATATGGGCAGTGACACAAAAAGTCCCAAAACGACATCACCGCCGTCGCTGCCGCAACCAACAACGGATGAAAGCCTAAAAACACCGGCGGAATGATGAAGACCCAGTCAATGAAACCGCCAAACCACGAGTTGCGAAAACCCAGGCTCATGTTGAAGTGACGCGACGAATGATGCACTGCATGGAACGCCCACATGAACGCAAATGCGTGGCTGGCCCGATGCGACCAATAGTGAAAGAAATCAACCAAGACAAAACATGTCAGCATCGCAACGGGATCGTAGCTATCCCAATGCCACGGCATCCGATCGTAGGCCCACAGCGAAATCGCGGTTAACATCACGCCGCGCAACAACGAGAACACCACGTAACCAATCGTGATGAGCAAGGCAGTAAACGAATCGCGGGTTTCGTGCTTGTTGTCGTTGAGCAGAAATCGACTCACCAAATATTCGATCGCGAATGCAGTGGTCATCAGACCGCCCGCGATATTTGGCAAATGCTCCATCACGACAAGCTAAGCTTAACAACCCACCGTAGGCCCGACAATTGCCGTGGGTGGCAGAACGCGGCAGATTTTCAGACCGCCGGCTTGGCGCGTTGCCAGACTGCCACTGCCGCGATCGTCGTAGCGACCGACAACCCCATGGCGACCGTTATCAAGCTCGTCACGGGACGGTCAAACCAGCGGTGCGTGGTCGCCAACATCAGCAGCACCAGCGCTGTACGTACAAGTTCGAGCGGCACAACCCGCTGCGATCGATCCAACAATTCGCCAATTACCGCAGTCGACCCAACGATGAACAACAAATAAAGAACATTGCTGCCCATCGAGTGTTGATTCAACGTAAACAGCAAATGCAACACCAAGACGCCAAGGTGGGCGGCTTGCAGCAGCTCGTACCACCACAGCGGGCCAGGCAAGCGTGCGGTTGACGGCGCCAGCAGCGGCCGAGGTGTTGCATCGGCCGGGCGCCAACCGGTTGGCATGTACCAAACCCGCAACTTGTCGCGCCAGCGTCGCGTCGCGACGGCATCGTGCCAGACCTTGCGCGCTTCGTGAAAGCCTACCGCTAGCGGTTGCATGCTGGTTGGGCCATCGAGCAAGCCGTAGCTCGGCGAAATATCGCCGCGCTCCGGCGTGAACGTGCCAAACAACTTGTCCCAGAAAATAAAAACGAACGCATAATTCTTGCCGATGTATGCATCGTTAATCGCGTGATGCACGCGATGGTGCGATGGCGTCGCAAGCACCCACTCAAGCCAACCTAATTTACGAATGGTGCGCGTATGCACCGCAAAGCCCCACGTGTCTTTGACAAGCCAACCCAGCAATGCAGCTGGCAAGGGCAAGCCGATCAACACTGGCGCAATCAAGATTAGGTAGGCGCCCGAGAAGAGATTTACAAACGGTTCGACGATCGACGAACGCCCTCCGGTTGGCAATGCAAACTCCGGCGCTGAGTGATGCACCGAGTGCGCGGCCCAGGTCAGGTTGAGGGCGTGGTGATAACGGTGCATCCAATACGCAGCAAAATCCATCACCACGATGCCGACTGGCCAAATCCACCAAGCGTCTGCTGGCATCTGCCACGGAATGAGCGGCGCGGCGGCGCGATACCCAACGATCCAAACGATTGGAACAATGCTGATCAAGCCGTAGTGCGGCAGCTCAACCATAATGCTGACCGCCGAAGCTCGCAGCGTTTGATATCGTGTGCGTAACGCAATGTTGACGACAAACTCCAACACCATCATGCCGGCAAACACGAATGGTATGGAGGCGCCGCCCACGGACGCAGTGTGCATGGAGCGCTGAACTGTTGCAATTTGTTGCGGCAAACCGCGCACATAACTGTATAGAGATCCTACAGGGCACCTTTCCCTACAGCCTTATTGAACGTTAGTTCGAGCGCTTTGCAGTTCTCGACGATAAAAGGTCGTTTATGCGGCGATTTGTCAGAAATATTTCCAACATCGAAGTGGCCACCGATCGCGAAGCTCTGTAGATTCCGCCGTCCATGTCCCCTAACGGCAACTCAACCGGACGCGCAGTGTTTCGCCCTGGTATGCAATTTAACGGTGTGAAGATTTTTTCGGCCACGATGATGATGGACCGCTTGCAGCTAGGCGAAAAGTGCACAGCGTGGATTCAAGAGCATCCTGACTTTCAGATCGTTGAGATCCAAGTTACCCAGTCGAGCGATGAAGCATTTCACTGCATCACGCTGACCGTTTACTACTTCGAAGAACTGTAGCGGTCGGTCGAGCGCGGCATAACCGCGGATTCCCCTCCACCGCGCGCTGCACGAATGCGTTGCGCGGTACGCGATCGACAGGCAGGCTTCGCCGCACCGCTCGAATCGCTTTGATTTGAGGTACGCTACAGCTATGTCGTCGCTGCCACGTGTTTTGAATTTCTCCTCAGGCCCGGCCATGATGCCGCCTAGCGTGGTGGCAGCGGCAGCACGAGCGTTGGTTGATCTCGACGGTTCAGGTATCGGCATCTTGGAACACAGCCATCGCGGCCCTGAATTTGGTGCAGTGTTGGCGCGCACCGAAGCGCGCATTCGCAAACTTGCCAACGTGCCGCAGGACTACGCTGTGCTGTTTGTGACTGCTGGTGCAACCGCGCACTTCACGTGGATCGCGCGCAATTTTCTTGGCACTGGGCAAACCGCCGACTATTGCCACACTGGCGTTTGGTCCGGGAAAGCAATCGAAGCAGCCAAGCCGTTTGGCAATGTGCATGTCGCCTGCAGCGCTGAAGCTTCAGCGTTTACAACGATTCCAACCACGCTCGCACTTTCGCCCTCGCCGCGCTACGTGCACTTCACCAGCAACAACACGATCTACGGCACCCAGTGGACCGCGCCACCGGTTGTTGGTGATTGCCCGTTGATCTGCGATGCATCAAGCGACATTTTCAGCCGCCCGATCGATATCAGCAAGTACGCCTTGGTCTACGCAGGTGCCCAAAAGAACCTTGGCCCGTCGGGCATATCGCTGGTGATCGCACAGCGTAGCTTTCTGGCGACGGCCGAGCCCAGCCTGCCGCCACTCGAAGATTACCGCGTTTACGATCGCGAAAAATCGATGCACAACACGCCCAATACGTTTGGTGTGTTTGTCATCGGCGAGACCGTACAATGGATCGACCAACAGGGCGGCCTCGACGCGATGGCCGCGCAAAACGCAGCCAAAGCGGCCACGCTCTACGACTTTCTCGACGGCAGCAAATTCTGGCGCGCTGTCGCCGCACCAGGCAGCCGCTCGTTGATGAACATAACGTTTCGCGGCCCAACTGCAGCGCTCGAAGAAGCGTTCTTAACTCGGGCCGATGGCATTGGCTTGTCAGGCTTGCGTGGCCATCGTTCCGTCGGTGGCTTGCGGGCAAGCATCTACAATGCATTCCCAAGCCTTGGCGTGCTGCGCTTGGTTGATGCACTCGCAGCGTTTGAACACGAACAGCGATAGCGCGTGCTACGTCGGTGCATCAAACCGATAACCTGCGCCATAGACCGCCGTGATGCATGGGCAGCCTGGCTCAACTGCGTCGAGCTTGCGGCGAATATTCTTCACATGGCTATCGATCGCTCGATCGCTGACGTCGCGCATGCCAGCACCGAGGCTGGCAAGCAGCTGCGCACGCGAATACACCCGGCCGGGATGGCTAAGCAATGCGCGCAAGATCCGATACTCGACGGCCGTGAGCGTCAGCCACGTGCCGCGCCACGCAATGCGCAAGCCGGCGTCATCAATAGTCCACGCTGTTGGCGCAACCCGCAAGGCACCATCGGCGCGCCGGACCAAGGCGCGAATGCGCGCCACTACTTCGCGTGGACTAAACGGTTTGCAAACATAGTCGTCGGCACCGGTTTCAAGGCCGACCAAGCGATCGACTTCGTCGATGCGTGCAGTGAGCATCAAGATCGGCACGTCGCTGAATTGGCGAACCGCACGACACACTGCAATGCCGTCCATGCTGGGCAACATGAGGTCGAGCACAATGGCCGCCGGCGGCGACTTCTTGATGTGCAACAGCGCGAGATGGCCGTCATCGATTGCAGTTGCAGCAAAGCCATCGTTGCGCAGGTAGTCGAGCAAGAGCTGCGCGATTTTGGCATCATCTTCGACGACGAGGATCTGACGCATTGCGGTCGCAGGATTGCTCATACGGCCTCGCTTGCGGTTTGCGCCGAAGCTTGCACGGGCAACGTGACCACCACCCGCAAGCCGCCGATCGCTGCGGCTGCGGCGCGCATCGTGCCGCCATGTGCACGCACGATGGCTTCACAGATTGCCAAGCCAAGGCCACTACCTCCCGACTGGCGCGTGCGCGCATCGTCGACGCGATACAGCGGTTCAAACAGCCGTGGCAGGGCGTCGCTCGACACGCCAGGGGCGCTGTCTTCGATGCAAATTTCGATCGCCGCGGCACGCTGCGAGGCTGTAACCACAATTTGCCCCGGCGCGTCGGTGTAACGCAAACTGTTTTCGATCAGATTGGTCAACAACTGCTCCAACCGAACACGGTCCCATTTGACAACGGCATCTTGCAGGCTTTTTATGTCAAACGTCAGCGTTAACCCTTGGCTTATGATGCGATCGCGGCAACGCAGTAGCTGCGCTTGCAACCAAGGCTGCACTTCGAACGTTGCAAACTGACACGGTAAGGTTTGCAGATCCGAAATTGCCAGCGTGTGTAAATCGTTAACCAAGCGCGCCAACGTCAACGCTTCGTCACGCAGCGAAACCATCGCTTGCGCCGACAGTGGCCGCACCCCGTCGACCAGCGCTTCGATCTCACCTTGCAACACTGTCAAAGGCGTGCGCAATTCGTGCGACAGATCTGCAAGCCAGCGTCGGCGCGATCGTTCAAGCCGTTGCAGCCCTTCCGCCATCGCATTGACGTTGCGCATCACATCGCCGAGTTCGTCGCGGCGCACGGTGGTCAAGCGGACATCCAGCGCGCCTTGGGCAATGCGCTGCGTTGCTGCTTGCACGTCGCGCAGCGGCCGGGTCCAACGCTTGGCAAACCACCACGCGCTGGCAAGCACCAGCAACAACAGGCCAGCCGCAACGACCAAGATGCCGCGGTATTGATCGCGAAGAAACTTCTGCTCAACCGAGTCTGGCACCGGCCGCGCTTTCAACATGCACAGCCATGCGACGTGGGCGCCCGCGACATTGATGGGCAGCTCAACCACCGCATCGGCTCCAATCGGTAGATCACGCCCAATCAAGAGCTGATGCGTTAGGTCATACAAGCCCACGCGGCTACCAAAACCACCGTCGGGCGGCCCAGGCGGAGGCCGCAGCCCACGCGGGCCATCAGGTCGACCTGGGCGAGCGCCGTCGTCTCCTGGTCGGCCGATGGGCAAGCCTTGCTCGACGGCTAACGAATCGAGAAAATCGTGCATCGTCAATTGTTGCTGACGCAACATTTCCACCCCGTTGTCACGCGCGAGGCGCGCTTCGACGATGTGTTCGAGCTTGCCTAGTTGCTCAAGATCGCGCTCCACCAAATAGCCTTGAAAACCGTTGCGCAAGTTGATGGCCATCATCACCCCCATCGCAACCACGGCAGCCGCAACTGCGCCCAGCAGCAATAATGCAACTGAATGAACTAAGCGAAAACGCATGATTAGGCGACCTGAGTCTACTACTAATTCCAACACGCAATTGTGGAGACATTGCGGAGCCACTTACGGGTTCGTTGCCCATAATTCCTCCACAGTTGCAGCGCAAAACCAAACCATGCGGATCAAAACCATTGCATGTAGTTTGCTTCTCATTGCTGGCTGTGGCGATAGCGCTGCGGTTACCGATGCCTCGACTATCGACGGCAATATGGGCACCGCTGACTTCTGCGGCCTTAGCTACAATGCACTCAACAGCAGTCCTAAAGTTGCCAACAATAGCATCTACAGCTGGGCCTGCAGCGCAACCAACCGAACACTGACCGGCAATGGCATTCCCGATCACGCCGTCACGGGTGGCAATTTTGCAACGCCGATCGGTGCGCAGTCGATTTCACAAACGTTTCCCAAAACGCCGACCAATAAGAACACCGTGACCAACATCCCGATGGATGTTGGCTTCGCAATGAACAGCGTCAAATTTGACCCCGGCACGGCTGGCAGCTGTGCCGCAACGGCAACTGGCACAGGGCCAAACCAAGGCTGCGTGATGATCGCAGGGCGAGATCCTTGGAAGATCGAAGCGATTGGCGGCGCGTTCATGTTTGGCACCGACGAGAATAACGCGCATGTGCAACCCAATGGGCAATACCACTATCACGGCATGCCCGAAGGCCTTGTGAACGGACGCAACCAAGGCCAAGCCATGACGTTGGTCGGCTATGCCAAGGACGGATTTCCGATCTACGCGCGCTACGGTTTTACCGACGCAAACAACCCACAATCGGCGATCAAGGTTGTGTCGTCGAGCTGGCGAACCAAAGCTGCGCCTGACGCCGGCCGGCCAGCCGTCGCCACATTTCCGATGGGAACCTTCACCCAAGACTATGAGTACGTTGCAGGTTCAGGCGATCTCGATGAATGCAACGGCCGCACCGGTGTCACGCCGGAATTTCCGAACGGCACATACCACTACTTCATCACTGACACGTTTCCGTATATTCAACGCTGCGTAAAAGGCATCTAGCGATGAGGGCGCAACACGCTCGCCGTTGGCGACCTTGGCTCGTACTGCTCGTGCTGTTGGCCGGGTCTAGCACGAGCCTTGCGCATATGATGCCAGCGCAACGTGGCACCATCAACTTCGTCGACAACGGCGGCTTCATAGTGGTGTCATTGCCGGTACCTGGCGGCTCCGACGACAACGGCGATGGCTTACTTTCCCTCGACGAACTGCAAGCGCATGCAGCATCGATCGAAGGTGCGATTCGCATCGGCGTGCAGCTGGTGGATCTCGACAGCAATACCGCGCTGCCATTGCAAGCCATCATGTTGAGCTTGGCGTCACCTGGCGAAGATCCGTCGGTGCCATCAGATCATCTGCTCGTCATGGGCCGGTTTGACGTGCCCATGCCCAGCCATCCGTTGCAGCTACGCTTCAACCTGTTTGGCAGCAACAGCAACGATCAATCCATGACCATCACCGCAACTCGCAAACCAGCGAGCCAATTGCTGGTCTTCACGCCGACCGAAACAGCACACGATCTATTTGTGTCGCCTTGGCGCGCCGTGGTTGATGCGACGCGGCTCGGCGCCGGCCACGTCCTGAGCGGCCTCGATCATCTGTTGTTTCTGCTCGTCGTTGTCGTGGCTGGCTGGCGCTTGCGCCAATTGGTATTGGTGTTGAGCTGCTTTACGCTTGGCCATGCATGCACGTTGCTCGCGTGTATCGGGTTCGGACTGCAAATCTCGGCCACCATCGTCGAGCCTGCAATCGCTGCAACCATCGTGGCGATGGCGATCTTCGATTGGCGGATGAGTCGCCGCGCAGCCCCTCCGCGCCCAGGCCTGCGCTTGCTGTTGGTTTTTGCCTGCGCAATGATCCATGGCCTCGGCCTCGCTGGCGCACTTTCCGAGCTTGGCCTGCACGGCACCAACAAACTTGAAGTCCTCGTCGGCTTCAATCTTGGCATTGAGCTCGCGCAACTAACGCTGGCCCTCGGCGCGGTCACGGTGTTGTACGGACTGCGCCGCTACGCTGGCCCGCGATATGTACGCTGGGCCAACTACAGCGCGTGGAGCACTGCGATCGTCGTCGGCACGATCTGGTTTATCGAACGGATAGCGAGCTAGCCAACCCGTTGGCTTAGAACAGCCACAGCGGTTTGCCACCAGCAAACAGCACGCGATCTTCTTCAGCCGACGGCTTGGTGAGTTCAACTTCCACCATCAAGCCGCGTTGCGCGCTTTCATCGTGCGGATGCATGTCGGTAACTTCGCCGTCGACAACGCCGGTAATTTTGCCAACGCGCGAACACAGCACCAAGCCCCATGAACAGCCGTACAACGGCGTACCGACTTTGACGTTCTTCAGATTTTGATACGGCACAAATGCAATCACAAGCTTGCGATCAACCGCACGCAAATACGGTGAACTCGCCAAGCGATTCACTAACTGATCTTGTTCTTTGATGCGCGTTGCCATGTGCGACATGCGTTCTTTCAACGTCGCGCGGCGACCTTCGGCGCGCTGTTTGTCGAGCGTAACTTGATCGATCTGGCGCCGCAGCAGCGCAGCATCGGTGCTCTTCATCGGCGTGGCTGCAACTAACGGCGCAGTGTCGGCAATGTACTTGTCGGCCGATGCAATGACGCGCTCGCTTTCGGCGAGGTCGGCTTCAATTTCGATCTTTTCGGTAAGGAACTGTGAAGCATGCAACTTGGCATCAGCCAACTGGGTCGACGCTTCGATGACGCTCTTGTGAGTTGGTGACAACACCACCGGGCGCACCCACGTGTGATCGAAGAAATAGAAAATGTTAACGATCAGAAAGCTGAGTAAGCCAATCAGAATCGACGTTAGTGCAATGACGCCGACGGCCTTATAGATTTTGACGATCGCGGGCTGAACTGCTAGTCGAAAGCGTGGTTTGGCGTCTGGGTTGCGCGGTTCCATGGCAGCGACTCGCCTAGTACCACGGGGGCTGCGCTGCCGGATATTGCGAATGTCAGGAAGTGGCGCGCGCTGTGGCGGTTCTTACGCTTCGTGGCGTAACCTGGCATCTACGCCAACCACTTGAATTTAGTCCGAAAATCAAAATGGGCCCAAACCTTGTAGGTCGGGGCCCCAAAAGCCAGCAATTGGCTGGACCTATTTCAGCTAAATGGCGATGCGTAGGCTGGCGGTTCGACTTGGTGGTCAAAGCCGTTGCCATCGGGATCGTCTGTTTCAGGGCCGTTCCAATCGACTTGGGTGTCGCCTTGGTAAAATACTTCGTTGCTGCCAATGCACGCATCGGCGGCTTCCCGCAAATTGTGGATCTTGGAAGCGACCTTTTGCGCGTCTTTGACAGCGCCGTTGCCTTTTTCTTCGTTCACCAATGCGACGGCGTCGCCAACCGACCCGAGCTTGCCATCAAGCAAGTTACGCTGGCCTTTCATCTCCAACAACTTGTCATTGACGCAGTCGAGTTTGATTGGATCTTGGCCGCGTTGAGCTGTTAACCGTAACTGATTAACGTGGTTAAGATCCGACGACGCTTGGTTCGCAAGCTCTTCTGCGGTCGCTTGCAACTGGGGCACGGTCAGCCAAACTTCTTTGCTGGCTTTGTCCTTGGCGTCTTTGGATTCTTTCGAGTCCTTGGCGTCTTTGCTGTCTTTGCTGTCCTTGGCGGCAGGCGCATCACCTGGTGCTGCGTACAGAAGCGTTGACCCGCCGGCCAACAACATCAGAGCAGCTAAGCTTTTGTGGAGCATCTTCATGGCGTGTGGACCCTCAACCCTAGAGAAAACAACTAGAAAAATGTAGATGACTGGCTCTCACAAGTCAAACCAGCATCGTTGCCAAGTAGGACGCCGGGTGGAATCGTCACGTTCATGACAATTTGCAAAATTCGCAATGAACACGCCACGCTCCGAAAGCAACAAAGCTAGAGAATTGCGTGGCTTGGCTGTGCGTGTTACACGTCAAAATGGGTTAAATGTCTAAATTTGCTACATTAATTACGATCTCCGCAGTGTTTGCGTCATCCGGAGTGGTGGCGTGCCGCGACAATCCTCCTGTGGTGTATCCAACGGCTGTGGCACTGACCGACGAAGAGCCACCGCTGGGCACCGGCGATAAGCTGGGCGTCAGCGTCTACAATGGCGCCACCGAAAAAAGCAAAACCGAATTCACGCTGGATTCGTCCGGCGAGATCGACCTGCCCTACATTGGTGCAGTTGTGGCGGCTGGCAAAATGGCGCCGCAACTCAAGCGCGAGATTCAAGCTAAATTGGCCGACGGCTATCTGATCAACCCGATCGTTTCGGTGACGGTGTTGGAGATCAACTCACGCAAGATTTCGATTTCGGGCCAAGTGCAAAAGACCGGCACGATCAAATTTTCACCTGGCATGACGATCGTTGAAGCGATTGCGCTGTCCGGTGGTCTCACACCGATGGCGCGCGCCAACGCGATCAAAGTGACCCGCAAAGTTAACGACAAAAACCAAACGTACGTGATTCCGTACGAAATGATTAACGAAGGCAAACGGCCCAATTTTCCAATGATGCCGGGTGACCAGGTTTACATTGATACTCGGGTGTTCTAGTTGCGGACCCGCGACAAAATTTCACTCGTCGCGGGAGGCGTAGGCCTAACCGGCTCGGTAATGTTAGTTGGTGGTGCGCCACGCTGGGCCTTAGCGGCCATCGCGTTGCCCCTTGCGGTTGCGGTTGGCGCGACCATTACCTCCCGGCGCAAGTTGGCGAATGTCTCGCCACTGATGGTGGTGCTGTTGCTGGCGTTGGCGATGACGCTGTTGCAGTTGCTGCCGTTGCCTCGCGGGTTGGTTGCAGCACTTAATCCGCATGGGATCGAATTGCGCGAGCGCGGCTTAGCTTTGATTGGCAGCAGCGTGGGCGGCTGGCAGCCGATCACGCTTGATGTTGCAGGCACGCTACATGGCGCGGCCATGATCGTGCTGATGCTCGGTGTTGCGTTTATTGCACTGCGCATCACGGCGGCCGACAAAGGGCGGTTTTGGATCAGTGGCGCGATTGCAGTGTTGGCCGGCGCGTGCGCGTTGATCACAGGTGCCCATGTTGGGCTCAACGCTGAAACGTTGTTTGGCTTATACCGACCCAACGAAGCCACGCCGACGCTGATGGGGCCGCTGCTCAACCCCAATCACTTAGGCGGCTTGATGGCAATGGGTGCGCTGGTGAGCGCGGGTTTGTTTTTTCATGATTCGCAAGCCAGCGTGCGGCGCGTTGGTTGGGCGGTGTTGGGCCTGGTGTGCGTCGCGACCACGATGTTGTCACAATCGCGCGGAGCGGCGCTGTCCTTGGGCATCGGCGCACTTGCCTTTGTGGTTACATTGGCAGGGCAACGTTGGAGCGCCGGCTACAAACGCCGCAGCAGCACTAGTGACATGTGGCGAACCAAAGTGCCAATGGCCGTGTTTGCAACCTGTGTGTTGGCGCTGGTGGTTTACTCCAGCGCGCAGAAAGTATCGAGCCAGATCATTGATACCCGCGTCACCGAAATTGGTGATCGCCACAGCAAGTTCGCGGCCTGGCGTTCATCCATGACGCTCGTCGAAGAAACGCCATGGGTCGGCATCGGCCGCGGCGCGCTGGAGCCCGCGTTCACCCGTGTGCATAATGCCAGCAGCTTTCACACGTTCTCGCATCTCGAAAACGAATACGTCCAAGCGGTGGTTGAATGGGGCGTTGTTGGCGCGCTTGCAATCGGCGTGGTCATGATGTGGTTGGTGTTATCGATGGCACGGCGCTGGCACCGCGGCCCGCTTGCGGCGGGAGCGCTAAGCGCTCTGTTGGCAGTTGCGACCCAAAACGCTGTCGATTTCAGTTTAAGCCTGCCGGCGCTAGCGCTTTTGGCCGTGGCACTGGCGGCCACCTTGTCGTACGTGCCGGTCGAAGACGTTGCCAAGCATCGCGGGCGAGGTGAAAGCAAAAGCGAAGCGAGTGGCCGCAACGATTGGCTACGGCGCGGGATGCGTGCAGCACTGGCAGTAAGCCTGCTTGGCGCTGGCACGGTGATGTTGTTGCCAGTGAGTCGAGGCGTGGCCGAAACCCATGCACGCATGGCGGGGCCGCGCACCGACTACGCGACGATCGAAGCCGCGATCAAAGCTCATCCGCTCGATTATTTGGCGTATGGCCGTGCCACTGACGTGTTGTTGACGCAAAAAGATCCACGGGCTATCGAATTTTTGCGCCATGCCCTGCTGTTGCATCCAACCCATGCTGGCTTGCATCGGATCGCGGCGCGCTTACTGCTCCGTAGTGGCAAACCTGCCCAAGCTGCGCTGGAGTATCGGTTAGCGCTTGAAAACACCCAAGCGCCGCGGCGTCTGCTCGACGAAGTTGGCTTGCAATTCGCCGATCTTGATATTGCCGTGCGTGCGATTCCGTTGGATCCGCCGAATCCTGAAGTCATCGTCAAAGCCTTGGTTGCCGACGACCATGCAGCGCTGGCGCTGCGCTGGCTGGAAGCCGTTTTGGACAAAAATCCGCAAGCGCCGCAAGCCGCAGCGTTGTTGTTGAGCATTGCCCAAAAAATTCACGACCCAGCGATTGCCGAACGTGCCGCGCGTTTGACCTACGCAGCAACGTCGACGTTTGCCAACCTGCTCGCGCTCACCGACCTGCTGCAAAAGCGCGGTGCCATGAGTGAAGTTGTAACGTTGTTGGATAACATTGCAACCATGGATGCGCGGCCCGACGAGCGAGCTCGGGCCTGGATGCTGCGCTGCGATGCCTTGATCCAACTCACCCGCATCGACGACGCGCGCGCTTGCTTACGCCAGCTTGCCCTTGCTGGCATTTTGTCGAGTGCACAGATTCAAGCCGTCACCCAGAAGTTGTCGCAGCTCGATCATACAGCGCCGACGCAACCGAGTGCGCCAGCGGCCGCAGGGTCGGGCACAAGCAAACCTTAAGCAGTTGGCGCCTGCAATCGTGGTGGTTTGCTACATCGCTTCGCTGTCATTCACGATGGCGATTGGATTTTCGAGGATGTAAGCCACCAAATTCAATTGGTGTGCATCTAGCTCCTGCGCACAATAAGCGTTCAGTAACTTCGTCAATGTTGCGGTTTCAATTTGCTGAAACCCTTCGGGGCAGCCTGATTTACAATACCGCGCCAAAACACGAATCCCTAGCCTTGCGAGCACGACGGTTGGTCCGGCGATCCATTTTGCAAGCAGCTCGTAGTCGGCCGAGATCTGCGTCGTTAGTTCGACCAAGCGTTCAAAGGCATCCGCAGTTTGCAGTTCACCAGCAAGTACGAACTGTTCTACGAACGATAACAGCCGAGGCTCACGAAGCACGGCAAGCGCATGGAGGCGGCGATAGGCATCGGCAAAATTGCCAGCAGCCTCGATCCACTGCCGGGCTCGGTCGTATGCTTCATCCGCTGGTAACGCAAAGTGCAGAGCGGCGGCGGCCTGTAGCCGCTGTGCTTCCGGTAACCGATTTTCCCAGAACTCTCGAACCAACTCGGCCGATTCACCTTCAAGCCAACCGCTGATCCCAACTAAGACAGCAACGACGGAACCGCCCGCTTCTAATCGCGCCGCCAGGGCTGTTACCAAGAGTTGATGTAGTTCAGCAGGCGCCATAGCTTTGAGGCGCGTTGCAAATTCTTCCGAGACAGCACCGGAGTCGACCATCCATTCGACGACTTGCGCATTGGGAACTGTCAACAATGACGTTTGCGCCCAAGGGTTAGCGCCTGGCATCACGTTACCCCATAGCGCAAGCTGGGGTTCCACTCTCGCATCGGTCGGCGCGATCGGGTCCAAGCGTTGTTCGATCGAAACTCGAATGTCGGAGAACCCCTGTTGCGTCAACCAAGCTTCAACCGCAAGCGCTCCAGCAAACGTGTTTTCAAAAGCGAGCTGCAGCACGAGCTCGTTGGCTTCGGACACGGCGATGTGGTGTTGGCCGTCAGCGAGACGCGCGCTGCGATCCTCATCTTCGAGTAGGCGCGGATCTCGCGCTTCACGTCCCCATGGCGGCGCATCGGTTACTTTGTATGCATATTCTGCAGCCGCAATCTGCCTCAAATAATGCTGCAGCGCTTCAATCGCAGCAACACTGCCTGCGACCGCACGAATAACCACGCCAGGTCGACCATATTGCCAATAGCCCATCGACACGCCACCCGTGCGTCGAAAGAGCTCGCGGAACGGAGCCTCTGGTAAGCCCATACAGTACGGGTGGTAAACGACAACAGTGTCGCCAACTACACCAGCCGTAAGCACGGGCGCGCCGCAACCATCCTCTTCCCACCACAAACCTTCATCCCACTCAAAACCGTGTGCTCGCCCAAACTCCTTTAGCGTAGGAGTCGGGATTGAGCCGTCGTAGCCATTGCCCTCTACAAATGCCTGACCTTCGTCGCTTGCAAGGAATTGCTCATGCGCACGGGCCAGTTCGCGCAGGCTTTGAGCCGCTTGCTGCGCAGTCTGCACGTCGCAGAATTTTGCAGCGATCGTCCAATCACCACTATTGTTGCTTGCGCGCGCCTGCCAGACCCATGCCGCCGCCGCCGGCTGCGGCGCAGCCACCTTGCGAAACAGTGAGCGCGTGCAGCCGGATATGAGAGCTGCCGGTTTTCGCGTTTGCAGCTGGCGATAGATGGCCTGCAATTCTGCAAATGAATCGAACGAGAACTTTTCCGTACTAAACGAACACGCTTGCACTGCACGATCGGGAGTAATGACGAGAAACTCGTTGCCAGCCTCGCAGTCACTGCGTTCGAACAAATGGTCAACATCAGCCAAATGCGGATACCAGCAAATATCCAAGCGCAGCGGCAGCGCCTTCATACGACGTACTGCAGCCGCAAGCGTTTCGAGCTGGGCGGCACCTAAGTGCAATGCCGGATCCGCTCCCTTGTACCCCAACAACAAAACATTGCGCGCACCTAACCGCAGAAAGTCCTGAACATCGAGTTCAAGCCGGTTTACATTTTCGGGCGTAACCAAATAGTTCACGCCAATGTTGAGCTTACGCGCCCGACGAAGCGTGTCGCGGTACTTGTTGTCAGGATATGCCGAGAGCCGTACCTCACCGACGAGACCTTCCAATTCGGCAATACGTTCAGCGGTCAGCAACGTACCGTTCGTAGTGAAGTTAAGCCCCAATCGCGTCCGTTCACGCAACGTGCGGAGCAATTGTGTAAAGCCACGAAATAGTAGTGGCTCCCCGCCGCCAAACGCTACCTCAAGCACGCCCCAGGTATCGGCTTGAATCAGCAAATCAATCAGGAAGTCACTGGTCAGCCGGCTGGGTGCTGCGGCATCTCGATAACAAAAAGAGCATGCAAGATTGCACGGTGACAGCAGCCCGATTTGCAGGCTGCGCGGCGCCGTTCGACGGTAGGTCTGCGTCTCTTCGTTTCGAAGCAAAACGTTGGTGCCTGTATTTGCATCGAAATACAGCTTGCCGCCGTCGACATGCTGAGCTTTCCAAACGTTGAGCTTTTGTTTTTGCATTTCGCAGTCAACTTTCATTCGAAATGTCGCAACGCTTGTCAGTTTGCAGCGGCGGCGACAAGCGCTGCTTGGTGGAGGGCAAGCGCATCGATTCGAGTCTGGCGTCTGGCCTCTTTGATCGCAACGACGCAGGCCATGAGGACCCACAATAAGGTGAACCGCAACCCTTGGTGCGATAGCCCGTAGGCCGCTGCGGGCGCAAGCAACAAGGCGGTTTGCAAACCCGCGCCAACTACGACACGGCCCAAGAACGCCAAAAATAACAACGTGCCGACGATGCCGTAACAAAAAAACAAGGTGCCGGCTGAAGAGTGCAACTCGTGTGAACCGATCACGCTGAGCCCCGCGTAGCGCCGGTAGCCGCCTTCGCCCGAGCCCAACAACCAGTACTCTGGATGCTGCGTGATCCGATCGTAACCGCGCTCTTCGAAGAAGCCGGCGGTTTCATCGTTTTGTACGCGATTGGTGGCGCGTTCGATCACGTGCGTATACGGCTCAACCACTAGTACAAATGCGCTGAACACCAACGCAGTGACAATGATAGTGCGGATGCGGCTAAGCATGCCGATCACGATCACCAGCACAATACAAACCAGCGCCGCTTTCGACGCTGAAATCAATGCCAGGTAGGTGCACGCAACGGTGCCGACCACAGCTTGCATCGTCGACAACCAGCCACGTACTTGGCCCAAAAACAGCAGCGATGCCGACAAAATCGCATAGTAGCCAAGTTGGTTTGGATTGTTAAAAAGGACTTTGGACCGTGTTGCCCCACCGCGCATCAAGAACGAAATCGCAACTTGAATCAGCACGGCAAGCAACACCATCTTAACGGTGACCCACAAAAAGCGCTCGCCATAGCGCTGGTACATCAGCAGCCCAAGCGCGAAGATCACAACATTGTAGGCGTAGAAGACCGGGCTCAATAGAAAGCCGTCTTTGAGGTTGAGGGCGATCGAACCAGTGACCGCCGTCCAAACGACGTTGACCAACGTGGCATAGAGCAAAAACGCGCCAACGTTGCGGAGCGCACGCAGACTGTGAGGCCCGAGCTTGCCGTTCCAACGACGATACACACTGACCGTGAGGAAAATCGCAACGGCTTCGCCAGGCTGCGGCAACCCGCTTGGGCCGACGTAGACGGGAAACAACAAAATGTACAACGACCACAGCAACAGCGAAGGATCGGCGAGTGCCGAACGGAGCTCCGATGCTCCGTCGGCAAGCTCATTGATGGCGCGCCGCCCGCGCGCGCGTCCGACCTTTCGCAAACTCGCCATTATTTTATTCCGTGCGCTGGTTGCGCAGCGCGCGCAGCCGCAACTTGCCGGTCAATTTCTCGGCCGATGAGTTCACAGTTGCGCACCACGTAGTCAACTTCGGCGATCGGCGTTGGATCTTCGCCTTTGCCTTGCAACGCTTTAGCAAGGCTATGGATGATGCGTTGGTGCGGCGAGTCGCCACGCAAGTGCTGCACGCCATAGCGGCTGCGATCCGGGGCGCTGCGCAAAATGGTTTGGCCGGCTTGCACGATGGGTGCACCAACGGCGCGTTTCCACTTCGAGTCTTTGGCGGTGGTGATCGACGCAAAGTCGCTGAGCAAATCGACGGTGATATGGCCGTGGGTGCCAGTGAGGATCAACATGCGACGGTTTTGTTCGCAGTTGGCCGAGAAGTGAAATGAAGCAATGCAGCTGGCGCCACGCAGCGACACCATCACTTCGTCAGCCGGTGCGCCCGACGGTGCGTTGGGCGTCGAAATCGCTGTGACGTGATCGACTTCGAGTGGGCCAGCGAACCAGTGCGTGAGATACAGTTCGTGCGGCAACGTTTCAAACCAGCGCCCGCCTGGCAACTTGTGCGACCAGTGCTTGTCGCCGACCAGCATGCGGTCGTTGGTTGCACTGGTGAGGAACTCGCGTTGCACGCGGATGACTTTACCGATGCGGCCTTCGTCGACCCACTGCTTGGCTTGGCGCACGCTGTGGAGAAACTTAATATTGTGAATGACGGCGATCTTGGTGCCGCTTTTGGCGATGAGATCCGTCATGCGGGTCCAATCGGCCGCGTCGGTCACCATCGGCTTTTCCATCACGAGGTGGCGCTTCGCTGCAATCGCCTTCTCCGCGATCATCGCGTGGGTTGCTGGCGGTGTGCAAACGTCGACGACGTCGCAGTTTGCGATCAGCTGGTCGAGATCCGTGTAAATGTTGGCAACATCGAATTGTTTGGCGCGCTTTTGCGCTTGTTCAGCGTTGGTATCGAACACCCCTTTGATGGTGAAGCCATCGGTGGTGCTCCACGCTTTGAGGTGCGCTTCGGAAATCAGGCCACAACCGACGATGCCTACGGAAAGCTGACTCATGACTTATGTGCTCCAGTTGCGTTACCAGTTACATGAACCGACGGCCGCGTGGCCGTCGAAGAATGTGAAATTGAGTTGCGTACCACCATCAGTGCATCGGCGACTCGGGCCGCAGCAGTGGACGTTGCAGCGCTGGCCAAGTGCCGGTCGACAAACGCGGTGGCGGCAGCGCTGAGGCCTTGCGAGCTTGACGCTAATAGCCGGTCGATATCGACTGTCCGAACATCGGACGAAGCACGGATGCCAATCGCAGCATCACGGGCCACGTATTCAAACGCAAAACCGTGCGGTGGCAGTTCCAGCACGCCGAGCGGCACGCCCAGCAGCAAGGCTTCGAGGCCTGCAGTTGACGCCATCACCACGGCAGCGCGCGCCATTGCGACCACTGCGAAAAGCGCAGCGTCGGTAATGAGCTTAATCGTGAGCCCCGGATGCGCAGCGGCAACTCGTTCGACCAGCGCCTGATACGCAGCAGTATCTTCTTGCAAGTGATTTTTGACAACGATTGGGATGTCACGCGCAGCGCACATCGGTGCGGCTGCTTGCAGAAACGCTTCGACCAGCGCGTACTTTTGGGTCAGGCCGCAAAAGCCTTGCAGCTCGACCGGATTGGTTAACACAGCCAGCGGCTTTTGCTGCAAGCCAAGCTTGCCCTGCAGTTCGGCACCGCGGCTACGCCATTGCTCGATGCCAAAATCATCGAAGCGTGGATTGCCGGTGACTGCGATCGACACCGGCGCCACACCTTGCTGGCGAAAATGTTCGGCGCTGCCTTCGCCCCAAACGCACACAGCCGCAGCGCCGCTGCTGCCATATTTGCTGCCAGTGAACGCATTGGGGAACGGAAAACGAATGCCTTCTTGCATCAGCACCCACGGCACATCGTGGCGTTTGGCTTGCGCGATGATCTCCTGATACGGAAACACAGCATCGTTGGGAATCACGATCACACGACTGCCATGCAACAGTTGGCGCATGCGCAACCGCAACGCACCGTGCCACACAGCAGCTTGCGCTAGGCGGCGCGTGGTGGACACGCCTTGGCCGGCGTTGCCGTCAGTGGCTGCTACGGCGGTGGGGTTTGCGGTTCGCACTGCCCCCACCGACGGCGATTTGCGTAGCGCTGGCAATGCACGCACCAGCGGCGCGTCGATCTTTGCATCCGCAGCTGCTGGCGTGCGCAAGCCGCGCAATTCTGCAAGCGAGATCATTTGCGTGGGTTGGCCGCGTTGCACTAGCTCGCGAACGACCGGCGCCATCATTTCAAGATGATGTTTGGGATTGGAAAAGATGAAGCTGATCATGCCGCAGCTCCCGACGCCGCAACCGAAGTGCCAAGCAGCGCGGCTTCGTAACGCGCCAACGATTCGCTTGCACGATAGCGCTGCGTGCGCAGCTTCGCGGCCGCCCCCATTTGTTGGCGCAGCTGCGGGTCCAGCAACAACGCACGCGCTGCGTCGGCCAGCGCTTCGGCATCGCCAACTGGGACGAGAATGCCCGTGGTGCCGTGCTCGATCACTTCGCGTGGCCCGTGATCACAATCGGTGGCAACCACCGGCACGCCACACGCGCCAGCTTGAATGATCACACCAGGCAAACCTTCGGCTTGTGATGACTGCAGCAACAGGGTTGCGCGCGCCATGTAGCGCATCGGATTTGGATCGAAACCCAAAAATGTAACGTCTTCGGCCAAGCGTAACGAAACGGCAAAATCTTGCAAGGCGCCGCGGTCGGGGCCGTGGCCCAAAATTGCCAAGCGCAACGGTTGATTCGGCATCGCGCGCCGCAGCTGCGCAAACGCTACCAACATCGTTGGATAGTCTTTGATCGCAACCAAGCGGCCACACGCGACTAGTACAGGCACACGCGCGCGTTCGGCATCGCTGAACCACGGATGCTCGACGGGCGCTGCAGCGAGGGCCGCAAAGTCGTCAGTGACCACGGGGTTGTAAACCGTGATGATGCGGCTCGCTGGCAAGCCTAGTTCGGTTTGCAGATCATGCGCAACACCGTCGGAAACGGCCGTCACAGCATCAGCGCGCCGGTACATCGCGCGTTTGAGCAGCAGCTCAGGCATCGTGCGCAGATTTGCACGATCGGCGCGCCGCAAAGCGCTGCGCTCCGACAATACCAGCCGTGCGTTGGAACGAGCCAAGCCGTGCGCGGTTACGCACACCACGTTAGCGCCGCCTGCCGTGCACATGACAACATCTGGCTTGCGTTGCCGAATCACGCGCGCCAACGCCGGCGCGGCAAGTGCCAGCCGTGAAGCGTGAAGATCGATGACGTCGACATCGGCAGGAATCGCCGAGACTAACGCGCCGGTCTTTTTCACGAGCACCAACGTAAGTTCAAACCGTTTGCGATCGAGCGTTTCCAACAACGTCAAGGTGACGCGATCGGCACCGCCATCGGCCAAGGTCGGCCGAAACAGCATCACGCGTGTACGAGCATTGCTCACGCGTTGGCTCCAGCGTCGTCACCGAGGCCAGCCCATTCGCCGTGCCAGTCTTCGGCCCATGCGTCGATGATCGCTGGTAGCGCGCGCAAATCGGGCGACTTCCGCACAGCTTTTTCGCGCCAGGTAGCCGCAAGCGCTGCGGTATCACGAGCCAGAAATGCAGTTTCAACCGCAGCTGCGGCTTTGTAGTCCGATAGGCCGTCGCCGATAAACAGCATTTGCGCTGCAGCAAAGCCAAACCGCGCCATGAGATCGCGCAAGATCACCGGCTTTTCCGTCGGTGTACCCCACACTTCGCGGAAGTAGCCGCGCAACCCGCGACGCTCGATGATCAGTTCAAGTTCGGCTTGTGGTGTGCCGGACGCGACGAACAACGGCAAGCGCTGCGATAAGCCCTGCAAGGCTTCGAGCGCGCCCGGCACAAACGGCGCAGCCAAGATTTTATCAAGCGCCAGCGTCGAGAACTGTTCGCCTAACGCTTGGCTTTGCGCTTCGCTCAACGGTTGCTGCAGCACATTGGCGTAGATCCACTCAAATTTTTTGAAGCGCGAAATGCCTAGATTCGCCAAATGGTGCTCGCGCACCTTGGCAGCAACGTCGGGCCCATGATGCGCAAACATTTCGATGAATGCATCGGTCTTCAGATCGGCGGATTCCAACACAACGCCGTCGAAATCAAACACAATGGCGCGCAACATTAGCGATGCTCCCCGTCGGCGCTTTGCAACTCGCGATGAATATCTTCGATCATCTGCAAAATCCCTTGGCCCATATCAACATAGTTGGTGGCCACCAATTTGCGGCCAGGCTTCGGCGTGTAAGCATACGGCGTCACGCTGTAGTGTCCGCTGCCCGGACCATCGACGTGTTTATAGTCGACGCTGACTGGGCGGCCTAACATCTCGCTGAACATGGTGAACAAATCACCAGCGCGCAGCGGCGCCGGCCCGGTTAGCATCACGTGTTTGCCTTCGAACTCTGGTGCCAGCGCATCAACTGACAACCGCGCTGCATCTTCGACGTGAATATACTCGCGAATGTCTTCAGCTTTGCCGTTGTACGCAATCGCACCTTCGGAAATGGCCGCGCGTAGCAAACGATACACACCGTTCGACGCATCGGCGCGTGGGCCGTACAAACTACCGTAACGCAACACGGTGTAGCGCAAGCCAAACCGGCGTTCGTACTCTTCGATGTAGTTCTCGCACGCTTGTTTCGAAGCGCGATAGAAGCCGCCTTCGCGGCTGTAAACATACACCGTGCTGGCAAACACAAAGCGCTGCACGCCTTGGGTGCGCATCGCTTCGAGCAGATTCACGGTGCCGACAATGTTGGCGTGCACCGTCGCCAACGGCTGGCTTTTCGCAGCGTTGAGATCGGCGAAACCTGCCAAGTGATACACTGCATCGTGACCCGCAACCGCTGCGGTGAGTGCATCGAGATCCGCGAGATCGGCGACCACGGCACGCACGTTCGGTGAACGCCCGTCGAGCCACTTCGATGGCGCACGATCCAGCACGGTGACGCGGTGGCCCGCAGCTACCAATGCGTCAACGAGGTGGCTGCCTAAAAAGCCAGCGCCACCGGTGAGCAAAATATTGCGGCCGCTGCTCATCGACGGTTACGCCTTGCCTAGGCTACGCAACAAGTTTTGCGCGGCTTCGGTTTCCATGCGCAAGCGCGCTTCGCGTGCGTACGAGCCGATATGCGCGGTGAGTACGACGTTTTTCAACGTTGCAAGCGGCCCAGCGTATGGCTCTTTTTCAAAACAATCCAGATACGCGCCGGCTTTGGCGTTGGCTTGCAAGTGCGCCAACAGCGCTGCTTCGTCGACGAGCCCGCCGCGTGCGGTGTTGACCAGAATCGCATCGCGCTTCATCGACGCGAGTTGCGCTGCACCGATCAAGTTGTGCGCAGCTTTGCTGTACGGCACATGAATCGACACGATATCGGCGTCGGCCACCACGCGATCAAGCGTTGCGTAGGTTGCGCCAAGCGCGGTTGCAGCCGCGGCGTCTTGCACTACGTCGTAGGCCAACAGCTTGCAATCGAATGGCGCGATCAACGTTGCCAGCGCTCGGGCAACCTGGCCAAAACCGACGAAGCCAACCGTTTTGCCACGCAGCAAGCGGCCCATTGGCTTGTCGAAACTGCCAGCGCGAATCGATGCATCACTCGCTGGCACTTGGCGCAAAATCGCCATCAAGCCGGCCAGCGTCAGCTCCGCCACCGCGTCGACGTGCGCCGATGGCGTGTTGCTTACCGCGATGCCAAGTTCTTTGGCGGCAACTTGGTCAACGCCGTCCATGCCAACACCGACGCGCGAAATCGCTTTGAGGCCTGGCAGGCCACGCAACAAATCGCCGGTGAGTTTTTCGGTGCCAGCGATCAAGCCAACTACACCGTCGAGATGCACTTTGGCTTCGTCGGTGGTCAGCGTGCGGCCATGCGGATTCATCCGCACTTCAAAACCCGCAGCACGCACCAATTCAAGCGGCGCCGCGTTTTCTTTACCAAATGAACTTGTTGAGACTGCAACGATACCAGACATCTGACTAGCTCCTGTAACGACGAGTGCAAGTGCGACGTGCGAACAACGCGACGCTCAGTGATCTTCTTCTTTGATGCGCTTCACCATCTCTGGGTTTTTGACCCACTCTTGCGAGAAGAACACATCGATCAAACCGTGGATGTCGCGCCCAGTCACCCATGGCCGGATGATCGGATGCACATTTTTGCCCATCCACCACCAAGGGTTGGGGCCGTCTTGGGTTTGCACGGTTTGTTTGCGGAACGCCCACACACCTTGGTCGTAATAATACGCCTTCGGGTAGCTTTGGCGCTCGGTCGACACTTTGCGTGGCCCGCCAAACGTTTCGATCAGGCCTTCGTTATTGATCTGCAGCGCGCGGTACGGATGGTCGTCGGCGGCTTCCCACACGGTCATCACCGAGTCGAGTTCTTTGCGCTCGTCGAGCAAATTGAGCGCTTGATCGATGATTTCGCCGTCGATGTAAACGGTGTTGCCAAGCAACAACACAATGTTTTCGACGTTTTCGCAGCGCGCGTCGACGTATTCGACCGCGTGTTTGATCACGATGCCGTGATTAACGCTGTCACCGCCGAGTTCGTCGGGGCGTGGGATGATTTTGGCACCCGCATCGCGCGAGGCTTGCGCAATGCCTTCACCGTCGGTCGACACCCAAACTTCGCCGATGCGTTTGGCGGCTTGTGCGGCGTGGATGGGGTAATGAACCATCGGCTTGCCTTCGAGCGGCAGGATGTTTTTGTTGATGATGGATTTGGACCCAGCGCGGGCCGTTACAATAGCGACATTCATATGGGCTCTTGCCTTTGGTGGCGACGACTTGGCGACGATGTTGCTTGGGACTTATAGCTTAGTTAACAGCTATTTGCGGAGGTCGCAGGCAACTTGTTCGCACTCGAACGTTAGTGCTCCAAGCGCACGCAAACGTTCGAAAAACCGGCAATTTTTGTGATTTTTATTGCTGTGCTGCAGCGTCTGCGTCGAGCAACCAAACCGCGCGTGGTCCAAGGGCGGCAGCCAAGCGCGCGGCCGGCAGGTCGGAGCCTGGCAAGGCCGCCAACATGCTGGCTTTGCTGGCACCGGTGACTACGAAAATCACCTGACGGGCAGCGGCCAAACGTTCGAAGGACGCGCTAACGCGAGCGCCGTCGCGGGCCGGGACAAACGCGGCGCCGGTTGGGTTTGTATTCACAAACGCGGCATCACCGGGAAACAACGATGCAGTGTGGCCATCGGCGCCGACACCGAGCAGCGCGAGATCAAATGTCAGCCCGCCCGGCGTGCTGGCAGCGGCGGCATTCATCGCGTCGGCGGCTGCCGTTGCGCCGTGCTCACCAGCGATGCGATGCACCACACGCGGCGGGTGTAGCGCGCGCTGCAAGTACGCTTGTTGCACCATCGCAAAATTGCTATCGGCGTGGTCAGGCGGCACCATGCGCTCGTCGGAAAACCAAAGGTCAACGTTGCGCAGATCGATCGCTGCAGGCAGCAGGCTATACAGCGTGCGCGGCGTCGTGCCGCCTGCGATGCACAAATGATGTAGCGCTGCGCCAGGCTTGCGACTGTCGTCCGCTAACCGGACAATATATGCAAGCGCCGCAGCGGCGACTGCATGCGGGTCGGCGCAAACGTGAACCTGTTGTAAACGTTGCATGGCTACAGTCCTAACGTATCGAGCATATGGTTGGCCACGGCGCGGGCATCGTACAACTGCACGATGCGTTGGCGCGCAGCAGTGCCCATGCGTTGTAGCAAGGCGGGGTCGTCGGTCAACGCCAAGCCGGCGCGGGTCAAAGCGGCAGCATCGCGAACCGGCACTAACAACCCTTGTTCACCGTCGACGATTGTTTCGCGGCAGCCGGGCGCGTCGGTGGTGATAATCGCACGCCCCATGCTCATGGCTTCGAGCACCGAGCGCGGCGTGCCTTCGCGATACGATGGCAAAACCAGCACCTGCGCACGTGCGATCGCCGGGCGAATATCGGCTTGGGCGCCAAGGTATTCGATGCTGCCTTCGCGAATCCAGCCATCGAGTTCGGCTTGGCTGACGCTGGTGGGGTTGGGATCGAGCCAGCCAGCGACTAAAAACCTTGTCGCCGGCCGAACTGCGCGTACGGCACGCGCCATCGCGGCGTATTCGCGAATGCCTTTGTCAGCGAGCAAGCGGCCAACGAATAAGAACGTCCGGCCTTCGGACGATGCCATTTCAAGCGGCGCAACTGCGTAGTGGTCAACGTCAACGCCACTGCCCCGCACGATTTCAACCGCTGTTCGCTTCGGTAGCAGCCCAAGCCGGCCGAACTCGGCTTTGTCGTCGGGATTTTGAAAAAAAACTTGCTGGCACTGCGCCAAACCAAGCCGATACATGCCGCGCGCGACCGCCGACACGGCGCGGTGTTTGACGCTGCTCGGCGGCGCAAAAGCGTAGCCAAGTCCTGTGATCATCGCAGCGCGGCGTGGCACCCCAGCTGCGCGCGCTGCCATGGCGCCGTACACCACCGGCTTGATCGTGTACGCAAAGAACTGTTCGGCGCGCAGCGCTCGCATGCGGTGCTGCAGCTCGCGCACCAGTTGCACGTCGCGGCGCGGGTCGAGGCCGGCCCGCTCGACGCCAATCGCTTGAAAATCGACGCCGATGTCAGCAAGGCCCGCTGTGGTTTCAGCGTCTTGATCGGCAGCCATTGCGGTCACCTGATGGCCGCGCCCGACCATCGCCGCAAGCAACGGGCCACGAAACTTCAGCAATGACGGCGCCCAACCGCCGACGACAACGATGCGCATCAGAGCCGCTCGCGTGGCGTCAACGGGCGCGCTGGTACGCCCACGGCCGTGGTGCCGCTAGGAATATCACGTACGACTGCCGCGCCAGCTCCGATGATCACATCGTCGCCAATGGTGATGCCAGGCGCGACCACTGCGCCGATGCCGATAAAGCTACGTGCACCAACGGTAACGCCGCCGGCTAGACGCGCGCCTGGTGCAATGTGCACTGCATCGCCAAGCACGCAGTCGTGATCGACCGAGGCACCGGTGTTGATAATACAATGCGCGCCGATGACGGTATCAGGCTGAACAATCGCGCCTGCAAACACCACGGTGCCGGTCCCGATGCGTACGGTGCTGTGCACAATCGATTGATGATGTATCACTGTAGCAAACCGACATTTGGCGGTGGTTCCAATGCGTGCGCGCACCCCGTTGTTACCGATAGCGAGTACGGCGCAGAAATGCGGATCACGCAAGATCGATGCGTTGTCGCCTTCGACGGTGATACCCATAATTGATCGCCCGTGGATTGCCGTATTGTCGTCGCGCACGCGAATGTCCGGCCACAATGCAACCGGCTCGCCACCTAGCGGCAGCATGATTGACTGCGCTGTCGCAATAACCACCTTGGCATGCCCACCAGCACCGATCACGTAAAGTGGATTTAACGAGCGCTGCGCTGACACAGCGGCAGTGTCGCGCGCGCCGCGGCTCAGGTCAACCCGCGACAACCTGCCACTGGTAAGCACTGCGACGACCCAGGCCCAGGCAGCATCCGATTTGAATGATTCCCGATGCAGCCAACGCGAGCGCGTTCACCACGACGGCCTTTATTGCCTTGCCACTTGCGATCATGGGCCTTGCCCTCTACGCCGTAGCGCGAGGCGGCCAACGCAGCGCACGCGACGTTGCCGTAGTTGCAGCGGCGTTCGCAGGCTGGCTCGCCATCACTGGTGCAGCCGCGGCCAGCGGCAAGGTGGCCGATTTTGCAGCAAAGCCACCATTATTGCCTATTCTTGTTGTCGTCGGCATGGTCGGCGCGGTGGCGTTCACGCGCAGCCGATTTGGTATCGCCATCGTCGAGCAAACGCCATTGTGCGCGTTGATCGCGTTTCATGCATTTCGGTTCGTGCTTGAACTCGCCATGGGCCATGCAGCGCAGCAACACGTGATGCCGTCGGTGATGTCATTTGCAGGCTACAATTTCGACATTATCACCGGCGCCACTGCATTGGTGCTGGCCTACAGCCTCCACCGCGGTCACCGCAACGGCTGGGCGCCGCGCTGGCTCGTGGTCGCTTGGAACTGTATGGGCCTGGCTTTTTTAATCATTGTGGGTGGCTTGGCCATCGCCGCGACGCCAATGTTCGAAGCCTTTGGCCCAGCGCAACGCAACACCTGGATCGCACATGTGCCTTTCGTCTGGCTGCCAACTGTATTGGTGCCGGCGGCGCTGGCGGGCCATATCATGGTGTTTCGCAAGCTGGGGCAATTGCAGCATACTCACGCAGCTAGCTCGCCGACGACGAGCTAGCCGTAACGTCCAAGCGCACGGCTGGCACGCGCCCCCAGCGTGCGAATCTGCTGCGACGAGTCGCCGCACGGCGGCGCGGCTGCTATAGTCGGCGCATGTATTGGGTCGTTGGGCTACTAGCCCTGAGCTTTCTGATCGTCGTGCACGAGTGGGGCCACTATGTCGTGGCGCGCTGGTGTCAAATGCGGGTCGATCGGTTCAGCGTTGGCTTTGGCCCAGGCATTCTGAAGCGCAAATCCAAAAAGACCGGCACGGTCTTTCAAATCGCACCGATTCCACTCGGTGGCTTTGTCGAAATCTCCGGAATGAACGTCATTGAAGACGTTGATCCAAATGACAAGCACTCGTACGCCAACCGCCCGGTGTGGCAACGGTTTGCAGCGATCTTAGCCGGGCCCGCAACGAACTTTCTGTCAGCATTCATCTTGGCATTCTTGCTGTATTCCGTGTGGGGCGTGCGCTCAGCAGAGCGTTGGTTTGGCGTTGGTGCCGTGCTCGATGGCTACGATGCCAAAGGCAAACTTGAAGTTGGCGACCGTATTTTGGCCATCGATGACAAGCCAGTTTTCCTCGTTGATCCGGCAGGCAACGTCGGCACGTTGCGCGACCGTGTTAACGAAAAAGGCGGGGCCCCGCTAAAAATTACCGTGCGTCGCGATGGCAAAGACCTAACGGTTACGGTTGCGCCCAAAGCCGGGGCCGACAAGGCAGGCAAGCCGTTGCTCGACGACAACAACAAGCCGATCTATTTGCTTGGCATTGCACCAAGCGAGCAGTACGAGCGCGTCAGCATTGGCATCGGGGATTCTGTTTCGAGTGCGTTGTCGTACCCGTTCCGCCAAAGCGAGCTGATCTACACCGGCATCAAGCGCATCATTGTCGGCAAAGAAAAAGCCGATGTCGGCAGCGGCGTGCGCATGGCCGAAGAATTCAAAAAGGCATTTTCGATTGGCTTCGGCGAAGGCCTCGAGCTGGTGATGGCGCTGTCGGTGTACTTGGCGTTGTTTAACTTGTTGCCGCTGCCTGCGCTCGACGGTGGCCGGTTGGTGTTTTTGGGTTACGAAATGATCACCCGCCGTCGCGCCAACCCGCGTATCGAAGCCACCGTACACATGGTGGGCATCATGCTGCTCATCGTCGTTATGATTTTGGTGACGTTCAAAGATTGTCGTCGCTTGTTTAGCTAGCGCGCCGTCATGCTTGCTTCGGAAATTCTCGACCGCATTCCGACTGACCCGGGCGTCTATCTTTTCAAAGACAAGGCTGCCAAGGTCGTCTATGTCGGCAAAGCCAAAAACCTGCGCACGCGGGTGCGGCAGTACTTTCGGCCCGGTGGCGACGAACGCTACTTCGTTGCGGCTGGTTTTTTAGGCCGCGCCGTCGTCGATATTGAGACGATTGTTGTCACTGCCGAAAAAGAAGCGCTGCTGCTCGAAAACCATTTGATCAAGCAGCACCAGCCGAAGTTCAACGTCAAGCTGCGCGACGACAAGCAGTACTTGGTATTGCGGCTGGAAAAGCCGCGGCGCAGCGCCACCAACAAAACGATGCAGTATCCACGCGTGCAGGTGGTGCGCAATATTCGCGACGACGATGCACAATATTTTGGCCCGTATCACTCGGCGACGTCGGCGCGGCAGACGCTGCGCATTCTCAATCGACACTTTCAATTGCGGACCTGCACCGACCACGTACTCGAAAGCCGAGGCAAAGTTTGCCTGCAGTATCAGATCAAGCGCTGCGTTGGGCCGTGCGCGTTGCCGGTTGATCCGCAAGCGTACGCCGACCAAGTGGACGATGTTGCGATGTTTTTGTCGGGCAAAGACAAAGAACTAACCGACCGTTTGCGTGCCCGCATGTTGGCGCGCGCCGACGCCGAGGATTTCGAAGCCGCCGCTGCGTTGCGCGATTCGATCGGCGCGGTTGAACGCACGCTGGCGCGGCAAGACATGGTGCAAGACGATTTCATCGACCAAGACGTGTGGGGCTTATATCGCCAAGCCGATGCCGTCGAGGTTGCGGTGTTATTCGTGCGCAGTGGCAAGCTGGTTGGGCGCCGCACGTTTATGCAGCGCGACCAAGAGCTGCCCGACACCGACGTGATCGCCGAGCACGTGCAGCAGTATTACGCAACTCAAACGTTTGTCCCTGACGAGGTTGTGGTCGGCGTGGTGCTGGATGCCAGCGCTGCACTCGCTGAGTGGTTGTCGTCGATGCGCGGCCGCAAAGTGCGCGTGATTGAACCGCAGCGTGGCCAGCGCGCCCGCTTGGTTGAACTGGCTGACAAAAACGCTGCAGCGTCGGCGGTATCGCGCCGTGGCCGCGACGACGACGCGCAAGCTATTTTGCAGAAGCTACAAGAGCGGCTGGGCTTGGCGCGGCTGCCGCGACGCATCGAATGTTTTGATATTGCGCACATCCAAGGGCGCGAAACTGTGGCGTCGATGGTCACGTTTGTCGACGGTGTGCCTGCCAAGAATCTGTACCGGAAGTTCAAAGTGAAATCGGTTGGCAACGATGACTTTGCATCGATGTACGAAGTTCTGTCGCGGCGGTTTCGGCGCGCGGCGGAGGTGCAACGGCTCGGCGGGGTAGATGCTGGCGCGGTGCTGGCTAAAGATGACGAACTTGATGCCAGTGCCACGGACGCAACTGATGCGAATGAACCGGACACCGACGAGGCCACACGTGATTTGCCCAAAACCGCAAAAGACAACGAGCTCGACGACGCGAGTGATATCTCGACCACGGAACTCGATGCCGACACGGCGCTAGCTGACAAAATCTCACCGTGGATGGCGCCCGATCTGCTGGTTGTCGACGGTGGCAAAGGCCAACTCGGAATGGCGATCGCTGCGCTTACCGATCAAGGTTTTGAATTTGGCGAACGTGGCCTTGATGTGATCAGCTTAGCCAAAGAGCGCGACTTACAATCAGGCGAAGCGCCGGACCGTGTGTATTTGCGCAACGTCAAAGACCCGATCGCGTTGCGGCAAAATTCGCCAGAGCTCTATGTGCTTGCACGGTTGCGCGACGAAGCGCACCGCTTTGCCAATACGTTCCACCGCGCCCGCCGCAGCAAAGCCGCGTTGCGTTCCGAGCTCGACGACATTCCGGGAATTGGGCCCACTCGGAGGAAAAAATTGTTGGCGCACTTTGGCAGCGTCCGCGGCGTGCGAGCAGCGACGGAAGAACAGCTGCGGCGCGTGCCGGGCATGACCGCGGCGGCGGCAGCGGCGATCAAGGCAGCGTTTGGCGGGGAGGCAGAGACGGGCATGGGCATGGGCATGGGCACGGACACGGACACGGGCACGGGCACGGGCACGGACTGATTCACTGACACGGACACGGGCACGGACTGATTCACTGACACGGACACGGGCACGGACACGGGCACGGACTGATTCACAGGCACGGGCATGGGCACGGGCATGGACACGGGACACTGAACGATGCACAGAAGTCGGGTAACGGGCACAGACCCAGACATGGACACGGACTGATTTACCGTCACCGGCACCGGCACCGGCACCGGCACCGGCACCGGCACCGTCTGTCGATTCATCACAAGTTCTGGTGTGATGTCAGCGATCTGCGACACAAGCGTGGCCCAACGGGATCCTCCCAGCAGCTAACGAGGGCGTAAGGTGGCGCTTTGCATGAGCGCAGTGCCAAGAAGCAAAGTACCGCAGCTCAGCCGCGGGCGCACTGCGGGACAACCAGTTGTGCTGCGCCGCCCGTTGGTGCGGGGAGCCGTCGTGGCGGCGCGTCACCACTACGGCAGGCCACGGCCGCGTAGGCTCGGAAGTGCAGCGCCACTGCAGCGCCGCTGGCAAGCAGGGAACGCACCGCGAGCACGGCAGTAACGCAAGCACGGCAGCGCCGCACCACCGCGGTAACACGAACGCAGGATCCCAGCACGGCAGCAGCTCGACAGCGCTCCACCGGAGGCCCGCCGCAAGCGTGCGGTGGTGCGTCCGTACCGTTGAGCGCTAGCGTTGTCGCCGCGCCAAGTACCGTTCGGCTTTCGCCGCCGCGTCGTCGGACAACGTCCAGCTGCGGCCGGTCGGCCACGCAATGCCTTTGCGCCGCAGCCACGCCGACGAATATGGATCGATCCAGTGTTTGGCTTCGAGGATCTGCCGCGCAACGTCGACGTGTTTAGGCGTCACCGCGATCCACGCGGCTTGCGGTTGCGTCTTTTCAGTTTCTAGCCGCTCGGGCAAGTGCTTGCGATAATTGTTCAAAATGTAGCGGCGCGACACCAGCACTTCCGTCGGAGAACGCAGCAGCCGGGCGTGATAGCGGTCGTTGAAGACGCGGCCTTTGCGGCCCCAGAATTTGTTAATCGCCCGCGCCACGCGAATCGATACGCCGCGCACCGCGCTGGTGAGTGCTTTGTTGTTCACAGCGTC
>JAKQOD010000918.1 GCA_029565465.1 Deltaproteobacteria bacterium
CCGGCCCTTGACGGCGTCGGTCATTTCGCGCCCCAACGCGAAGATTTCTTCAGCGTAGCGATAAACCACCTGGCCCAGCTCGGTCAGCACTAACGATCGTCCTTGCTTCGCAAACAGCTTTTCCTCAAGCGCATCTTCGAGCGCATGGATTTGCGCGCTCAAGGTTGGATGGGACAACCGCAACACCTTGCCTGCACGCACTAAGCTGCCTTCACGCGCAACGATCCAGAAGTACCGCAAGTGGTGATAGTTCAACGATGCAAGGTCGCTGTTCATATGTCGCTTTTTACTACATATTTGCGCAATATTTCGTAATTGTGCTTATCGGTTGGCAGCTCTATTACTGACCTACGCCAGTTGGTGGCGATTCAATCGAGGAGATGCTGATGAAGATCGATATTCGATTTCGCGACTTGGATGCTTCGAACGCCCTCAAAAATCACGCGACGCGCCGTTTACAATTTGGCCTGGGTCGCTTCGGCCATGCCATCAACGGCGTCACCCTACGCGTGAGCGATGTCAACGGCCCGCGCGGCGGCGTCGACAAGCGTTGCCACATCATCGCACATGGCCCGCGCCTCGGCACGATCGCCGTCGACGAATTGCATGGCGACATCTACCTAGCCGTCGACGCTGCAGTGGAACGGCTCTCACGCACAGTTGGCCGTGAGCTCGCACGTGTGCGTAGCAACCAGCGCGCTGCATAACCTTTGCTGCACACCTTAGCGCCGGCCTGGTACGGAACTCGTTGGGTTCCCGTTGTGTCGGCGTTGTTTGGGTGCAACGTGCTCGGCTATGGCTGATTCGGCCCTTTGGCGACGGCCAATCGAGCCGGTTGCCCCGACCTTTGAACCACCACGCGTGCCTGCGCAAGGCGATTGGCATGAGTGCAGCTGCACGTTGTTCGTCGCCAGGTTGCACACCACACTTTCGGCAGCAATGCACGCCTCGCCGACATTTTTCGCGGTCGCAATTTGCATTGGAATAACCTCGGGGTGTAATGCGTTGCAGCGCCGCTATGAAACTCACACTCATTTCCTCATCACTTCTGGCCGTTGTGGCCGCATGCGGTAGTCATACGCCTACTGCGCAAACCTCGTCGCAGCCTGCAGCAATGGCTGCGCAAAGCGCAGCACTCACAAGCATCGCGCGCGAAGAGCTGCGCACTGCGATGGAACAGTGGCATGCCGAAGCGGGCACCGTCGTCGCGCTCGATCTCGAAACTGGGGCCGTGCTTGCTGCGATTGGCCGCAATGCCACGGGCGACGATGACGCACGTGCAGCAGGGCTGCCGGTGGTCACGGGCTCGACGCTCAAAACGATCACCCACGCCTTGGCACTCGACGCTGGGGTGGTAACGCCAGAGACGGTGCTCGATTGCCGCGTGCGCACGTGGGGCGACAAGAAAATCGAGGATTCATCGCCGCATGAAGACCTCACGGTGCGCGAAGCACTCGCCGTTTCGTCAAATGTTTGTGCATCACGGCTGCTCGATAAAATGGGCTTCGACCGCTGGTTAGCCGGCACCAAAAAGTTTCACCTTGGTGAAGCGCCAGCGACGTGGCCAACGATTACCGACGGTGCGAGCTTTGACGCTGCGATGTTGGCGGGTGGCGAACTTGGGCCAGCGACGGCAGTGCAATTGGCCGCTGCATATGGCGTAATTTTTCGCGATGGCAATTATCTGCCACCGGTCGCGGTTGGCGCACCAGTTGGTAAACCTGAACCTGTGGTGAGCGCTGCAACCGCACAAACCATGTTGGGCTTGCTGGAAAATGTGATTACGAGTCCCAATGGCACCGGCAACAGCGCGGCCATCCCAGGCCACAAGGTTGCTGGCAAAACCGGCACCATGCCACTCGACGACAAACGCAACTACGCTAGTTTTGTGGGCCGGGTACTCGACGGACCCAAGATCGTGTTGCTGGTTGGGATCGTCTCGGGCGACGATGGCGCGGTCGGTGGCAAAGTGGCAGGACCGGCGTTTGCGAAAATCATGCAACGCCTGATGAAGTAGCCCGCCGCGCGGCCTAGCGGTACAGCCGTTGTTGTTGCGTGCGCTGCGCCAAGGCTGCAGCCGCTTTGTCGCTCAGTGGCACGTCGATCGTTAGCTGCTCAAGTTGCACGGTTAGCGTATTCAAGCGCAGCCCGGCTTGGCAATGCTGCGATAAGAACAGCAAGGCTCGTTGTGTTGTCGGAAGCCGACGACGATTGCGCCACCAAGCACGCCCACCGAGGCCCAACATCAAGCCAATGGCCACCAGGCCGCCAGTTGCCTCGGCACCATTCTTCCATGGGTTTTTGCTTAACAGGCCAATGACCGCAAGCACACCAACCGCCGCCCACACGCCGCCAAACCACATAAAAAAGGTTTGGCGCCGCGCGATGGTTTTCACGGTGTCGGCCGCAAGTTGCGGCTCAATTAACATGCCGGTGTAGGTATCCACCCGCGCATCCTAGCGGGCCATATCACGAAGTACAATTGGCCATTTTTGTCCGCCGCTCGGCGCCTGCGCAGCGTTGTTTGGGTGCTGACCCAAATTATCGTGTCGAGGATCATGACCGACGAGCCCCGCGCTGTTAGGTTGCCGCTATGAAAATCGCTGGGTTGCTTGCGCTAGCACTGTTGACTTTTGCATGTGGTGACAACGCCGCAGTGCCGATCGACGCACCACCCGATGCAGCCGACCTGCCAATCGATGCACGTGTGATTACGCCCGATGCGCCGGTCTCGATGCCAGACGCTGCGATTTCGCTGGCATGCACGCTCGAAGAACTGCAGCCGATTTTCATGTGCGTGCAAACGTCATGTGCCAACGACCTAACCCTTTCCTGCATCACGACCCGTTGCGGCTTGTTGGTACTTGGCTTGTCGCCGAGCTGCCGGCAATGCGTGATCACGGGCATCACGTCAGGAGATATCGCCACCACGCTGGGCGCTTGCGTATCGGGCTTGCCGATGCCGCCGACGCCGTAGCTTGCTTACTTCGGCACCACGCGCGCTGCAGGCAATACCGCAGCCGTAAGTTTCGCTACAGCAGCCTGCGGCAGTCGAATCCGCTGCGGCACCGCGCCGTCGATTTCGAGCAGCTTATGGTTCAAGCGAACTTGGGCCCCGACGGCTACGGCCTCGACGGCACGTCGCAATTCACGCGTGTGATCACGGCGGCGCAAACTTGCGAACGCGCCACCGATGCCGATCGCTGCGCCGCCACGCAAAAACGCTGACAACAATGGCGGATGGCTGCCGGTTGCCAACCACCACAACGCCACCAGCAACAGCGCCCCTCCACAAACGGTGACTACGGCAAACGCTGTCATCCACCACATATGGCGCTCGGCTTCGTCGCGCAACGCTGCCGTTGCGTGCAATTTGCTAACGACCAGGCCTGGCGCGTTCATTGTCGCACGACACGCGCCGCCGGCAGCGCCCTCGCTGCAGCTTGTTCAAGTTGAGCAATGCGACTAGGCGTCAAGCGAAGTCGTACCTGCTGTTCACCCCACGCTCCTTGCGGGTTCTCAAGCAACAACATGTCCCCGGTTCGAGTAGCTTTTAAGTTGCCAGCCAAGGCTTGCTTCATCGGCCGCCAATACGCCGCCTTGAAGTGATTGCGCACAGCAATGACACCGCAAAAGACAGCTATGGCCGCAGGCACCAACCGCGCCCAGCCGAGTCCTGGCACTGCCGTCACTCCCAAACATGCCATGCAAGCCATTGCGAAGATGAAGCGCTCAATCGTGCAGTCTATATATTCTGCGGTTACCCACTTCTGGACAAGGTCATCAGGAACTTGCTGAATCGAAAGGTCGGGCACAGCGTTAATGTAGCAAACAGTGCACAGCCCGTCATCCCACGCCGAAAACGCAAATCGCGCCGAGGGCGGCGCGACTTCTACGCAGTAATGCGCAGCACCTTAGATCAAGGGAAAATGCCGCGTTCGCGGTAGCAGTGTTGCAAGCGCTCAAGGCCGATTGCGTACGATGCGGTACGCCAGTCGGTTTTCTTGGCTGCAGCGTATTGGCGCACGTTGGCGTAGGTTTGTTTCATGCGTTTTTCCAAACGCGACAGCACGTCTTCAACTGCCCATTGTTCAGCACGCTTGTTTTGCAACCATTCGTAGTACGAAACGATCACGCCACCCGAGTTGCAGAGAATGTCAGGGATGATGTCCACGCCTTTACCGAGGAGGATATCTTCGGCTTCTGGGTAGGTCGGGCCGTTGGCGCCTTCGACGATCATCTTGACCTTGAGCGCTTTGGCTTCGGCCACACCGATTTCGAGTTCGAGCGCAGCTGGCACAAAGATGTGCGCATCGAGGCCGAAGAATTCTTCGCGGGTGATCTTGTTGGCGCCTTTGTAACCAGCAACCGAACCGTTCTTTTGCACATGCTCGCCGAGCTTGTGCGGGTTGATGCCTTCGAGGTTCGAGATGTAACCACCAACGTCGCCGACGCCGATGATGACGGCGCCGCGTTGCGACAGCAAGCGAGCAGCGTAGCTACCCACGTTGCCGAAGCCTTGGATGATGATGTGCGCACCGTCGAGGTTGAAGTTTTTGTCCTTCGCCCATTCGGTGATGCAGTGCACAACGCCTTGGCCGGTGGCTTCAGCGCGGCCATGCGAACCGCCAGCGGTAACGCTTTTGCCAGTGACAACGCCACGCACCAGGTTGCGGTCCGACGAGCCTTGCAAGTTCATGTACGTGTCCATCATCCAAACCATGGTTTGGCTGTTGGTGTTCACGTCTGGTGCTGGG
>JAKQOD010000038.1 GCA_029565465.1 Deltaproteobacteria bacterium
GGCTGGTTGATGACAGAAATGCTGTCAGGTGCTGACCTCGCGCCGGACGCCTAACGACCGATCATGTGCCGTGATGTGTTGTGCGCTACGTCAAATGGCGCACGATGCCCTTACCAGCGCAGCAGCCGGCTACCGATCACAGCTCCGAGCGCCGTGACAATCGCCATACCAGCGACGTACCAGATCGCAAGAAACATCGGGCTGTCATCGACGCAGAACGTTGCATAAAGCGCAGCTCCAATCGCGCCCGATACCAGTCCCGCTGCAGCACCCGCCGCCGCTGGATTGGACGGCGCACCATGGCGCAGCGCATAAAGCGTTGCAAAGAACGGCGCGATCGACAGCAACGGAATGTACTTCATGCAGGCGCCCGGCATCGACCCAAGAGCGAGCACGGGCCAGTGGTCCATAGGCGACGACAGCATTTCGTATCCAACCGCCAAAGCCAGCAATAGCAGCGGCACGACTAGCAACCACTTCGGCCATCCCGCTTCACCATCCGGTCGCGACAGACGCAGCACCAGAAGGGCTGCCGGAATGCCAAGCCCGAGCGTGAACACAAACTTGAAAATGAAACGTGGATCGTGCGTGATCGCGTGCGCGAAGTCGGGCCGCAGAGCGAGTATGCTGAAGAAATGCACGGCGGCAAAGATCAAACCGGCCGCCAGCGCTATGAGCACTGTCCGGGAGATCGGCGGGCTAACAGTCGCGTTATCGGCTGCAAGCGCCTTGATGAGATCGTCGGTATTCATGATTTTGTCTCTTGATAGGTATCGGCGAGTGCTTTCAGGCTCCTATGCAACGCCACGCGCACCGCGACTTCCGACATTCCTAAACGATTGGCGACATCGAGCGCCGAGTGACCATCGATCGTGATCGATTGGACGATTTCACGATTGCGGTCATTGAGGCCGGTCAACACGCGGCGAACGTCATAGGCATGAATTGCATCATCGTGGCCGCCAGCCTCAAGCGTATCCAGCATGCCGTCGATTGGCACTTCCGTCCGACGGCCTTTGCGGCGCAGATCGTCGATCATTTTGTTGCGTGCAATCGCCATGATCCAAGGGCCGATCGGTTTCGACTGGTCCCAGGTGTGCCGCTTCAAATGAATGGCCAACATGACTTCTTGCACGACGTCCTCGACTTCATTTGGTCTCGCGCTCACGCCTGAAAACCCGCGGCGCACGGTCGCTCGTAGCGCACGGCTCAGGTCCGACAAAAAGCGCTTGTAGGCGCCTTCGTCACCACCGATTGCCATGCGCATAAGGTCAGACCACTCTTGATCCCGCGCCTTCCGGTCCAAATCACGCCTCTTATGTTGTGGTATTCGCCAGGCTAGGGACGTTTGTTACAAGCCATAAGTGCACCGGGGTAGCGCGTGCACGCTGCGGTGTCCAGAATGAACGGCGATCAAGCTGGCGCCCTCAGCTGACCAGGTAGCATCAGTGCGACATTGGACATGCTCTAAGCCGAAAGACTCAGCGCGATCAAGCTAAACGGCCGGCGGGGTGCCTGACGCGCCGGCAACGGCCGCCGACAGCGCACACCAAAGAAGAGCAATATACGTTAGGCCGTGGCCAAGCTGATCGAGCCCAAGGGCCCACCAGAAGGGCGTGTCCTGAGCCGTCCAGCCATTACGGCGCAAGGCCTGCTCTTTCGCCCAATCCAAATGATAATGCACGACGAATTCGCCGACCAGCAGCAGCGCAACAGTGCCAAGCCGGATCGGCGGCAGCATGAGGAACACGGGCGCCGTCAACAGCACATGGGTCGCGGAATGCGTAATGCCGCCAACGGCCCCGTAGTTGCCTTTGGTCCGCCATTGGTTTTCGGTTTGAAGCAAGAAGTCGGCGACACAGTGTTTGATCAGCAGATAGGCCATCGCGATCAAGACGACGTTGAACCCAGCCATCGCGACGCTTGGTGCGCCCGTTGTTATTGCCATCATGCGGGCGCCCCTCCTCGAGCGCACACCTGCGATACCCATTGCGTGGGACCAGTACCCCAACCGCCAAGCCGTGCACTGGTTTTCCCAATGTGACAGATTATGCGCACCCGCCACAGCCCCGCTGTTCCCCAGGGAACAGCCCCCGGCGACCGAGTGGATGACGCCAAAAACCGTCGATACAATCCTGAGTATTTGCTGGGGTAACGTCCGCGCGACCTTGTCGGCGCAAAGACCGTCTTCTACCGTGCACCGATAATTTCGATGCCCGGAGTTCCGCATGATCCCCCGCATACGCCGCATCGCCTATGATGAGCTATCGATGAAACAGTGGCTCGTCACAATGACGAGCGTTGGCGCCGTCATCGGTGCGTTCTTGATCGCAGTTGGCGCTTACATCTTTTATCAGCGGTCGAGCCATGCCAGCGCCTGGACCCCGGTCCAAGCCACCATCTCGGGTACAAGCGAGCTCTGCCACATGAGCCGCAAAGCCGGCAAGCGCTGGGTATTTGTCGAGGCCATCGAATGCTCGGCAACCGACGCCTACATCGCCGCACATCCAAATAGCAAATGGCGCTCGACGCACGTCGATTACGCAACCATTGATTACGCCATCAACGGAGAAGCCAAGACGCAACGTGTGCCACAACATCGCGTGTCGCTTGCGCCTGTGGTGGCCGGTACGCAATCGCCAATTTATGTCAATCCCGCCAACACTGACGAATTCGACCGGCCAATCGCCGCACAAGACTTCGACGACGCGATTGTGATGGCTTACTTCGCGATCGCGATCATAGCCGGATTGTTCCTATTCGGCGGTCTGCTCGGCTGGCTATCGGAGCGCAAGCGCAGCACCTCAGCCACAACACCGTCTTGAGCGCAAAAGCGCGGCAACTGCATAAACCGCGCCCGAAAAAATACATAACGGCCAAAAGCGAAAATCGGGTGAGTGCGTCTCACCCGATTTTCTTTGTCCCGGACGTCAGTTCACCCGCGTCACTTCAACGAGGTTATCCGAAAATGTTGGTGCGCGGCCAAGACC
>JAKQOD010000045.1 GCA_029565465.1 Deltaproteobacteria bacterium
CACTGGCTTGATCGAGTCCAGCGTTTGGGTCTCACGCACCTCGCCGAAATCGCCGACGATCTGCCGGAGCCGATCTGCACGGTTGGGGCGATTTTTGTTTTTGCGGCTATTTGGGTTGGTAATGACGCCAATTTGCATAGGTGCCTTTCGGGAACAGGCCCAACCAATGCAAAAAGCAGGCACAGATGCCGCGCTGCGTAACCAGTTGATTCCTGGTGAAAAACCGCCACTTACGTGGCCAGGTGGGAAAGGGTTTACGCGCTTTTCGGTTCTCAGGTGTAAAGGCGTTGGCGCGGGATCGCGTGTACACTTGGCAGTATGTGGAAAATTGTGGGGCGCATGCCCGCGCGTGCGCTTTGGCTTGGCCTGATGTGTATGGGTATTGGCTGCGGCGCTGTGCCACAGGGAAGCACGGCCGTGCAACCGCCGCCGTCGGGGGTAACACCAACCACCCAAGAAAAGAGTGGCACCGAAGAGCCTCTTTCCGTTGCCCAGGTCATCGCGCTTTTACAAGCTGACCCACTGGCCCCGGTCACGGTCGTGCGCATCGTCGACGCGGAGCTTGATCCTGCAACCCCGGTTGCTGCGCCCGAACTCGATGCGCCGACATTTATTGAGGCTGCCGCCGTGAGTCGGCAGGGTGCGCGCGTCCGCGTTGCATTCGACACACCTAACGCACGGGTTATGATGTGGGTGCCGCAGCCGGCGGTCGCACTCTATATCGCCAGCGCTTTTGATGTACCGCAAGCCCCGGCCGCGGGCACTGAACCGGCTGGGCGCGTCACATTGCGAGCGGGCGCGCTCGTTGAGCAGCTGAAGACTGACGGCAATAATGTCGAAGTACGGCACCTCGGAGGATTGCAAGTCACCGCTATGGTGCCCGTCGCGCAACTAACCGCCACCGTGCCGGACCGCAACATGGGGATGCACATCGGGGGCAACCGAATCCTGGTTACGCCCGGCGCTTTGATTCGGCAGCAACCGAACTGGTCGGCGCCGGTGTTGGCAACGGTGAACTCGGCATATCAATTGTCGTTAATTCGCCATGTCGATGACAAATGGGACGAAGTTGGGTACTCGGACTTTTCGCTAGACGTACGCGGCTACTACTCCAAGACATCGCCGCCAGGGCGAACCGCGGGCCAATGGCAGCGACGATCACAACTGTCGCTTGCCAACAGTGGCGACACGTCGGTTGCCGCGGGAACGTGTTTGTATGCGTCGGTTGGCGGCGGCATCGCAGGCGTTGTGAAATCCGATTTCACCACCGACGTTCGGCCGAGTGATCGCAATGGCTGGAGTGTTGCGGGAATTGCAACACCGTGGGGCTCAGTACCGTTCGCACTACGCACCAGCGCGCCGAAAACCGGCCGCACCTGGGCGACCTGCGATGAACCCTAGTCGCCATTAACCATCGCCGCCTGCGGTGTGTTATGAGCGCGCCATGAGTCGCATCTATCGTCAGTTGCCACCCAAAGGCAGCAAACTCGGCATCGCATTCTCTGGTGGTCTCGACACGCGCTGCGCGGTTGCGTGGCTGGCCGAACAAGGCCTAGCCGTGCATGCGTACACCGCTGACCTGGCGCAGCCCGACGAGAAAAACCCAGCCGATATTCCGCCGAGCGCGCTGGCACACGGCGCAGTGGCCGCACGCTTGGTCGACTGCAAAGACGCGATGGTGCGCGAAGGCTTAATCGCCATCCAATGCGGCGCGTTCCATTTGTCGTCGGGTGGTAAAAAGTATTTCAACACGACGCCGCTGGGCCGCGCCGTGACTACCACTGCCATCATTGGTGCAATGCGCGAAGATGGGGTGCACATCTTCGGCGATGGCTCGACCCATAAAGGCAACGACATTCAACGCTTCTATCGCTACGGGTTGTTGGTCAATCCGCAGCTCAAGATCTACAAGCCGTGGCTCGATCAAGCCTTCGTCACGGCGTTTGGCGGCCGCACCGAGATGTCGGAATACCTCGTCAAGCGCGGCATGCCGTACAAAGCCTCGACGGAAAAGGCCTATTCAACCGATGCCAACATCTTGGGCGCGACCCACGAAGCGAAAGACCTAGAACGGTTGGATCGCGGCATGAAAATTGTTGAGCCGATCATGGGTGTTGCACCTTGGCGCAGCGACGTCGCGATCGCAGCGGAAGAAATCACGGTTCGGTTCGAAGGTGGCTGGCCGGTTGCACTGCAAGGCAAAACGTTCGATTCGCAACTAGACTTATTCCGCGAAGCCAACGCCATCGGCGGCCGCCACGGCTTGGGCATGAGTGATCAAATTGAAAACCGTGTCATCGATGCCAAGAGCCGTGGCATCTATGAAGCACCCGGTATGGCGCTGATTCACTTGGCCTACGAGCGCTTGCTTGCAGCAATTCACAACGAAAACACGCTGGATCTTTACTTCAGCTGGGGCCGTCGTTTGGGCCGCTTGTTGTACGAAGGCAAATGGTACGACCCTGAAGCGCTCATGATCAAAGATGGCTTGATGCGTTGGGTCGCGCCGTCGGTGACCGGCGAAGTCACATTCGAATTGCGCCGTGGCGACGACTATACGTTGCTCAACACCAAGGCCACCTACATGGCCTACGCGCCCGACAAACTGTCGATGGAACGCGTCGAAGAACCGGCCTTTACACCCGAAGATCGCATTGGCGCACTCGAACTGCAGAACCTATCGATCGCCGACAACCGCGCGATGTTATTGCACCACATGCAACAACTGCAATTGCGCGGCGGCAGCGCGGCCAATAGCGACGGTGGCATTGGTCGCTTGTTGGGCACCAGCGTCGACGACGAATAGGCTACGCCATGGCCTGCAGCGCCTTGCGCAGCGGTGCCGCAAGGTTGCCAGGCTGGGTGCGGGTGATTTGCACGGTTGGGGTTTGATGCCAGCCTGCGGTGTAGTGAATGGCGCGGGCGACGTGTTGAATTTGGTCGTCGGTCCAGCGCATACCGGCTTGTGCGTAGAGCGCGCGGACTTCGAACACGCCTTCGGCTCGGTGGGCTTTGGCGTCGAGGCGGCCGATGAGTTCGCCGGCGCACAAGATGGGCAATACAAAGTAGCCGTATTGCCGCTTGGCTTCGGGTGTGTAGCATTCGAGCCGATAGTCAAAATCGAACATGGTTGCTGCGCGTTCGCGGTCCCACACCACCGGGTCAAAGGGTGACAACAAACACGTGTGAGCTGCCGCCAACTTGCCTGCAGCAGCGCGGCGCAACAGTGCAGTGTTGCTCGCGTGCACATAGGCTGGCGCGTCCCAGCCAGCAACTTGAATTCGCAGTATTTTCCCCGTCGCGACCAGCGCATTCAAATCCGCATCTTTGAGTCGCGGCTTCTGCCGGAAGTAATCGTTGGTCCAGCGAGCTTGGCAGACACCAAGCGCAGCAATCGCTTTTTCGATGAAGCCGCCATGCACCTGATCGCCATCGTGCAACGCCGAGGCAAGCGGTGCCACGCGTTCGGTGAGGTCGTAGACCCGGTGAAAGTTTTCGCGGCGCGCCACCATCAGCTCACCGAGGGCAAACAACGTTTCGAGCCAACGCTTTTCGTCCTTCCAGCCCCACCAACCGCCGCTGCGGCTGCCTGCTTTGCGTTCAAAGTCCGACGATTTCACTGGGCCGTGCTGGCGGATGTGGGCGAGCAATTCATCGAGCACCTTACGATTCGCTTTGGCATTACGCTCAGCACTAGTGAGGCCCCAATGCTTACGCACGGCGGCGTTGTAGCTGCGGTGCAGCGGCAGATCTGCCTTGGGCGCAAAACAGGCCTCATGCGCCCAGGTCTCGAAGACATCACCACGCGCTAAGGCATCTTCCAGCCAATGCGTCGGATAGTTGCCAAGGCGCGAATGCAGCACCAGATACGGGCTGCGCGCTACCACGTGGATCGTATCGATCTGCAGCAACTGCATGCGGGTGAGGCACGCCAACAACGCTTGGCGCGTCGCCGTTTTCGTCGGTGGCACCAGCAAGCCTTGCGCAGCTAGGTGCAAGGCACGCGCCTGTGGCAGCGCCAAGATGATCGGTTTCACGACTAGTCCGGCTCAGGTACAGCAGCCTTCGGCGCGTTCGGATCCGTACAGGTGAGTGGGCGCTCACCTTGGTAACTTTGGCGTGGCCGTTTGGGATCAAGCAGCTGCGCTGGATCGAGCGTGCCTTTGCGTTTGCGCAAGCCGTCGACCATGGCGTCGCGAATAATCGTGTCGGTCAATGTTACCGAGCCCGCTGGCAGCTTGAGCCGACCGATCAAGCCATCGCCACCCGACGCCAAAAAGTCGCTGGTAACAAGCTTGTACTTTTTGTCTTCGACCAGCGGCTTGTTCTTGATGGTGATGTCGACGTTGAGTTGAAAGTCTTTACAGGTTGCCACCACCGACAAGCCAGCCCATGAATGAATGGCGCCGCCGCGGCTCAGGTTGTTGCAATCAGCTTGCGAATATGTTTGCCTTGCAGCTCGACGACGGCGAATCGGTTGTCGAAGGGCATCGCTTCAAACAATTGGCCAAACGTCAGCGCGCCAGCCGGCAGATCGGCACGCAACCCGCCACCGTTCGTGATCGCAACATCAACGTTGGGCATAGCGGCAATCATCAAGTCGGTGAACAAGTTCCCCAGTGGGCTTTCTTTATCGTACGACTTCCAGATCGGCGCAGTCACGGTCACACCAAGCGGATCATTGCGCAACTTACCTGTGCGCGCGATGGCGGCATCGACGATGCGCTGCACATCGCCGTCGAGCACCACTGGTTGGCCTTCGTACGGTTGTGGCGAGCACTGGCCAACCGGCACTGGATTTTCGCCTGGGCCTTTCACACACAAATCACGTGGTTCATAGATCTTGGTCGACACCACATGGCCGCTATTGTTGATACGTAAATCGACTCGGCCAAACGCACGGCCCGACGAATACGATTCGATCACGGCAACGTCATTGATGCGATGCGCGATCGCAGCATGGGTGTGACCTGCAACAACGACATCAAGCGAGCCTTTGGGAATATCGCTGAGGACTTTGAATAGCTCTTCGTTGGTGTCGCAGCTGCTCAAGTCATTTGGGTTGTGCAGGTCCGAGCATTTGCTGCCAATATGCATGGATGCAATCACCACTTGAGCGCCGCCTTCACGCAAACGCTTGGCTTCCGATGCAAGATTAAGTGCTGGCGCAGCCATCTTGAGGCCAATGAAGTTGGCTGGCATCGTGGTAAACGGCGTCGCTTCGGTGGTCACCCCAATGATGCCGACTTTGATCGGCGCAGCATCGCCTTCGCGCAGCAAGGTCACCACCGTCGAAGGTGGCATGTTGGGCCATTGAATGCGTTCGTTGCTTTGCGCGTCGAGAATGTTGGCGGTCAGCAATGGAAACTTGGCTTCGGCGGCACGTGCTTTGAGCGCGCCGCGTGCATCTTCGTCGATTGATTTCGCCGTTGCTGCCGGCCCCGGCGGGCCGAAGTCGAACTCGTGATTGCCAATCGCTGCCGCTGCGTAGCCGATTTGGTTATACGCCTTAATCACGTCGGCACCTTCGGCCAAGTTTGATTCCAGCGTGCCTTGGAACATGTCGCCGGCGTCCACCAATACCACCGCGCCTTGATCGGCGGCTCGCGCGGCCCGCAGGTTGGCAATGTACCCAGCAAAAATCGGCAGGCGTTCGAGCGCGCCGTGCAGGTCATTGGTGCCAATTAGCGACAAGGTAAACGAGCCAACGGCAGCGTGAGGCGGTTTGCGCGGCGCTCGCTTGGCCGGACTAGAACAACTACTAACAGCAACCGCAGCGGCGGCGGCCCATGCCAAAGGTACAAAGCGCATGGCGCTGTTATACAGGAAGCTGGCAGTGATCAGGGCGTCGACGTCGGGTTTGCGTCAAGAGCAGCGTCACCGGTTTCACCAGCCGCGGCCATGCCATCTTCGCCGGCTTCTTCGCTGATGGTCTCCCTCGAATCGAGCGCGCGCGACGCCGCGACCAGCTCGGCGTCGGGGCCAGCGTTGCGGCGCGCCGCCAGCGCCGCAGGATCGGTTAGCACTTCGAACCGAAGCGTGGTGTCGACCAAGGTTACCAACACATGGCTGCCATCGGGCCCCTCACAGTCGATCTGCTCGTCGTCGGCGAGCACCCGCAATTGTGGACCACACAGCACGCCAGGCGTTGGCACAGTCGGATACAGCTCGGCGTATTTTGCGCCTGCCGATGTGGCAACTGCGTGGCTGTCGACCGAACGCGGTGGCAACGCCCACTGCCAATCGTCGGCGGTTTCATTGATCACCAGTGCTAGATGCGAGCCGTCGGGTGCAGTAATGGTGCAGGCCGGTGGCGTGCTGGTCGCAGTTCCAGAACCGGCCGCCACGCCCGGTTCGCAATGGGCCACCACGGTCAGCCCTTGCGCCGCTAGCACCGTTTGCACATCGCTCTCCAAGTCGGCATAAGGTGCCGCGCCGTGCCCGCAGCGACAGCCGTTGCTAACCAAGCCTTGGCCAACCACCACGACTGCAGCTATGACAAAACGCTTGGTCACCGGCCCTGAATTAACCAGAATACGGTGGCAAAGGGTAGCCGCTGGGTGCAAGACCACCGTCGCTGTTGCCGGCATTGCCTATGCATTTGACAACACTACGACTTTCCTTCTACCGTACGACCTGGATACAATGAATGAGCGCTCATTCACTCAATGAATGAGCCGCAACAAGGAGTGGAATATGAGCACGGGAGCGCCACCACGCGTGGCTTTGGTTGCAGGACTACGAACTCCATTCGCCAAACAATCCACCAGCTATCGTTCTATGACAGCGCTCGAATTGGGCTCTGCGGTGGTTGCTGAGTTGGTTGCCCGTGCCGGGGTGCCGCGAGCGGACATTCAGCGCATTGTGTACGGCCAAGTTGTGCCCTCGCTTTCGGGCCCCAACATCGCACGCGAAATCGTATTGGACGCCGGGCTCGATCGCACGATTGACGCGTACTCGGTGTCGCGCGCGTGTGCCACCAGCTATCAAGCGACGGCGGATATTGCACAAGCGATCCTCAGCGGCGAAATCGACTGCGGCATCGCTGGCGGCGCCGACAGCTCAAGTGATGTGCCGATCGCAGTGAGCAAAAAACTCGGCGCAGCGTTGATTCGCTTGAACAAAGCCAAAACCCTGCCCGACCGACTCAAAGCGTTTGCCGGGCTAGCGCCGCGCGACTTGTTGCCCGATCCGCCTGCGCTCAAAGAGCGCTCGACTGGGCTGACCATGGGCGAACATGCCGAAGCCATGGCCTTGGCCAACGGCATTACGCGCGCTGCGCAAGATGCTTTTGCGCACCGCAGCCACACGCTTGCGGCAGCCGCCTGGGCCGACGGTCGGTTTGCGCAAGAAGTGATGACGGTATTCGTGCCGCCCACGTTCACCGACGCTGTGAGTGAAGACAACCTGGTGCGCAAAGACAGCGAACTCGCTAGCTATGCAGGGCTACGGCCAGTGTTCAACAAACAGTTTGGCACGTTAACGGCTGCCAACAGCTCGCCGCTCACCGACGGTGCATCGGCTGCGATCTTGATGCGGGAAGACAAAGCCAAAGCGCTTGGGCTCACACCGTTGGCGTATCTGCGCAGTTGGGCGTTCACCGCGCTCGATCCACGCGGCCAAATGTTGATGGGGCCGGCGTATGCAATTCCGAAAGCCTTGGCGCGTGCCGGGTTGCGTTGGAGCGATCTCAAGCTCGTTGATCTCCACGAAGCATTCGCAGCGCAAGTGCTCAGCGTAACCCAAGCCATCGAGTCCAAAGCATGGGCGCAAAAGCATTTAGGACAAGACCACGCGATTGGCGATGTGAACTGGGACAACTTTAACGTGATGGGCGGCTCGCTTGCATTGGGCCATCCATTCGCAGCGACGGGCACGCGGCAACTTACGCAAGTCGCACGCGAATTGCGTCGGCGCGGCGGTGGCTTTGGCGTGTTGGCAGCGTGTGCCGCCGGTGGCTTGGGCGCAGCGATGATCATCGAGGTGGAATCATGAGCGAATTTGTACGCATCGAACGGCAAGGCAACATCGCAATCTTGGTGCTGGACGTGCCTGGCGAACCCGTCAACACGCTGTCGCCGAAGTTTTCCGACGCGTTTGCCGCAGCGATATCAACCGTCGAAACCGATGCCAGCATTGCCGCCGCGGTGGTCATTAGTGGCAAGAAGGACAACTTCATTGCTGGCGCCGATATCAAGGTTCTAGAAACTGTCCGGACGGCGGACGAAGGCGTGGAGCTGTCGAAACAAGGCCAAGCTGCGTTATTGCGCTTGGCGCGCTTACCTAAGCCTTTGATTGCGGCGATCAACGGCGCGTGTTTGGGTGGCGGGCTCGAAGTGGCATTGGCGTGTCATTATCGGGTTGCCACCGACGACAAAAAGACCAAACTCGGCTTGCCGGAAGTGCAGCTCGGCTTATTACCAGGGGCTGGCGGCACCCAACGTTTGCCCAAGCTCATCGGCATTGCCGCTGCACTCGATTTGATTCTGACGGGTAAACAACTCAACGCCAAACGCGCCAAAGCTGCAGGCATCGTCGATGTGGTGTGCCCGGCGCCGCTACTGCGGCAAGCTGCTATCGATGCAGCAGAAAAATTACTAAAGCGCAACGCAGCAGCACCGCGGTCACCGTTGGCGGCCACCAGCGCATGGTTCAAAGCGTTGCCTGGCCATTTGAATCAAAAGGACCTTACAGCGCTGGCGCTCGAAGATAATCCGCTTGGCCGCAAGGTGCTGTTCGACCAAGCTCGCAAAGCGCTGCGCAGCAAAACCGGCGGCCACTATCCAGCACCCGAGCTCGCGCTTGAAGCTGTGCGCATCGGTGCTACTTGCGGTTTTGCTGACGACGGTGCGGGCTATGCAGCCGAAGCGGCCGGCTTTGGCAAGCTGCTGATGTCGCCGGAATCCAAGCAACTCATCAACATCTTCTTTGCCACCACGGCGCTCAAAAAAGACAACGGTTGCGACGACGCAACGGTGCAAGCGCGGCCGGTCGAACAAATTGCGATGTTAGGCGCAGGCCTCATGGGCGCAGGCATTGCGTATGTGTCGGCCAACGCAGGCATTGCCGTGCGGCTCAAAGATCGCGACGCTGCCAGCGTCGGCAAAGGCTTGGCCTACGCTCGCGACATCCTCGACGAGCGGGTGCGTAAGCGCCGCAGCACGCCGCGCGATCGGGCCGACATCATGGCCAAGATTTCGCCAACCACCGACTACGCTGGCGTACGCGACGCTAGCGTGATTATCGAAGCGGTTTTCGAAGACATCGAGTTGAAACACAAGATCGTGCGGGAGGTTGAAAGCGTGTGCAGCCCAACCGCGATTTTCGCGTCGAATACCTCGACGATTCCAATTACGACCATTGCGCGCGCGGCGGCTCGGCCAGGCCAGGTCATCGGCATGCACTATTTTTCGCCAGTGCAAAAAATGCCGCTGCTCGAAATCATCGTCACCGATCGCACCGAGCCGTGGGTTGTCGCCACCTGCGTCGAGCTTGGCAAGCGCCAAGGCAAAACCGTGATCGTCGTGCACGACGGGGTTGGCTTTTATACGTCGCGGATCTTAGGGCCGTACATGAACGAAGCGTTTCATGTGCTCTCCGAAGGCGTTGCGGTCGAAGCGATCGACCAAGCGCTCACCGCGTTTGGCTATCCGGTCGGGCCCGTGAAATTGCTCGACGAAGTTGGCATCGATGTCGCACACAAAGCGTCGTCGGTTGTCAAAGCTGCGTTTGCCCATCGGCTCGATTCACCGCCAGGCATCGAAGCACTGATCGCCGACGATCGCAAAGGCCGCAAGAACGGGCGTGGCTTTTATCTATACAATACGGCGGCAAGCAAAGGCCGCAAAAGCAAGCGCGACACCGGTGGCCGTGAAGTTGATGTCACCGTCTACAAAACCCTTGGCATTACGCCTGGCACCGCGATGGCCAGCGAGCAAATTGCCACGCGCTGTTGGCTGCAGATGGTCAACGAAGCGGCGCATTGTTTTGGCGAAGGCGTGTTGCGCTCGGCCCGCGACGGCGACATTGGCGCGATCTTTGGCCTTGGGTTTCCGCCATTCCGCGGAGGTCCGTTCCGGTTTGCCGATAGTTACGGCATCCCTGCCCTGCTCGCCACACTACAAGCGCATGAACAACGTTACGGCAAACGGTTTGCGCCTGCCCCAGTGCTCGCCGACATGGCAGCGCGCGGCCAAACGTTTTATCCCGTCGATGGCAAGACGCCCAACCTCGCCGAACCTGGCCACCACGGCAAACCGCCGTTGGTGTGATTTGGCAGCGACGGCGCCCCGCAGCGCCGAGCAATGTGGCACAAAAGGCCATGCGATTTGTTCCGCTGTTGTTGCCGTTGGCGTTCACGATCTCTTCTGCTAGTTGTGGCAAAAAAGCAGCGGCGCCAACCGACGACCAAGGCAGTGGCTCGGCGCGTGCAACGGTAGCCCCGATTGCACCACCGACCTTGGGCGTCGATGCGATCAAAGCGCTCAACTTTGTCTACGACAGCGGCGCGCCTGCGTATCTCAAAGCGATGAATGCATACAAAGCCACACCTCGCGATTGGGCGGCGGTGCAAGCTGCGTGCGAAGCAGCCATAACGAAAGATCCGCGCCATCTCGATGCGCATCGGTTGTTAGCGTCAGCGCTGGCGCAACAAAACAAGCCGGCCGAAGCGACCGAACACCTGCTGCTTACCTTCGCTGGTGATTGGGGCAAATACGGTGCCGCTGTCGCTAACGATCCGGATCTTGAACCGTTGCGCGCAACGGCTCATGGCCAAGCGTTGGCCGAGTTATTGCCGAAGCTTGAGCAAAACTTTCGTGAGCGCGCCGCTGCAGGCATTTGGGTGGTCGGCCGACGCAGCACGTTTAAGCTGCCAAGCAAGGGCGGCTGGACCACATCGCGTGGCGAACTGTACGCCTACGATAGCGACAACCAACGCTACCTACGGTTGACCCACACGGACCATCAAGTGGAAGGTTTTGTCCGCACCAGCAACGAAGTTGCGATCGTTACCTTCGACAAAGTTGACCTACCCGTAACGGCGGGGAGCAAAAGCCGCGACGCCGGCGTGGTAGCGCCAACGATCGCGCGCGCCGCGATCCAAATCTTGGACGCCACCACGTTTGCGCCGATCGGCAAAAAAGTAACGCTGCCGGCAGCACGCGAAATCCGCGTCGGCTATGCCGCCGGTGATCAATTGGTGGTGGCATTGAGCCCTGCGGTCAGCCGCTGGGAGCTTGGCGTGCCTGCCGTTTCTGCCGTCGACAAAACCACCGGCAAGCTTACGCCAACAACCGCAACGATCGTCACCGGCGTAACCATCACGCTCGACGACGCAAGCGCAACCCATGTAGCGCAGGGCTTTGACGTGGTTGGCGTTTCCGAAACCATTGTGACACGTCCTGGTGCCGCAGCTGCGCTGCGCGCGACCGCAACCAAACGGACCATCGAGGTGGCAAACTCCTCGGTGACAATGCAATCGCTTAACGCGTCGCCCGATGGCCAACACGTGGCATTCGCCACCTGGGCCGATCCTTGCGATGCGACGCAAGCACCGTCGCTGTACGTCGCCGACACCGCTGGCACCGTCAAGCATGTGCTGACCTCCCACAGCCGGTTCGACACGCGCTGGCTGTCCCCGACATTACTGGCCTACGAAGACGATGAATCGGCCGTGCGGGTGTGGGACCTAACCACTGGGCGCGAAACCATGCGCTTTGCAGCGAAAGCGGGCCTAGCGTTGTCAGCGCTTTCACCGACACCGAAGCCTACCTGCAAAACTGCCGCACCGGCGCCTGCCGCAGGGGGCTCGGGCTCAGGCTCGGCGGGCGATGCTGAAATCGAAATGGAACCGACAGCGCCCGCCGACCAACCCGTCGTAGCGCCGCAATGATGACAAAGCATGACTACCGCCGCGGCGCAGTGGCAGATCCGCGCTCGACTGCTGGCGATGT
>JAKQOD010000065.1 GCA_029565465.1 Deltaproteobacteria bacterium
CATCACAAACACCCCCCACACCAAATTGCGAACCACTGCTTTGTCACTCAACAGCTGTCCCCACGACACTGCAGGACCAGCCTCTTTGGTCGCAGCATGGCTGCTGTCGGGCACATAGAAGTGAATTGGGATGGCGAGCAAGCCCGGCGCGGCCGACGCTACAAACACGGCTCGCCAGCCCCACAGGTCTGAAATGTGGGAGGCCACCAGCGCTGACAAAAAGAAGCCAACCGCCCAGCCGCCTTGCAGAATGCCCGATGCAATGCCGCGGCTGCGTACGGGCCAATTTTCCATAGCCATGGTGGCGCTGCTGACCCAGACCGCCCCCATGCCGAAGCCAAACAGTGCGCGCAGCACAATGATCCAAGTGAAGCTCGGGGCTAACGCGATTGCCCCATCGCAGATGGCGATCCAAACAATCGCGATAAGCAGCGGCAATTTGCGGCCGTATTTATCACCGAGGGTGCCGGCCACGACGCCACCGATCAGGCGGGTCAAGAGGGTTATCGCAGTCACCCACATCGTGGCCGTCATCGAGACGCCGAAGGCTTTGCCGATGTTGGCGGCTTCCATCGTGTAGACATTGAAATCAAACGAATCCAACGTCCACGCGAAATAGGCCGCTGCAAAAGCGGCCCATTGGCCACGGGTAGGTTCACGCCACCAAGCTTGAGATTTCGTCACTGGAGTGGCGGATAGATAGCGGCTTTGCGGCGGGTTGTCGACGGTAAACGACGCGCTGCGTAAGATCGCGGAGGACCAGCCTGCCGAGCTATCGGTACATCATCTGTTTTGCGGATTCGGCACTGTGCCGTACCCGAGCGGTTACTGCGCTGGCGCTGGATAGAACGACATATCCGAAGCGAGCAGCACGGCGATAGGCTCGTGATCGGCGTAAACGTGCCAGGTGGTGTGGCTCACCGCACCATCGGGATGTGTGTGCACCACGGATTCGGCCCAAATGGCCTTACGGATCCAGCGGAACCCATCCATCGGTTCCGGCGCGCAGCCGCGGAACGTGCGGGTTACTGTTGCAACTTCGCCGACCGGATTGCTAGCTGGGCCAGATGCTGAATACAGCGGCGGAATCACGCTATGCCACGTGATTTTTTTGACTTGCGGCGCGAATTGCCAATTGATGGTGGCAGCGCTTGGCCAGGTGACCGCAGCGCCGTTGAGTTTACATTCGAGGCCTTTGACTTTACTGCCCTCGATGTCCAAGTTGCGCGCCTTTACGACTGGCGCCAACGGCGCTTTGATCGTCGGAGGCGTCGCCCGCACATTGCCAGTGCGCGCATTCTTCGGTGCAGCTTTGGCCGGCGTCACCACCTCGCCCACAATTTTCACGGCTGCAGTTTTCACGCAACGGCCAGTTACGGTTTCGGTATATTGCAAACACGCTTCGAGCCACAGCGTGGTGCCGGCAAACCGAAGCTCGGGCAAGTCAGGCGTTTTGGCGTCGGCCTTGAGCTTCCAATCGGCTGGCTTAACGACGATGGTTTTGGCCAGCACACCGTCGCGGAATGAACGCACGTTGATGTTGCCGGCTTTGTCTGCGAAATCGACGACGACAAAAGTGTGGGCATCCTGCCAACCGGCACCCCACGAGCGATTGTGCGGCTCGCTGAACACCGCTTTGGGGCCGGCTTTGGTGATTTGATAAATATAAAGTTCGCTGTCGCCTTCGCCAGAATTGTACGAAGTTAGCCCAGCAAACCACAGCCCAGCGTCGGGCAGTTTGGCCGCAGCGTCGGCGCCAATTGGTGGTTGCGTTATGTCCGTAATGACATGCGGAACTTTGGTGGTTGTCCTCGGTGCGGGGCCGTCTGTGGCGCCAGCGCGCGCGCTGCCAACCCCTGCGGTAGCCACAGCGAACGTAGTCACAATCAGTGGGCAAAACTTCATCTGCTCACGATCTCACACGTCGCCGCCAAACGCAAAACGCGACCCCAACACGAATGGTGTTGCCGGCCGCGTCGGTGCGATCTACTGATGAACTACTTGAGCAACTTCGCGAGCGTTGCGCCCATGGTCGCGGTGGTCGACGCCACGGCGATACCAGCTTCTTTGAGCGCAGCGATCTTGTCCGACGCAGCGCCTTTGCCACCAGAGATGATGGCGCCAGCATGACCCATGCGTTTGCCTGGAGGTGCCGTTTGGCCAGCGATGAACGCTGCCATAGGCTTTTTGATGTTCTCTTTGGCCCACTGCGCAGCGCGTTCTTCCGAATCACCACCAATTTCGCCGATCATGAAGATGGCGTGGGTGTTTGGATCTTCGGCGAACAGCTTCAAACAATCGATATGATCGAGGCCTTTGACTGGGTCGCCACCGATGCCGATGGCGGTCGATTGGCCGAGGCCCAGCGACGAGAGCTGATGCACAACTTCGTACGTCAGCGTGCCCGAGCGCGACACCACGCCGATGTTACCTGGCTTGTGAATGTAGCCTGGCATGATGCCGACTTTGCATTCGCCTGGGGTAATCACGCCTGGGCAGTTTGGCCCAACGGTGATGACATCCGGATAGTCCATGTTGAGGACCGTCTTCACCTTGATCATGTCGTGCGCTGGAATGCCCTCGGTGATCGTGATGATGAGCTTGATGCCGGCAGCTGCAGCTTCGAGAATTGCATCGGCTGCGAACGGCGGTGGCACGTAAATGACGGTCGCGTTAGCGCCGGCTTTGTGCACAGCTTCGGCGCACGAGTCGAACATTGGAACTTGTTCGAGGCCAGCGACTTTGGTGCCGCCTTTGCCTGGCGTGACGCCACCAACCACGTTGGTGCCGTATTCAACCATTTGTTTGGCGTGGAAAGCACCGGCCGAGCCCGACATGCCTTGAACGATGAGGCGAGTATGTTTACCGACGAGAACGCTCATTTTAAACCTCCGACTGCGGCGACTGCTTTTTGAGCGCCATCGGCCATATCCGTTGCTGCAACAATGTTGAGCCCGCTTTCCGCGAGCATTTTTTTGCCAAGGTCAACGTTGGTGCCTTCGAGGCGGACCACCAACGGCATCTTCAAGCCAACGTCTTTGACGGCTTTGATGACGCCTTCAGCAATGGTGTCGCA
>JAKQOD010000068.1 GCA_029565465.1 Deltaproteobacteria bacterium
AGACCATTCAAGACACCTTGGTGCCACCAACGGAATTAACCGAACAAGGCATCCTGCAATTCGCTGCGCACTTCCAACCAGCTGCCCAAACCGGTGGTGACTGGTGGACTTGGCACGAACTGAAGAACGGCAAGATCCTGATGGTCGTCGGCGACGTTACCGGCCACGGTGTGCCATCCGCGATGATCACCGCGGCGGCCAAAGCAGCATGTGACGTTGCGCGCGCGGTCTACAGTGATGACGTCGGCGTTGCACAGCTGCTCGAAATCATGAATTACGCGATCTTCGAAAGCGCCAAACGCAAATTCGTAATGACCTGCTTTGCGTCGATCATTGACCCCCACAAACGCACCATCACGTATGCAAATGCGGGCCACAACTTCCCGTACTTGTTCCGCAAAGGCGAAGATGGCAAAGGCGAGTTTGGTTCGTTGATGATTCGCGGCAATCGCTTGGGTGACGTGCGCGAATCGAAGTACGAAACCAAGACCCAAGAGCTGCTCGCTGGTGACGTCTTGGTTTGGTACACCGACGGCATCGTCGAATGCGAAAGCTCAACCGGTGAAGAATACGGTGAAAAACGGTTCCGCGCGTCGGTGCGCCGAGCCGCTGCACTTGATGCTGCTGAAATGCGCGACGCTATCGTCGCTGACGCAAATGAATTTTTTGGCGACGTAGCGCGCAAAGATGACATCACGATGATCGTGGGGCGAATCCAATGAGCGACAAATTCAAAACCAATCAACATGCTTGGCTGATCCGTGCTGCGTTGAGCAGTTTGGTCCTTTCCACCGTTTCGGTGGCAACCGTTCAGCAGGCCGCGGCGCAAGTCGAAGACGACCTCCGCGAAGGCGACAAGTACTTTGAAGAAGGTACCTGGAAAAAAGCCGCTGCAGCGTACGATCGCGCGATTCGTAAATATCCCGGTCAGGTCTCTGCTGAAGCGTATGGCAAACGCGCTGCAATTTTCATCATCAGCAAAGACTACAAAGGTGGCCTAACCTTTGTGCAACAATCCAAAGGCCAGTTTCCCAATTCGCCCGAGATTGGTGAACAAGAAGCGCTGATGCTGTGGGAGCTCGACAAAAAAAGCGAAGCTGTTGCCGTTGCCGAAAAAGTTGTTACCCAAAAGCCCAAGGCGTTTACCAACCAAAAGCTAATTGGCGAATTCTATGCGAGCAAAGATCCAGCCCGCACGGTTGCAGCCTACGAAGCGTATCTGTCGGCACGGCCCAATGAACTCGAAGCCGCCGACGTGTTGCCGCGCGTTCGCTTGGGCTTCGCGTTGCTTGCCACGGCGCGTGACGGCGGCGACGAAAGCAAAGCGGCCTCCAACTTTGCCAAAGCGGCCGAGCAGTTCGACATCTTAGAAAAGAAACACGCCAAGCGACCACATGCCCAAGTCAACGCCGAAAGCGGCCTGTGCGCAGCATACACGGGGTTGGGAAAATACGACCAAGCCATCACGGTGTGCGAACGCATCATCAGCGATAACCGGCGGATCGATTCAACCGGCGCAGTTTGGTACAATCTCGGTTCAGCTTATTTGGCCAAAAAGCAAATTCGCAAAGCACGCTCGGCGGCCAGCGAGTTCACCCGCGTGCGCAAAAACGAAGCGCGCGGCTTCATCTTGGTTGGCGACACGTTCTACGCCGATAACGATTGGAGCAATGCGCTTGAACAATATCTACGCGCCGAAAAGATGATTCGTGCCGGCCAAACGCGTGATGCGGTGCAGCTGTCGATTCGCTTGGGCAAAACCTATCGGCGCCTGCCAGGTGCCGACAATCCAAACAGCCCAAATCTGCAATTGGCAATCGACAAACTATCGGCAGGTGTTGCAGCCAATCCCGATAGCCCCGAATTGACGTCGGAACTCGGCAGCGCGTACCTCGCCGGTCGGCAAGACGCGAAAGCAACAGCACTCACCGATCGCTTGATCGCCGGGCCGAACTTTGCGAAGTACTCGCCCGAAGGCCGCGCCGCGCTCTTAGTGCTGTCAGGCAAAGCGCTGTTCAACCAGAACAAAGTCAAAGAATCACGGGCGCGCTTCGAGGCAGCCTACCAGCTGCGCAACAACGACATTCAGATTCGCCGCAACTTGGTCGATACCATCAACGCCCAAGCTTACGTAGCGTTGTCCAAAGACCCAAAGGCAGCCCAGGCCTTGGTAGATGAAGCCCTGAAAATCGACCCGCAGTCAGCTACCGCGATTACCAATCTGGCGGTGTTATCGCTCGATCGCGGGGACTGCGCGAACGCACAAACCCATCTGACCAAGCTCAAAGAACTCGCGACCGGTGACTCGTTGGTCCAGTTGCGGTTGTCGGCGCGTTCGTATCTGTGCATCGCCAAGCCTGATGCTAAGAAGGCATCGGAACTTTTCGCTGCCGCGGAAAAAGAAGCCAAGAAAGTTTCGGCCAATGTAACGCTGGCTGAAATTTACACCGAATGGGCGCCGCTGTTGTGGGACGCCGACCTCAACGATGCAGTCGAAAAACTGCAGTTTGCAGTGACGGCTGGTGCCCAAGTGCCCGAAGTGGCAAGCGCTGCCAAACGCAACTTGGCCATCGCGTTGTTCCGCCGTGGTTGGCGCGCCATGCGCGAAGGTAAAGCTGGTGAAGCCGCAGGTGACTTCGAACGCGCTTCGCGTGATCCTGGCTTGCTCAAAGGTACCGAGCCGTTGGCATTCGAATTCTCGCTTGCGCTCGCAGCGCTCGATCGCGGCGCCACTGCTGACGCATCGAAACTGTTCAAGGGCCTCGCGGCGCGTGGCAATCAAGCAGCATATCTCAAACCACCATACTCGACGCTTGGTACGCAATTTTTCTCGGCGTATGCGAATTACCGCAGCGGCAACGTGGCGCTGCGCCAGCAAGCCGCAACCGAATTCGGCAAACTGCAAGGTCAAGCTTCTGGCAGCTTTGCAGCGCGGCTCAAAGAACTGATCGCTTCGTCGTGGGAGCTGGTCGCTTACGATCAATGGCGCACGGGTAAAGCTGGCCTGGCCGCTAAATCGCTGCAAGTTGCGGCCAAAGATGCCGATGGCGAGATGAAACGCCGGGTGATCGTCAACCGCGCAGCGCTCAATCTCAATGCGTCGGAAATTGGCAACCTCGAAAGCTTGCAAGGCAGCCCTGTGGAAGCCCTGATCAACCTCGGCATCTTGTACGACCAAGCCGGTCGCGCCAAAGACGCCTACGATGTTTGGTCGAAAGCCAAAGCGCGAGGATCGCAGTATCGCGACCTGCAAAAGTGGATCGACTCGAAAAAACGCATCTACGGCTTCTAGTCCCGCATCCGCCATTTTCAATTCTGCCTTGGAGAATTTATGAACCGTCCCCTTCTCTCAGTTTCTCTCGTGTCGGTCGCCGTCTTGGCTGCGCTGCCAACGGTTGCTCACGCGCAACCAACAACTGCAGCACCAACCAAAATTACGATTGGCATCTTTGCACCTTCAGTTGAGTTCGACCGTGCGCAAGCCCGCTTGGCGTATGCCCAAGGCTTGGCCAAAGCGATTGAATCAAACACGGGTATCAAAACCGAAGCGCAATCGTACGCGTCGTTGGCGGCACTCAAGAAAGACGATGTCGACTTTGCGATTGTCGACGGGCTTTGTGTAGCTACGAACCCCGGCTGGAAATTGCTGGCCAACGCTCAAATCGGCGGCGGCAGCGCGCGGCCCTGGGCGTTGTTCTCGGGCGCTGGCGGTGACATGCAGGGGCTCAAAGGCAAAAAACTCGCGTATGTGCAGATGGGCTGCAACGACGGCGCGTTTGTGGACAATGCCATGTTGAACTCGGAAGTTGATGCCAACTTCTTCTCGGCTCGGGTTGGTAAAGGTGACTTAACCGCTGCGGTTGCCGAAGTTGCATCGTACAAAGGTGCCCAAGCTGTGTTTGCGCCGATCGGCGCACAAAAAGGCCTAACCCGTGTGTTCGAAACCGGCATGGTGCCGAACCCAGGCTTCGTTGCGCTGTCGAGCAAAGTGCCGGCCGCCATCGCAGACAAAGTTGGAGCAGCGGTCGTTGGCTACGGTGGCGGTGGTGCGATCGCAAGCTGGGCGTCGCCGTCGCGAGCTCCGTTTTCGGCCCTTGATGGCCAACTGCGGAAAAACACGAAGTTGCCAACCTTTGCAGCGCCTGACCCTGTGCGGTTCGACTCGAAAGACGTGTTGCTCGATCTCGCAACGCTGAAAGACACTGCGTTGACCGATGTGCGCCAACACTTTTCGCGCCCCACGGGCCGCATGGAATAACTACGCCAAGTAGCGATACAGCGTGCGGACGCCGATCCCAAGTTCGCGTGCTGCATCTTCTCGATTGCCGCCATTGCGCTCGACCGCGGCAGTTACATACGCGCGGATGAACTCGTCTCGTGCCAGTTCCAATGGACGGCTGGTGTCACCTAGCAGCACGTTCTGAGCTGGCGTACTGCTTAGACTAGCAGCAGCCACCTGCGGCTCAGCGCCACTCGGTGTCGACGCGGCGGCACCTTGCAGTTGCAGATCACGTGTACTAACAACGCTGGCGTCCGCCAAAATAGCAGCGCGGCGCATGCAGGCTCGCAGCTCTCGCACATTGCCAGGCCAGGTATGCGCTAACAGTGCGCGGCGGGCCGCTTCACCGAGCTCGTGCGCCGGTAAGCCAAGTTGCGCCTCCACTTGACGCAAAAACATCATTGCTAACAGCAAGATGTCGTCGCCGCGCGCTGCCAACGCGGGGACGTCGACGCGCACTTCAGCGATACGGAACCATAGGTCTTCCCGAAACCGACCTTCGGCTACTTCGACTTGCAAGTTGCGATGGGTTGCAGCAACCAGCCGAAAATCCACGGGGCGCGCTTCAAGTTCGCCAAGGCGGCGGACTTCGCGCTGCTCCAACACCCGCAATAACGACGCTTGCATCGCCAACGACATATCGCCGATTTCGTCGAGGAACAGCACGCCGCCATTGGCGGCTTCGATCAAGCCTGCGCGATCCGACAACGCACCAGTAAAGGCGCCCTTGCGGTAGCCAAACAATTCGGCATCGAGCAACGACGCTGCGATCGCGGCGCAGTTGATCGCGACCATGGGCTTGTTGGCACGCGGACTTTGGCCATGCAACGCTCGTGCAACAACTTCTTTGCCTGCGCCCGACGGGCCATGCACCATCACCGATAGATCGGTAGGCGCGATGCGTTTGACCAACGCACGCAAGGCTTGCATATCGGTCGATTCACCAACCAGCAGATCGGCACTTGGCGACGCTTGAGCGCGGCGGCGGACTTGCGCCAAAAACGGCATCGCCAATGCAGCGATTAACTTAATGTCGGCGCGCCGCGCATCCGAAATTCGCAACGGGCGACCACGGCCGCCAATGAACAACGCGCCAAGGGTTTTGCCACCCAAGCGCAGCGGAAAACACATCATGCCCGACAGCTTGAGCGCGACCACGGAATGCACCGCGGCGTACGGCGACGCGCCAACTTCGCCGAGCACAATCTCTTCGCCGCTGGACAGGACTTCTCGCACGACGGTGTCGGACAACAAGGCGGCCGCGTCATCGAGGGTACGGCCAGCTGCATCGCGTGCTGCCGTGACGCTGAACCCGCCTCGTTCGGCCAAAATCACTGCGCCAACGTCTGCACCGGTGCCGACGAGCACGGCATCGAGCACATCACACAAGGCTTGTTCTGCCGATTCAACCGCCGCGAGCCGATCCGCTAACTGGTCGAGGGGTAAAGGGATTTCGGCAGCCTCTAAAACGACCCGAACGCCTCCGAGCTGCACTGGCACGCCCACATGCAGTTGCATCGCGGGGCCAGCGCCGGTACGCAATTCACGCAACGAAAAGCCGCCGCCGTGGGCCGCATCGTCAAGGTAAACCGCCGCCCATGTGCTTGGCACGCCAGGCACCACGATGTCGGCGTCCGCGGCCGAGCCCATCGAGGTGATGCGTTTATGCAGGGTATGTCGAATCGGCGTAGCGCCGGGTGACAATGTGATAAGAAGCGAGAAGCCGGCCATGGAACGCGCGCTTTCGATAGAGGTTGGAGCGTATCGCTTTGCCGAGCGACTCGGCGAAGGCGGCGTGGGCCAAGTGTATCGCGCGCATGGTCCTACCGGAATTGTTGCAGTGAAGATTCTGGGCCCGAGTGCGGACTTTGACACAGCGGCCCGTGCGCGCTTTGGCCGAGAAGTCCGCGCTTTAGGCGAACTCACCCACCCCAACATTGTGCCGTTAGTCGATCACGGGTTCGACGATGAACTTGGCCCATATTTGGTCATGCCGTTGCTCGGTGGCAGCAACCTGCGCCGCCGACTGGGTGGCCAAGCGCTGGGGCCAGACGTTGGATTGTTACTTGCGCGGCATGTCGTCGCGGCCCTCGCTGCATTGCATGCAGCGGGGTATGTCCACCGCGACCTCAAGCCTGAAAATGTCATGCTCACCGAAGCTGGCTCGTTAGTGCTTATTGATTTTGGCTTAGCGTTTCGCGATGGCATGACCAAACACACGGATACCGGCGCGGCGGCTGGCACCGTCGGCTATATGGCGCCCGAACAGATCGAAGGCCGCGGCGTCAGCGCTGCCGCTGATGTGTTTGCACTTGGCGTCATGTTGTACGAGTGGATTACCGGGCGCCGGCCGTTCGCACGCGAACGCGCCTCCGAAGAAGTGTCGGCAGCGTTGGCTGGGGTCTACACCCCGGTAGCCGAAGTTGAGCGGCGCACCGCTGCTTCGACCGCAGAACTGCTTGCTCGCTGCTTGGCGCGCGAAGCAACCGCACGCCCCACGGCAGCCGCGCTCTTGGCCGAAATTGATCGTGAGCTTGCTTGGCCAACCCAACCATCGTCGACGAGCGAAGTATTTGCCGCCCAAGCCCTGTCCGCGTTTTGTCAGGATGCCGATGGGTTTCAACGCGACCTGCACGTGCAACGGCTGCCGGCCTTGTTAGCCGCAGCGCGCACCGCGCAACACGAACAACGCCCCTTTGCTGCGTTGGCCCTGTGTGACCGTGGCTTGGCTTACGCTCGCACTCCCGACGAAGCCAAACCGTTCCGCGATTTTGTCCATGGCCTAGAATCGGTGCACACGCAACCGGCACAGATCGCGGTGGCCGCGCCAGCAACGACACCAGCTGAAGGCAATTCGCCGAGCAGCGTG
>JAKQOD010000071.1 GCA_029565465.1 Deltaproteobacteria bacterium
GGAGGGCCCAGGGAGGTGCTCGTTCGCCCTGCGTCCATCCAGCGCTTGACCCGTTGCTTAGCATTTGGGGGACCGTTCGATTCCGACACGCGCAAGGTGCGGGATAGTGAAATGCGGTGGCTGCGCCACCGCAGAGGGACCGGGAAGGGTCCCTATCGATCACTTAAGTGCGTTTGCCGCGTGACTTTTCGTCAATTGCCGTAGGAAAATAACAGCAGTGCGACTCGGGGAGCTTTTGGTAGCAACCGGCCAGCTTACAGCTGAGCAAGTTGAACAAGCGCTTCGGACACAGATCCTGTGGGGCGGTCGGCTCGGCTCGGTGCTGGTTGAGCTCAATTTGATCGACCTCGAAATGCTCACACGGGCGTTAGCATCGCTGCACCAAATGCCGGCAGCGTTGGCCCAACACTTTGAACAAGTCATGCCCGAGTTGCAGGCTCGCTTGCCTGCGGAAATAGCCGCCTTGTGGCTGTGCATTCCGATCACGCGGTTACCAGGTGATGACGTCCGCTTAGCGATCGCGGTTGCAGGCCCACTAACGGAAGCTGCACAGCTCGAAATCGCGACGCACCTAGGGGTCGAACCTGAGCAACTAGTCATCGGTATCGCAGCCGAAATGCGGATCCGCTATCACTTAGAGCGAGCCTACGGCATCGTGCGCGACCAGCGCTTTTTGCGCAGCCGCGCTGGCCGCAAGTCGGAACCGCCGCCGCCGTCACTTCAGATCGCAATCGAAAAGTTATCCGACGAGGACTTTCAATATGAAAAGTCCGACGTCTACACGATCGAGCCGCCGCCGTCAGACGCAACGCCCGTCGCAATCGTGGTGCCGGAACCATCGCGCGAAATCTACAGCACCGAAAACGTCGAATCACACGCCGACCTCAAAGCCAACCGGCGCTATATGTCGACGTTGGCTGACGAGAGCCGTGAACGTATTCCGGTGCCACCCGCCGATGTCGACCGTGCTGCACTTGGACGCATCGCGATTCGCAAGGCCGCGGTTTCCGCTGCCGTGTTGAGCGACGGACACGACAGCGACGATGCAAGCTCGCTTGAAGACGCGACACGCAGCATCAGGCGCGCCACCGATCGCGATCGGGTTGCGGAGCTAGCCATGGGCACGATCCAACGCTTTGCGCCGGGCGTGCACACGATTGCGATGTTCATTCTGCGTGGCGAAGTTGCGATTGGCTGGAAAGCCCAAGCGCTGCAGCAAGACGTCAGTGCCATTGCGGTAAATCTGGTGGTGCCCCTCGATACGCCTAACGTGATGACGCAGGCCAGCATGGAAGGCGCTGGCATGAACTTCGTACGATGCCACGATGTCGGCACCGAGATCGATCGCCGCCTGGTGCAAGCGTTCGCAACGGTTGCACCGACGGAACCCGAGTACTTGCTGGTTGCTCCAGTGAAAATCAAAACGATTCCTGCGTGTGTCGTGATTGCGTTGGCCAACGATGTTACCGATGCCACCAAGCCAGGTTTTGAAGCGGTCATAACCGCCGTCTCAACCGCATTTGCTCGATTGATTCACGCGGCTCGACGATAACAAGCGGCGCTTTGAGTTAGCGCGGTGACCGCGACAGCAGCGCGACAACAGCGCGACAGCAGCGCGACAGCAACCGCGACTGCATATCGCTACCTTGCGATCCAGTGATAGCCACATTCTGCGCCAAAGCAGCGAAATATGTGGCACCTTGCAAGGCGTGCAACGTTATGTTTTTGCAGTCGTCTTGGTAGTGATGCTCGCGTTGACAGCAAGCTGCGGCAGCGTGCAAAAAAAATCGTACGTGGCACGCGATGGTATCGTGCTGGGGATTACCCGTGACGTGGACTCTGGCGATCCGATCGCCCTGGCGACAGTTTTGCTTCGGCGCCAAGGTGAAACGTTCAATCAAGCAACCAAAAGCTCCGACCGAGGTCTCTATCAGTTCTACAAACTCGCACCGGGTCGCTACAACGCGATGGCCTCATTTGCCGGACAAACTATTACAGTCAATGACGTCGTAGTTGTCGCTGGCGAATCGGTCGCCGTCGATTTTCCTTTTTCGTTGGCGAACCCTCAAAGCGTCACGCTGAGTTACGGCAACGGCCTCGACAGCGCTATTTTTCGATTTCGGCCCAAACGGACAACGCCGCAAACGGCGCGCATCGAAGGCACGCTCACCGACAACAACTCGCGTGGCCGCGTGATCGGTGCGGCGATCTCGCTCATCCCGGAAAAAGACGCTCAAAACTTACAGCAAACCGTGACCGACGAATTCGGCCAGTTCAGCTTCGATGAGGTGCCACCAGGCACCTATTCGTTGAGCTCGTATTACGCATTGCAGGGCCGTGGCCAAGTGGAGCTGCGCCGAAGTGGTATTACGGTCGAAGCAGGCGAAGGTGTGCGAGTGCCATTGTGGGTAGAAGTAAGCAAATAATCACCGCACGTTCTTCCTCCAACCTCGCGCGAATTCGTTTGGTTCAGAGTTACACTGAACAAAATGCTTCGCCGATTACTCCTGGTAATTGCGTTGTTGCCTGCGATGGAATCCATTGCGGCAGCAGCCCCATGTAACACTGCCGGCCCCGACCTCACCGTCGATGGCATTACCTGCGAACTTTCGGGCGTGTATACGTTCGGCACCGTTTCGATCGTAAACGGTGGCCGAATCAACGTCGTGCCATACGCAGGTGGTGACAAGCGGGCCACCGGTTCGCTTGAGTTGCGTGCAGCCACTATCACGATCGATGCGACCTCGCGCATCGTCGCGCGCGGCTCAGGCTATCAGACCGCCATCTGCGGCGACGGCCAAGGGCCGACAGCGATCGCCGGCGGCCGCGGCGGTTGTGCGGTGCGCGATTCCGGCGGTGGTGGTGCTCACTTTGGGCGCGGTGGCCGCGGCACCAAAGACATCGCCCCGCCGCAACAATTTCCGCGCGACTTTGAAGAAGATTGCGGCAACTCGGTCGTGTACAGCGGCACGGGCGTGCCGTCCTGCAGCAATACGTCAAACTGCCGCGCTGGCAACGACGGCTTGCCGACCGTTGCAGGCAATGAGTATTACCACTCGATCTACCAGCCGGAATTCGGCGCCTCGGGCGGTGATAAAGGTTGTCGCGACGGCGATGGCACCACCCTCAACACCGCCGGCACAGGTGGTGGACGGATCGTGCTGGCTGCCGTCAATGCAACGCAAACTGGAGCGATCACGGTCAATGGGACGCTTGATGCCAATGGCAAGCGCGGCTGTGGCAACGGCAATGACTCAGCTGGTGGCGGCGCCGGTGGCACCATCTTCGTTGTCGGCGACAACGTCAGTATCGGCGCGACTGCATCAATTACGTCGGCTGGTGGCCTCGGTGGTGACACCCAAGGTGCGCTCGACCCTACCGGCGAATGCGCTGGCGCCCAGCAAAACGGCACGTGCGACGACTGCGGCGGTGGTGGTGGCGGTGGCCTCGTTTCGGTGCTTTCGATCAATTCGAACATCGCCGACGAATCGGTGTTCAACGTCAACGGCGCCGTCGGTGGTACTTGTGTCATTTGCCAAGGTGAAGCTGGCGGCGGCGTTGGCGAACTGCAAATTTCCGGTGGCTACGTTGGCGAATTCTGCGACGGCTTTGACAACGACTTCGATGATCAAGTCGACGAAAACCTCGGCGACCTCAATTGTGCAGGTGTCTCCCAGCCAGCCTGCGTCGGTGGCATTCCGCAAAGCTGCCCGGCTGACGTGCCAACCTGCATTGGCCCAGTCACCGATACGCGCGCACGCTTCACGGTGATTGTCGATACCTCGGGCTCAATGTTGGGTTCGCTCGCTGGCATTCCGACCTTTGGCGACGGCTCGGTGGACCATCCTGGCCTCGATCAAGATGGCAATGCCAAAGCCGATGACTCGCGCTTGTTCAAAGCCAAAAATGCACTATCGACGGTCATCTCGGCCTACCCTGAAATCGACTTTACACTGGCTCGCTATCACCAAGACACTGCGGTCGACCGCAGCTGCCAAATGGCGCCATGGTTTGAATGTAATTCGATCTGTTGTACCTACGACAATCCGGTCAATAATACCGGCAGTACGATGTGCAACGTCAATGGTGGGACGTTGGGCAGCATTCCAGTGAAACGCACGTCGCCCGGCGACGAATGCATCAACTACGCTGGCAACTGTGGGCCGCCGCGACGAGGCGCTGATATCTTGGTCGGCTTCGGTTCTGATATCAATCAGTACCTCAGCTGGCTCGATGACAAAGAAACTGCATACAACGATGGCACCGTCTTGGGTAATTTCTGCGCAGGCGGCGACTGCGAATTGCGCGGCACGGGACCAACGCCGTTGGCCAACTCGTTGCAAGCGGCGAAAGACTATATGGCACCGATCAAAGCCTGCGACGCAGCATCGGCTGGCGGGTGCCGCCGCTACGGCGTGATTCTGCTCACCGACGGCGCGGAAAGTTGCCAAGGCGACCCGGTGGCCGAAGCTGCCGCGTTGCGTGCCGTTGGCATCGACACCTTTGTCGTTGGCTTTTCGGTGCAAGCAAGCGAACGCGCCCAACTCAACGCCATCGCGGCATCGGGCGGCACCGGCACCGCATTCTTGGTTGGCGACGAAGACCAGCTGGCCAATGCGCTTGCGCAGATTGTTTCTGGCTCGATCGTGTTTGAAACCTGCAACAACGCCGATGACGATTGTGATGCTCGCATCGACGAAGACTTCCCACAAAAAGGCAACGCTTGCGATGACGGTCGCATTGGCGCGTGCCGCGGCACCGGCACGTTGGTGTGCGCCGCCAACGGCGCTGGCGTGACCTGCGACATCACCAACCCAGGCGCGAACCCGATCCCGGAACTCTGCAACGGGATGGACGACAACTGCAACGGCGCCATCGACGAAGGCATCACGTGCACCCCAGGATGCATTCCTACCTCGCCAACCGACTTGTGCAACGGCCTTGATGACGACTGCGATGGCCAATTCGAAGAAGATGAACCAAACATCGGCGCAGCTTGCGGTGCCAGCGACATCGCACCGTGCCAACGCGGCACCTTAGCCTGCATTGGCGGCAACATGGTTTGCATCGGCAACATCGAGCCGGGTATCGAAAGCTGTAACGGCGTCGACGATAACTGCGATGGCACGCCCGATGACCAAGCAGCCTGCCCTGGCGCAACGTCATGTGTTGCCGGTGGCTGTCGCTTGCCATGCGCAGAAGGCGAGTTCCCGTGCCAAGGCGGCTTCGAATGCGTAACCGATCCGGCCGGCCGGTTCTGTGTGCCAAGCGCGTGCGCCAACTGTCAGGCTAACGAAATTTGCCAGAACAATCAGTGCATCGATCCATGTGCTGGCGTCACCTGCAATGCGCCAAAGATGTGCCGCTTCGGGACGTGTGTTGACTGCAACGTCACCGGTTGTCCGAACAATCAAGTCTGTAGTCAGTCGCAATGCGTGCCCGATCCGTGCGCTGGGGTTGATTGCAACACCACCTGCAACGACCCTCGCGGCTGCAGCTGTTTGGCCGGCGCCTGCGTTGGTAACTGCGATGACACCGATTGTGCCATCGGGGAAAAATGCGCTGCCGATGGCAGCTGCGAACCCGACCTGTGTGCTGGCGTCAACTGCACCGCCGACGAAGTCTGCTCCAAAGGTGTTTGCCAAGTCGCGATCTGCCCTGGTGGCTGTGGCCCGGGCGAAATCTGCCAAGCTGGCGCATGCACCGATGATCCTTGCAAGCTGGTTACCTGCAGCAGTGGGTTCCAATGCAACGTGCGCGACAGTGTCGCGGTGTGCCAGCCGAAGAATCCATTGGCGCCACCCGAACGTGTGACGGCGGCTGGTGGTGGCTGTGCAAGCAACCAGAACTCGAGTAGCGGCGGCTTCTTGCTGCTGGCCATCGCCGTGGTCGCAATGCGACGCCGTCGGGTGGCGCGCCTGCAGCTGGTCACGTTAGCCGCCGCAACGGCAACCATGGCGGCGTGTAATTTGTCGCCCTTCGACCTCAACCGCTCGCGCAATGATGACCTCAACGATGCGAATCGTCCGACCGACGGCAACAACGGGATCGATGCACCGCTCGTTGATGCACCGACTTGCGTACCAACTGGGCCCGACGATACCTGCGACGAAATCGACAACAACTGCAATGGCAAGGTTGACGATGCGTTTGATAAGCAGATCGACGACAATAACTGCGGGGCCTGCGGCACACGTTGTATTTCACCCGGCGCCGTGCTCGATTGTATTGCCGGTGCTTGTCAATTCTTGGCGTGCCAGCCGGGCTTCGCCGATCTCGATGCTGATGGCCAGACCTGCGAATATCGTTGTCCGTTGTTTCCTCCAATCGCCGAAGACTGCAACGGCGTTGACGATGATTGCGATGGCCGCATCGATGAAACCTTGCCGGCACCACCGACCGGGCAATGCCGGACCACACCCGGCACCGCGTGCGAAGGCACCGTGATGGTTTGTGCAACCCGCAACACGCAAACGCGTTGGTATTGCGACTACAGCCCCGACGTTGAATTTGACCCCAGCATCCCGAACGGCATCGTGTTGGCCGAGCAAAAGTGCGATGGCAAAGACGGCGACTGTGACGCCATCGTTGATGATACCTTTACCGATCTGGGCCAAGAGTGTGACGACGGGGGCCTTGGCGTGTGCCGCGACGTTGGCAAGCGCATTTGCGACCCAGCCGACTCGTCACAAACCAAATGCGATTTGACCGTGTTGCCCGACGCCATGGCGCCGAGCGCCGAGCTTTGCGACGGCGCCGACAACGATTGCAATGGCGTCGTCGACGATTCGACCGGCCCTAACCGCGTTATTGACGCGATGACCCACATCCAGATTGGCTCGCTCGACTACTACATCGACACGTACGAAGCCGCGCATCCCGATGGCACGGTAATGAGCCCTGGCGTTTCGACGACGCGGGCGTGCTCAAATGCTGGCGTATTGCCATGGCGCGGCGCTTCGTTTGCAGCCGCAACCGCAGCATGTGCGGCGGCTGGCAAGGAGTTGTGCTCAGCCAGCCAATGGCAAACGGCGTGCGAAGGCGCTACCAACACTGATTATCCTTACGGCATGTCGTTTGTCGGCGACCGTTGCAACACCGAATCAAACGACGGCATTGCTGGCGGCACGGATGACGATATCCTGCTTGCCACCGCCGCGAAGTCAGCGTGCAGCTCAGCCGATGGCGTGATGGATATGTCGGGTAACCTTAAAGAATGGACCAATGAAATCACTGGCACGACAACCAGCGGGGTTAACATCGCGGTGTTGCGCGGCGGCGCCTACGACAGTCCAGCACAAGGCAGCTCGTGCGATTTCCGTTCGACGCGTGCAGCTGTCAACGTCGTTTTGCCAACGGTTGGCTTCCGCTGTTGCAAAGCCACCGCGCCGTAGCGCAGCGCTACGCGACGAAATTCAACCGGCGTTTCGGGCCTGCGACTTCGGCACCTTCGTGAATCATCTTGTTGGCGTCATCAACGAACACCACGGTTGGTTTCCACGTCGCGGCATCGGCCGCGTCAACTTCGGCAAAGGTCGCCAAAATGACTTTGTCGCCTGGCTTCGCCAAATGTGCGGCAGCACCGTTGATGCAGATAACGCCGCTGTCATTGTCGCCACGCAACGCATAGGTAGTGAGGCGGGTGCCGCGCGTGACGTTCCAAATGTGGATTTGCTCGTGCTCGTAGATGCCGGCAGCATCAAGCAGCTCACCGCTGATGGTCACTGATCCTTCGTAATCGAGGTCAGCGTGGGTGACGGTAGCGCGGTGGATTTTAGCTTTGAAGAGATGCAAACGGTGTGACATGGCGACCTCCGGTCTCAGCCCTTGCGGGTCCAAGCTGGTTTATCGTCTGATGCTCGGCGAATTGCCTTGCCTGCAACATGGCGCGCTTGGGTACGAAGATCAAGGGGGATCACGGCCATCGCGGGTAACATTGGGATAACGTTGAGAATATGTCGCTTACCACACAGTTGGCGCAGGTTGGGATCCAGCTCGAAATACGCTTGGTAGCGCAGTTGCGCGACTCCGAGCTCGGCGAATTGCACCAACTCGCCAACGCCCACATGGCCGAATCGGCGCAGCACTTTAAACAGCACGCCCATAGCAACGATGTGGTGCATTGCTTTCGCGACCCTAGCGGCACGCTGTTGGGATTTCAGTTTTGGCGTAGTGGCGATGTGCCCAACGCGCCAACCCCAACGCGATTTGTCCTTGGTGGCAAATTGCGTATTGCGCCCGCTGCGCGGCGCCGCGGCTTGCATCTGGTGGCCGGGTTGCAAGTGCTGCACGATGAACAAGCTGCTCATCCAAATCATGCGGTCGTGCGACTCGCCAATGTCAGCATGTTTGGCTTTGTCACGATTGCGCGCCGGCTCGCGCACTATTTTTGGCTGGATGCCGCGTGCGGCCGTCCCGAGTTGCTCGCACTCACGACGCAGCTGTGCGAACAAAGCAACTTCGTTTTTGATCCAACGCGCGGCTCAGTAGATGTCGGCATCACGATGCAACGCGCAACCCTCGAAGGATATCCCGCGCACTTTTGGCAACTACCGCAAGCCCGTGCGTATGCCGCACGAAACCCTGCCTACGCCACAAACGGCACCTACCTCACGATGGCTTTTGACGTCGACGAATTGAATCTGCGCACGCTGACCGAAGGCACGCAGGCTGCGTTACGCAGCGCGTCGCCGGCTTGACCAGCCATCGCCACCCAATGATTTTGTGAAATGCCACCCAAATGTCGCAGAGTTGCCACGCACGGCCGCTAGCGTGGTTAGGTGGACGCGCCCGCTCAACCTCAACTCGTACTCATCAGCGACGGAACATCCGCCGATGTGGATCAGGTTGCGCTTGCCTTGCGCAACGAGATGTTGCAAGTGCGCATCGCTGCGTTGCACGAAGCGATCGAACCACCACGCAGCGGCACCGTGATGTTGATGTGGCTCAGTGTTGCGGGCTGGCAACGCGTCAAGGCGACGTTGACGACGTGGCAAACCGTCGACGGCAGCGCGCCCGGCGTGATCGTGTGGCTGCGTCAAGGTGCCGCCGACCTCCGGGAAGCGGTGTTGCAAGCCGGCTGCGACGATGCGATCACCGAACCGATCAGCATGCGCGAACTCGCGAGTCGCATTCGCGCGTTGCATCGCCGTTTGCATTGGCGTGGCAGCCCGCATCGTTTGCGCTTTGGCAATTTCCGCCTCGATCTCGAAACCCGCTCGTTAACGTGTGGCAATCAAGTCATTGCATTGACGCCGACCGAGTTTGCCTTGCTGCGTGTCTTGGTCCGTGCCAAAGGCAAGTCGCTAACGCGCAGCGAGCTGATCGACGCCGTATGGGGCGAAGACACTGACCACGAAACCAGCGGCCGTGCCGTCGACAACGTGGTCTTGAGGTTGCGGCGCAAACTGCCCAATCCCGACGTCATCGAAACGGTGCGAGGCATCGGGTTCCGCCTTTTGCCGACGGACAGCGCCACTGCAACCCCGTAATCGTTGCCACCTAGGCACCGGTCTGTCACCGAAACGTCACCGATTTTGGCTATCCCTGTCAGTGCGACCATGCCGACTCATACCAGCAAAGATTTCGCCCAAGAGCTCCGCACCCTACGGGACCGCTTAGTCACGATGGGCGGCCGTGCCGAAGCGCAAATCACCCTTGCGATGACGGCACTCACCGAGCGCAACGACGTGATGGCGAAACAAGTCATCGAACGCGACGCCGAAATCGACCGCGATGAATCCGAGATCGACGAGCTCGCCCTGCAGATCTTGGCCACGCGACAACCAGTGGCATCGGACCTGCGCTTCATTACAATGTCGCTCAAATTTGTTACCGATCTCGAACGCATTGGCGATCTTGCCAGTGGCATTGCCAAACGCGCGCTCGAACTCAACCCACTGCCCAATTTGTCGCCGGACGTCAAGCTCACCAACCTGTCGAGCTTAGTGCAGCGTAACTTGCGGGCTGCGCTTGACGCCTTTGTCGCGAAAGATGCAAACCGCGCAACTGCCGTAATCACCGCCGATCGAGAGATCGACCGACTCAACGCCAGTCTATTCGCGGAGTTAATTGCGCATGTGGCAACCGACCCAGCGACCGTGACGCGCGTGCTGCCGTTGACGTCAGTATGCCGCTACCTCGAACGCGTCGGCGATCACGTCAAGAACCTCGCCGAAGAAATTGTCTACATGGTCAGCGCTCAAGATGTACGGCATCGCCCGTTGCCGATTCCCGGGAATTGAAAGTCACGAAGTCGTCACGCAACTGGCGCGCACCAGCCACACAGCAAACCTAGGTTAGCCTCATGAAACTCCAAGCAGCACGCATCGCACAGGTAATAACGCTCGGCACGCTCGGCGCGCTTAGTCTGGTTGGCTGTTCCAAAAAGGATCAACCAGCAACGCCGGCAGCGACCGGCTCGGCGCAAGCTACCGCACCAGCAACCGGCGGCAACGCGACGCTCAATGCAAGCGGCTCAACCTTTCAAAAAGCTTTTCAAGAAGTTGCGATTGAATCGTTTACCAAAGCCAACTCGACGATCAAGATCAACTACGGCGGTGGCGGCTCGGGTAAAGGCCGGCAAGATTTTGCCGACATGGTAACCGACTTCGGTTGCACCGACGGCGCGTACAAAGACGAAGAGAAAGCCAAAGTCAAAGGCGGCGAATTCGTGTACGTCCCAATTCTGCTTGGCGCCATTACGGTGAGCTACAACATCGACGGCGTCGACAAGCTGCAGCTGTCGGCCGATACCATCGCGAAGATTTTCCAACGCGATATCAAGAAGTGGAACGACGCAGCCATCGCGGCTGATAACCCGGGGGTCACGCTGCCTGACCTCGACATCGTCGTAGCGCATCGCTCTGATGGCTCGGGCACAACCCAACAATTCACGTTGTTCTTAACCAACGCGGCTACTAGCTCGTGGAAACTCAAATCGGCGTCGACGATTGAGTGGCCAGCCGATACCCAAGCCGGCAACGGCAACGGTGGCGTTGCGCAAATCGTGAAGTCGACCAAAGGCGCGATCGGCTACGTTGACCTACCGGATGCCAAAGCATCGGGCCTCAAGTACGCAAGCGTGAAGAATGCTAGCGGCAAGTTCATCGAGCCAAGCTCGGCATCGGCCCAGGCTGCTGGCGATGGCATTGAAGTCCAAGCCGACCTGACGTTCGTTGCCGTCAACGCTAAAGGCGACGCGACCTACCCGATTACCATGCCGTCGTGGTGCATCGTGTACACCAAGCCAGCTGACAAGGCCAAAGGCGCAGCGCTTAAGCGCTACTTCAACTTCATGGTCACCGACGCCCAAAAGATGGCGCCTGAAATTGATTACGCGCCGCTGCCGAAGACCCTGCAAGACAAAGCGATCGCAGCGGTGGCAAAGATCGAAGGCTAACGCGCTCTCGCGGTAATCAATATGAAACTCAACGCCAAACCCAATCGTGCCGATACCGCCTTTCATGGTGCGGCGATCGCTGCGGCGGCGTTGGTGTTGTTGATTTTAGCGCTGGTGGTTTTCACCATGGCCACCCGCATGGGCCCCGTGCTTGATCGCATGGGCCTCGACTTTTTTGGCTCGCGGCGTTGGTCGCCGGCCGATCGCTTGTTCGGTGCGCTGCCGTTTTTGTGGGGCACCCTGTACACCGCGGTCATCGCGTTGGTGCTTGCGGTCCCCGTAAGCATCGGCGTCGCGCTGTTCGTTACCCAAGTTGCATCGCCTCGCCTGCGCAAGCCGTTGGTGTATGTGCTCGACTTGCTTGCGGTTGTGCCGTCGGTGGTTTTCGGCTTATGGGGCGTGCTGGTGCTCGCGCAGCCAATTCAAAGCATCTACATTAAAGTGCATAACGCCGTCGACGGCATCCCGGTATTGCAGTCGATCTTTGGGGCCTCGCCACAAGGCCGCTCGTTTATGACGGCGGGCATCATCTTGGCGATTATGATCACGCCGATTATCACATCGTTGGCACGCGAAGTTATCGACACCACGCCAACGCCGGAAAAAGAAGGTGCGTATGGCCTCGGTGCCACGCGCTGGGAAATGATTCGCGCGGTAGTCTGGCCACATAGCAAAGCCGGCATCGTTGGCGCCGTCATGCTTGGCCTCGGTCGCGCGATGGGCGAAACCATTGCGGTCGCACTGGTCATCGGTTCATCGATTGGGCAAATCACGACGAATGCCTTTGCTTCCGGCAATTCGATGCCATCGGTAATCGCCAACGAATGGGGCGAAGCCGATGACCTGCACAAGTCAGCGATGATCGGCTTAGCGCTGATGCTGTTTGTCATCACCATTGCCGTGAACTTGATCGCCACGGCCGTGGTGCAACGGAGCAAGCGATGAGCGACCTCCAACGCGCTATTGATCTGCGTGCGCGGCCGAATTGGCGGACCACCAAGAATCGGATTATTACCGGCTTGATGGCAGGTGCCTTTGTGCTCACTGCGCTGCCGCTGGTTGCGGTGCTGTGGTCGTTGCTATCGCGCGGCTCCGGCGTGGCATTGCACAATTTTCCAGCCTTTTTCACCGAGACGATTCCGGTGGTATCGCGCCGCGCTGGGCCCGGCATGGGGCCAGCGATCGTTGGCACCCTG
>JAKQOD010000072.1 GCA_029565465.1 Deltaproteobacteria bacterium
CCATCGCAAGAGTTGGGCGACGGCGCAACCATGTCGGCGGTAACTGGCACCGGCACGTTTACCGTCGAGTTTGATCCGACCCACCTCTACGGCAAATCGACTAGCACGCTAGAGCCAACGTTTACGTTGAGCCAAGGCGGCCAGTCGGCGCAAGTCGGCATGAACTTCGCGCCACAGTTTGAACTGCCGGCGCAATAACAAGCGACCCAAGCGTACTACGGTGCTGCGCTGGCCGGATCGGTCGTAAGCGTCAACGCCTTGGCCATCCGTTGCAAGCGCTCGCGCATCGCTGCTCGCGCCGGTTCCGGCTCAACGATCCACGCATGGCGGCCAAAGCCGAGCGTCCAGCCGGTTACCCATTCGTAGCCTTCACAATCTATCAAGATTTCAGCCGAGCCGTCGTCGAGCAGCGTCACATCGCCGACTGGCCAGTTGGCACCGACCCGCGTGACCGCAAGCGGCTCTAGATGCAAGCGTACGGTCACAGCGTCGGCTGATGGCACGTACAAGCGGTCGCGCCGATACGATTCAAGATCAAAATCTGCAGGCGGCTCAAACTGCACAGCACCAGTCGGCGGCGTGTCGAGCGCTGCAATGCGGTCGATGCGGAACGTGCGCACGTCGCCACGGGTGTGGCAAAACCCGACGACGTACCATTCACCAGCATGGTGCACCACGCCGTACGGATCGATTGTCCGGCGTTCGGACTGATGGCGCGACGCGCTGACATACGCAATTTCAACGCGTTGATTTTGCCGCACCGCGGTTACCAACGCGCGCAGATGCGACGCCACTGCGGTCTGCGGCTCCGCCACCACAGTGCCGATGGCCAACGTCTCGGCTTCGGCTGCATCGCGGCCCATCGCGCCGAGCAGTTTTTTCTCGGCCGATTGCATCGCAGAGTCAAACGGCGCAATGCCGCTTTCCCGCAACGCACGAATGCCCAGCAATAACGAACAACCTTCGGCTGGGGTCAACCGCAGCGGCCGGGTTAACCGATGGGCCAAATCGACGAAGACGCGGCCGTTTTCGACTGACACCAGCAGGTATTCACCTGGGTCACCGTCGGGCGGCCCCACTTGCGACAACAAGTCCAAGTCGGCCAGCAGCTCGTCGCGATCGGTGCCTAACAGCTGCGCCAGCTTGTCGACTTCAACCCCATCGGGATGCTTAGCGACATAAGGCACCACGAACAACAAGCGGCGGATCTTTTGTCCAACGTCGCGGCTCATACATACCTCGCTGCAATTGCATCCAACTCGTGCGCCACGCGCTCACGTAATGCATCGCCGCGCATGATGCGAATGGCACCTTTGGCAGCCAGCACCTTCGATGCTGCGAATTCCAGATTGCCGCAATCAAACGTGACGATCAGGCTATCACCCTCATGCCGGCGAACTGCGGTCGGGCCAAAATCTTCGTTGCCGATGTCGGCACCGTCGGGCAAAATCTCCAATTGCACTTCTTCGGTTGGATCGGTAGTGAACGTCCACGGCGAGCGCTGCACATATGTGCGCACGTCGAAGTTTGCCGGCCGCTCGAAATCGGGCGATTTCGGCTTGGGCCCAATCACGCACTCGTTGATGCGGTCGACGCGGAATGAGCGAATCTCGCGCCGCAGATGACACCAGCCAACCAGCAGCCACGATGCATCGCGATACGCCAACGCGTAGGGATCAACCTCGCGCCGCGAAATCATGCCGGTGGCGGCGGCTTGATAGGTGATCGTGACGCGCTTGCGAAAGCGGGTCGCCGCTTCGAGCTGGGTAAACACATCGCCCAGATCGACGCCTGAACGCGGCGTTGCGCCAGTCACATTAGCAGCAGGGAAATGCACCAGCACGGCAGGCCGCACCGCGGCGGTGGTCGACAGCGGCCGCGGAAATTCGGTTGGCGTGTCGGGCAATTCAGGCAAATCGAACGCGAGCTTTTTGAGCGCCAAGTCAACGATCTTCGGGTACGCGCCGCCCGGCATCGCGCGGGCGACCGACGCAGCCAACACCAGTGCCGAAATTTCCTCGGCTGTCAGGCGAACTTCTGGCATGCGAAAACGCTTGAGGTCGATGATGTAGCCACCGTCTTCAAGCGAGTCGTCTTCTTCGGGTGTGATGTAACGAATGGGCACACCAAGTTCGAGCAAATCGGCTTTGTCGCGCTCAAACGCGCGCAACCCAGCATCGGCGTTGGCGGTCTTGAATGCAGGGAATTGTTCGCGAATATCGCGATAAGCCACCGGCGACCGGGCCCCCAATAAGATCATCACAAGGTCGAGTAACCGCTTCGATCGGTCACCTCGGCTTGCATCATCCGCGCTTGGCCGTGGCGCATCGGTTGCACCACCCTTACGCTTGCCCTTTCGAACTGTGCGCTCGCTCACGCCAAACTTGTAACCCACTGCGCGCCGTTCGCAAAGCGTTGAACGCCACCTTGCAACCGCACGGCGGTGCGCGCACAGTGAAATAGTGAAACGTATTGTTTTTGCATTGCTAACGGTCACCGGATGTTATGCACAAACCGGGGTTGGCCTGAACAACGAAGGGCGCGCCACCTACAATGTTGGCGCTGGGCTGAGCATTCCACTCGGCAAACAAGCCGACGCTCGTTTGATGCTCAGCGGTGCCGTGTCGCGTTACGCCCGTTCCGACGGCGATGGCACTGTTACCGGCGGTATTCCGGTGCTGGGCATCGACTATCGCATCCGGCGCTTCGGCGACGGCAGCGTAACGGCACCAGCCCTCGTGCTTTCAGGCGATTTGCATGGCCCGTTTGGCGCCATCGAATTCCGCGAACGTGCCGTGATGACCAATTACGCCATGCGGACGTATCTTGGCGCAGCCTACGAAATTCCGTTTAACCTCGCGGCAACTGCCGACGCCGACGCGACGCCATGGGGCTTTTTGCGCCTCGGCGGTGGCCCGGAACTTTATGTCAGCGATGCGGATGCGTTCGGCACCGTCAACACCATCGGCGCGGCTGCGACGGTGAGCTTCACCACTCAATTCGGCGCAACCATCAAAGCGATCGATTGTTGGGTCCGCAAGCAGTGTGAGTAACTAGCGCGATAGCGTCTCAAGCGGCTGCGCTGCTTCGACATGGTGATTGCTGCGATGCACCAACCGACTTGGCGGCGTGGCGAGGTTGCTGCCCGGTTCAGCGATGGTGGACACGCAGGTAAACAAGCGACGGTCGCTGGCACCAGTGCCATTAATCTGGGTGCCAACATCGTCGCACCAAAGTTGGTGCCATTGGCCAGCACCACTAGGGCCGGCGCCGCTATTCATGACAAATTCCGAACGCAGCAAGAACTGTTGTGGCAAACCATTATCGCAGTGCTGCACCCGTTGATTAGCAGCAAGCGAGGCCACCGGCTGACAGCCTTTGGCATCGCACGCAAACATCTTCATATCGGCAGCGTTGCGTGCACGCTCGTCGCTGGCCAACGTGGCCGTCGAACATTGTGGCACGATCTGGTCGGGTAATGCATCGCGGC
>JAKQOD010000092.1 GCA_029565465.1 Deltaproteobacteria bacterium
GGCCGTCGCCAAACGCTTCATGGCGCTGCAAAAACACCGCAAGGTGCCGTGTGATTGCAGCGTCGGCGGCATACGGCAAGCCAAATTCAACCAAGCCACCACGTCCGCGTGCCAGGGTTGCATCGGCTGTCACCTTGGGGAAAAAGCCATCAAGCAACACGGCTAACAACTCGGCGCGGGTCACTTCGTCACGCAGCGTTCCGCCGATCAACTTCGAACCGCGGCCTGCAACCACAATCGGCGCTGCGTCCGGAGGTTGTTCACTCAACAGTTGTTCTTTGGCCAAACGACAAGCGTGCACCAAGCCATGCCATTGCAAGGTATCAAGCTTCTTGCCGCTGCGCTCAACCACCCGCGCTTCGACGATCTTGGCAAGCGTTAAATCGATGTTGTCGCCACCGAGCAAAACGTGATCGCCAACCGCCGTCCGAATGAAGCCATCGCCGGTTTCGTCGACGGTGATCAAGGTAAAGTCGGTGGTACCGCCGCCAACGTCAAAGACCAAAACTTGATCACCCGGCGCTAGCGCTGCTGCATTGGCACCGCCGACACGACCGCCGATCCATGAATAGAACGCCGCTTGCGGTTCTTCGAGCAAGCCGATCTCAGGGTAGCCTGCCGCAGCCGCAGCTTTGAGCGTTAACTCGCGCGCCGCTTCGTCGAACGACGCGGGTACGGTAACGGTGATCGATTGTTCAACGAAGCCAGCCCCCACATCGCCACGATGGGCAAAATCCCACGCTTCTCGAATGTGGCGAAGCACGGCGGCTTGCGCCGCAATCGGCGAAAGCTTCGCACCATCGGCTTCGCCCCACGGCAAGATCGCGGCCGCGCGATCAACGCCAGCATGGCACAGCCACGATTTCGCGGACGCCACCATGCGCGATGCCAAGCGCGCACCTTGATTGCGCGCCAGCTCACCGACGACCAAGCGAACCGCCGATGCCGAGCTGTTGGCAGCAACCGGCAGTTTGGTTTGCGGCCACGGGGTGGCGGTTTCGTGTTCGGCCAAATCGATGTCAGTTGCTAGATAAACAAACGACGGCAATTGCCGGCGCTCCGCCGTCGAGCCCGGCGAAATGAGCTGTGGAACTTCGAATACTCGCACACGTGCATCAGCAGCTTGGGTGTCGACGTATGACACCGCGGAATTGGTCGTTCCCAAGTCAATTCCAAGTAAAAATCGAGCTGACACGTTGGCTACTGTTTATGCCCAAATTCGCGCTTTGGGGAGTGCGTTGTTGCTGGAAATCAGACCGAAATTCGCCCAGTCGATTGGATCATCGTGCCTGGGCTAAGTTCATGCGGAGCCAGCACGGCGACGTCCGGCAGTTCGGTTTCGAGCAGGCTACGCAACGGCCGGCGCACATCGCTGCTGGTGAGGATAACCTTGGGCGCATCGGCGGCGCCTACCGCCGTGCGCACCGCATTAATGATGTCAGCGGCGATGTCGGGCTCAAGTGCAAGCACGTTAGCACCGGCTTGCTGTTCTACCGATTGCCGCACTGCATCTTCAATCATGCCGTCGAGCGTAAGCACCGCTAGCTGCCCCGCGGGCGCCCAGCGGGCTGAAATCTGCCGACGCAGCTGGCTCCGAACTTGTTCGACGACGGCATCAAACGCAGTGCCTTGCGCACGCAGCCCAGGTTCAAGGCCACGCGCTGCACTCAACGCGAGCAATACGGGCGACAAACTTGCTAGCGGCACGCCTTCGGCCACCAAGCGGCGACAGAGCTCGGTAAACACCGGCAACGAACACAGCGCCGGCACCGTTTCGCGCAACAAAATCGGCTGTTCAACTTTGCATTGTTCGAGCAGCAACGCCACATCATCGACGGTGAGCCAGGCAGCGGCTTCATTGCTGACCAACACGCTCGCCGTGGTTGGCCATTGCGTCACGGGCGTGGCAGCCTGTGCAACTTTGTTGCCATCTACATATAAGGCAACGGCATCGTGCAACTCCGTAGCGCTGCGCAAAGCGATGTTTTTGGGCGCAATGCCGACGGTCGCGACGACCGCAGCGCGCAAGCGTTCGAGCTGTGCAGCACCATGGACCGTGCTGCGAAGTTGCGCATACCAAGCGGCTGGCAAATGCACGATCACCCGCCCGGTGCCAACCGTGTCCGGTAGTGGCGCTGCGCGTTGCGTAAACCACCAGCCAATCGCAAACAGCAATGCCAATGCCGCAAACGGCGCAATCGGCAAGCCCGGCATCAACGCCAAGCCAAGCAGCACCAGCGCCGTCGCAGCCAAGGCCCGCGATGCACCAAACAATTGGCTCAACAACTGGCTTCCAAGCGTTGCATGGTTGCCAGTGGCTCCGGCCACGCGCGTGATCAAAATGCCTGCAGCAACCGCGCTAACCAACGACGGAATCTGCGCTAAAAGGCCCTCGCCTACCGACAACACGGAGTAGGTCTGCATCGCTTGACCGGCCGACATACCGCGCACGGCGACACCTATCGCCAAGCCACCGAGCAGATTCACCAAAACGATGACAATGGCCGCAACGGCGTCGCCTTTAACAAACCGCATTGCGCCATCCATCGCGCCCATCAGTTGCGACTCGCGATCGAGCTGCTCGCGGCGGTCGCGCGCGGTGCCAGCGTCGATAGCACCACTGCGCAGATCGGCATCGATCGCAAGCTGCTTGCCGGGCATCGCGTCGAGTGCAAACCGAGCTGACACTTCAGCCACTCGTTCCGCACCGCGCGCCACCACCAGCAGTTGCACCACGGTGATGACCGCAAACACCACGAGCCCGACGATCACGTTGCCGGCCGCTGCCGATTGGCCGAAGCCACGCACCATTGCACCCGCATCGCCATCACTGAGAATCAGTCGCGTCGTTGAGACATTCAAGCCGACGCGGAACAGCGTTGTCACCACCAGCAGCGTCGGAAACACGGTGAAGCGCAGCGGCGCTTGCGTGAACAACACCGCCATCAACAACAACGCAGCAATCGCAATATTCGCAACCAGCAATGCGTCGAGCACGGCCGTTGGCATCGGGACGATCATCATGACCACCACCGCCAACAACAGCCCCGCCAAGCCTACTTCGCCAACACTATCGCGCCACGTTTTCACGTTAGACCTCTTCGAGTTCGCTGATATCGAGTTCCTGTTCGTCGTCTGGGGCAATGACATCGTTTTCGATGCGATCCGAAGGGCCACCTAGATTACGAATGAGCGACAAATGCACTTGCGATTGGATCATGCGCAACACGCTGTCCAATTCGCCGGGCGTAACTTTGAGCCGCGCCCGCAATTGCTCCAACGTCACTTTAACTAATTGTTCTTTGGCTTTTTCCAGCCAGCGAAACGCAGTGACGCGATGCACGCGATAGATCGCGCCGATTTCATCGATATTGAGCCCGTCGACGTGATGATAACGCAACAGGGTTTGTTCGCGCGCACCGAGCCCAGCGAGCGCGACGCCAAATGCTTGCTTAAACTCGCCAGCGTACGTTTGTTTCATGTACTGCATCTGCGGGTCATCACCCGCAACTGCATTTTGCGCCAACACTTGATCGTCGCTGAGTACTTCGCGTTTGTTGCGACGCAATTCGTTGAGACACGTGCGCACGGCCACCGAGCGCACCCACCGGCGCAAATCGCCGCGGCCGCCATACTCAACGATCTTGCCGGTGCCACCACTGTTGCCAACGAACAAGCGTTGCCGAACCAATTGTTTGACATCGGCTAAGCGCGCGCCAGTAACGCGCATGCGGGCTAACGCGATATCGACTTCGCCCATCATGAGTTTGTCGAACAAGCCGATCGCATTGGTGTCGCCAGCCGCGCAAGCTGCTGCCAGATACAAATCTGCGCCGCGCAGGCCACCCAAGACGTCGTCGTTGGCATCGGCCATGGTTAAGTGTCGCCCAACAAAGGCAGCCACCGCTTCGGGCGCAACCCGCACGCCTGGCCAAGCAACCCGGCCTTCGACAACCAACGCGGTGATGGCAGCGTCGAGGTCCGGCAAGGCTGCCAACAGGGCACGCGCGTCCGGCGGTGCTGCGGACAGCAAAGCTTGCAGCACTGGCGTCGAGGGTCCCACCGGTCGATTAGGCCACTTTCTGCGCGCGCCTGCAACCGGCAAGCGCCCCACAAGTCGCCCTGCAGATGCGATCATTTCTGGTGTGTTTGCACGCAATGATCCGTCCTTTTGGCGCGTTGCAACATACGAAACGTGATACGCACCGAGGGCTTTTATGGACAAAATCATCGTCGAAGGCGGCGCTCGACTCGCTGGCGAAATCAAAATTAGTGGTGCCAAAAACGCAGCGTTGCCGTTGTTTGCATCGATGCTGCTGCCGTCGGGCACCAGCACGCTCAAGAACGTGCCGCAGCTGCAAGACGTAGCGACCATGGCCAAGCTGCTTCGGCAACTCGGCTGGGATGTTGAAGGCACCCGCACGATGACGATTTCGCCGCCCACCGGCAAGAAAAAACCCAAGCTCGAAGCGCCCTATGAGTTGGTGAAAACCATGCGTGCTTCGTTCTTGGTGATGGGCCCGCTGGTGGCGCGCTATGGCAAAGCCCGCGTGTCGTTGCCCGGTGGCTGCGCGATTGGCGCTCGGCCGATCGATCAACATCTCAAAGGCCTCGCTGCGATGGGCGCAAAAATCACGCTCGAACATGGCTACGTCGACGTTGAGTGCAAGCGCCTACGTGGCGCCAACATCATGCTCGACATGCCAACCGTCACCGGTTGCGAAAACCTGATGATGGCAGCGGTGTTGGCCAAAGGCCGCACCGTCATCGAAAATGCAGCGCGCGAGCCTGAAATCGAAGACCTCGCCAAAGCACTCAACGCGATGGGTGGCAAAGTCTCCGGTGCTGGCACACCAGTCATCACCATCGACGGCGTTGACGATTTGCAGCCGGTTGAATACTCGATCATGCCCGATCGCATCGAGGCAGGCACGTTTGCAGTCGCTGCTGCCATGACGCGTGGCGACGTGTTGCTCGTCGGTGCGCAGCCCGAACATCTTGAAGCCGTGGTCGCCAAGTTGCGCGCTGCCGGCGTCACCGTTACCGCCGAACCAAACGGCATGCGGGTCAAAGCGACGCGTGAACTCTCGGCGGTCGACATCACCACCCAGCCGCATCCAGGCTTTCCGACCGACATGCAAGCGCAGTTCATGGTGATGGCGTGCATCGCCAAGGGCCAGTCGGTGATTAAAGAAATGATCTTCGAAAACCGTTACATGCACGTGCCAGAACTCGGGCGGATGGGCGCTGACATTCAGATCAGCGGCCGCGTTGCCGTTGTGCGCGGCGGTGCCAAGCTGACAGGCGCGTCGGTGATGGCCACCGACTTGCGTGCATCGGCGAGCCTCATTCTCGCTGGCCTGGTGGCGCAAGGCAAAACCGAAGTGCTGCGGGTGTACCACCTCGATCGTGGCTATGAAGCCATCGAGAAAAAACTGCGCGGCGCAGGCGCCAAAATCCGCCGAGTCAAAGAGTAGTTGCCATGCCGATCGTCGTTGCTTTGCCCAAAGGCCGCATCATTGAAGAAGCTGCAACGCTTTTTCATGCTGCCGGCTATGATTTGTCGCCCGTGATGGGCAATTCGCG
>JAKQOD010000120.1 GCA_029565465.1 Deltaproteobacteria bacterium
CATCGATTCGTTGACTAAATAGTCAATCGAACAATCGAAGTCGTTGGCCATCTGCTCGAACGTCTCCCAAAGGACGTCTCGGCAGTAAAAATGGCGCATCGTCTTCTTGCTCTGGTCCATTGCGAAAACGTCTCCTACTACAAACGATCAGATAACTCTGTGAATTATACAACGATTTTACGGTCTAAATACTAGCGGTTGTCCGCAAATTTGAGCGGCGGCAGGTCCCGCAGACCGCTATGGCAAGGCTTGGAGTGCCGCAGCGATCTCGCTAGCGCGTTTACCCACGGTAGGCTCAGGCTTGCGATCTTTCGCATCAAGGTCGGACTGATCGCCCCAATAGCCGTTCAATTTAGTGTTGTCATTGGCCAGCGCAGCGACGGCGGCCGCGTCCTCTTTAGACTTGAGCTTGAGCAGCGCGTCCATTGCAATCCACCGCGCCAGCTTCGATTTTTTGGTCAACAATTGACGAACGATCTGTAGCGTTTGGTCGCGAGGGCCAATTTTGGCAATTTCTCCAGATACCGCGCCTTCAAGGTCTTCGTGCTGGTAGGCCCCATTGTCAGGCAAGGCTTCAACCACTTCCACAATCGCCTTACCGCCACCACATTTCAGCGCGTTGTTTGCCCCCACATAACGAAACTGCTCGTCACGGTGCAACTGGTTAATCATGCCAACCAAAGCTGGCAAACAATGAGGCATCCCAATGGCGCGGATGAGTGACACTGCATCGTTCGCCATTTGGGGGCTGGCCGTGCTGTCTTTGGCAATCTCGGCAAGCTTTTCGATGTTTGGTATCAAGCCTGCTGGATCGACGACATCAAACAAGCCGCCAGGCTCAAGATACGCCTTGTACAATGCCGACAACGCGCGGGCGCCCTGGGTTTTATCGCCACGATTCATACGCGCGATGTCGAGCACGTACTTGACCGCTTCGCCGCTGCCGGATGCGGCCATGCCTAATAACAATTCGTCACCAACTTTGACCCGTTCAGCAACGGGCTTGGCCAAAATTGCATTTGCGGCAGCCATCAGCTTTTCGCCGGCTGGCGGGCCTAAGGTCCGAATGACTTTGCAGCCGATGTATTTGCCCAAGTTGGCGCGAGCTTCATAGTAGCCGCCGGTGTACCAGTCAGTAAGGTAACCGTCGATTTGCTTTTGGCCTTCCGGGTTGGCTCGTTCACGCAGCTCAAACAACGCATCTTTGGCCTCAACCTTATCCGGCGATGGCACCGTCATCTCGCCATCCACGCGTGCCAGATCCCACAGCCGAGGTGCCAGCTTGGCGATAACCTGATCACGGCGGCCTGCGCTCATATCCTTGATGGCTTCAAGCACTTCGTTGCTTGCCCCCGTGCGGATCAGGTTAGCCGCAGCATGCGCTGACAACTCAGCGTCAATATCCGTGGCTTTAAGCGCTTTGCGCAACTTGGCTGGCCCTTTGGCCGTGCGCATCCACTTTTCGATATTTTCGTGGTTGGTCTTTTCACAACCCGTCATAGTCGGCAATCCAACCAACAGCAGCGCTAACACAACAAAGGCGGCTCGTACCATGGTGGCAGCATAGGCGCCGTAGTCCTGCTGCGCCAAGCGCCGTTACCCTTTTTTGCGTGGTAGCCGGATCGCGGTGGCACCTGCGCGCTATTTGCTTGCGCTTTTGGTCACATCAGGCAACGCGATTTCGGCGAGCGAGTCGGCAAACCGAATCCGCGCCAGCATGATTTTCTCTTCCGTATCGACCACCGCGATCGTGGCTTTTTGCACTCGATCCGAGATGTCCTTCATTTTGGTGCGCAGATGGCTCAGCAAGTCACCACCGGTTTTGACTGCTTGCAATGACACCAGCTGAATATGCAATTCGTCCATACGCTCGCGGTAATCTTGCAGCTTCTTGCGTAGGTTGGTTTCAGATTCCATCAAATCGGCAACTTCGCGATGGATCGCCAGCAGGCTGCTGAGCTGTTTTTTGAGGTCGGGCGTCATGTCCGGGGTGTTGATATACAACTTGAGCATGTCAAGCGTCACATCAGCAGCGAGGTCCATCGTGCGCTCCATCGGCGTCGCTTCGGCAATCTCGATGGTTTTTTGTTGATTTGGGCCGAGCTCGATTTCAAACAAATGGGCGTCGCCCAAGCGTTCAAACGACTTTGGTGAGTCAATTAACGCCCAGCCTTTGCCGACCGAGTGGCGCAAGAACAACTTGCTCGCGGTTGGCAACCGCGACGTTACCGTAAGCTTGGTGCGTTTGATGTGCTGCACTTCCGCGGTCAAGATGCCGCGTTGCAGCGTGACCAAGCGTGAAATACGATTCTCCTGCGACGAGTCGCGGTCGATAATGATCTGGCGATCGAGCGCAAACGGCACGACGACCGAAGATTTCGGCGGAATCGGATCGGTGAGCCCTTCACCGATAAAGCGTTCTTGTCCGTACACCGTCATCGGCCCCATTTCCAGGGTCGAATCGGTTGGATTGCGCAAACGCACGCTCTTGAAAGCAAACCGGTCGTTGCCGCGCGCCGACTCGGCGTCATACAGATAGACCACTTCGCCTTCGGTTTCTTTGCGCACCATCGACACCATGACCGACGAGCCCTTGCCTACCGTCATCGGAACATCCGAATCAAAGTGGCTTTCGCCCACGGGCGGCGCGTCGAGGTTCGACGTCTTGGCATCTTTCGCTGCTTGCTGTTCGGCAGGTGATTGCGGCACGGCGACCAAGCGGACTTTGTCGGCCACGCTTGGCGACACATTGGTCGTCACTTTGATGCGGCCCGGCGAAACGCCGCGATCGATGAGTTGGTTGCGAATGATGTTCGCGCGATCGGCGGCGCGTCGATCAGCGCCGACCTGGTTCGAGTTGGCGTAGGCTTGAATTTCGATGGTCTGCGTTCCATTGATTAACGCTGGCGAGAGGTTCGCCATCTTTTGGTCGCCAATCGAAGCACGGCTATCGCGCGGCGGTGGTGCTGACTTTTGAGCGAACGCGCCACCACTAACGGCGCCCGGCCCGCCACCCCAGCTGTCCATCGCAACGGAAGGTTCATTCGCAACCTTGGGCGATTTTTTGCTTGGCCGCCGCACATCTTTGGTTGCCACCACGGGGGCCGCCGCAGACAACGCTTCCCGATCGCCGTCGTCGGTCATGCGTTTGGATTTAACGTTTTCTGGATGACCGTCAGGGCGACGGATCTCGTCGTCGGACAGATCCGCCAGTACGGCTTCGCCTGCTGCGGCTGGCGTCGTCGAAAATGGCGAACCGCCGGTCGGTGGCGCTACCGCGAGCATTTCGCCGTTGGCGAGCATCTCACGTTGCACTTGGCGGACCGACCACAAATCGTAACGGAACGACAAGGCCGAGCTTGAGCCGACGCCAACTAGCACGCCCTTCCAGTCTTCGCCGGACGTGTTGTCGACGATGGCCCAGCCTTCGAGCATCACCTTGCCTTTGTCGCCGACCACGACGCGGTAGCTGGGTTTCCACGCCGGCGCTTCGGTGACGTAGGTCAGCAACACATTGGTGGGTGCATCCGAAGGCAACTGCAACTTCATCACGAGGTAGCCAGCATTTTCAGTTTGCTCGCGCGGAATCGAAACCGGCAGCGGACGGTGATTGCTAGCATCCGTAACCGTTAAGCTCTTGAGAAAATCGTCGACGCGCTCGCGGGGCACGCTGACGGTCAACACGCCGCCGGTGACCAACGCTTTGCGTTCATAAAAAGCAACCCCGTTGCGGTACACGACCACACGGCCAAGGGCCGCGGTCTCCGATTTTACGAACGAAGCGTGCTTGGGACCGCACCCCATGACCGCGGTCGACAACAAAATTGCAGCAAAGAGTTTCTTCATGGCTTTCCCAAACGCCCCACGTGGGCGCCCGGTCTAAACTCGTCCCAATAATTACCTATTGACCCGGTTTCAGCTGCCCGCTTGAAATTGCCAGGTATTTGGGGTGTTATGGGCCATCGAGTCGGCCGGCATAACCCTGTGAAGCTCAAACCTAACACTTTCGCGGATAAGCAACGCCGGTTGGCTGCCGTGATTGCCCTGTTGCTAGCCGTCGGCTGTGCGGCGCTAGTGGGGTTGAGCCTCGCGGGCTACGGCGTTGGGGTGCCTGAACCGTACAAGATGACGATCGCGATGGTTGGCAACGGCCTCATTGCGTTCCTGTGCCACCGCAACGTGCACGGGGCTGCTCAACTTTTGCCATGGTGGTGCGCCATCTTCGTGCCGCTGACGATCGTCGAACCAGGCATCACCCATACGATTGATTCGGCATTCATCGTAGTGATGCTTATCGCCTTTGGCTTGTCTGGGCCCAAGACCCTCATCGTGTTGGGCTTTGCGCCACTGGCGGTTTTGATCATGCGCCATCCGCATCCAACCAAGTCACCGTATTTCGAAAGTTCGCTTTGGCTCGTCACGGCGGTGTGCATCTCGATCCTGGTTGCACTTCAACGCACCTTTTTTGCAGCACAGCGAACCGCACTGCTGACCGAGCAACTCACCGCGGCCATTGCGGCCGCCAGCGACGACATTGTAGTTATGCGCGAACCTGCGGCGCAAGGCGACGCGATTGTTCGTTTTGTGAGTGCGTCGGCGGAGCGCTTGCTTGGGTACCCCACCGCCAAACTCATCGATCGTGCCGTTGCGGTTGCACCATTGCTGCATCCCGATGATTTCAGCGAGTTCGTCCGGCTCGAACACGCGTTGATCAATGATCTCGAAAAATCGGCGCGCGCCGAATTGCGCTTTCGCCATCGCACCGGACATTGGCGGTGGTTCGAAGTGCGAAGCGTCCGCCATCGCGACGCCCACAACACGCTGTTTCTCGTTAGCGCGCTCCGCGACATTAATGACGAACGCGAAATGCGTGAGCAACAGGCTTGCGAAATGGAATATCAAGCGCAACACGATGCGTTGACGGCCCTGCCCAACCGCTGGCGCTTGACCCGTGACTTAGCGGACAGCGGCACCGACAGTGCGGTGTTATTCTGCGACGTGGACTCGTTCAAGCATGTCAACGACAGCCTTGGGCACGACGTCGGGGACGAACTGCTGTGTGCGGTGGCCAACCGGTTGCGTCCGCTCACCACCCCAACCTGCCGACTCTATCGTTTTGGTGGCGATGAATTTGTTTTTGTGCTGCGCAACCAACAAGCCAATGCCGACACGGCGAGCGCGTTGGCGCAGGCAATCCTTGCCACCACGCGCGACCATCTCACGATTGGCGCCAACCGGGTGGTGTTGACGATGAGCGTTGGCATTGCCGTTGCCGAAGCCGGTGAAAATGCCGACGACTTGGTGCGCAACGCTGACCTAGCTATGTACGCTGCGAAGACCAGCGGTAAAAATCAGTTCCACGTTTTCGATAGCGAGATGAAGCAGCAAGTGCAACGCCGGCATGTCGTGGAACAAGCGCTGCGCGGCGCCTTAGCAGCAAACGAAATGCGCTTGGTGTATCAACCCAAGATCTCGATCACGCCGGAGCGCTGCGTTGGTTTTGAAGCACTGTTGCGGTGGCAATCGCGTGACTTGGGCGAAGTTTCACCTGCCGAGTTCATTCCAATCGCCGAAGAAACCGGCCTGATTATCGATTTGGGGCATTTCGCGTTGCGCACTGCTTGCATGGAAATGGCGCAACAAAACGTCGACGACGCGGTATCGGTTTCGGTCAACGTCTCGATCGGTCAGCTCGCCGATCCTGCGCGCTTATTGAGTTCGGTCTATGAAGGCCTGCAAGCTTCCGGCCTGGCGCCTAGCTTGGTCGAACTTGAGATCACCGAAAGCCTCTTCATGAAGCGACCGGAGGCCATCGTGGCAACGCTGCAGAGCTTACGCAAGCTCGGGGTGCGCATTGCGGTTGACGATTTCGGCACGGGCTACTCATCGCTGGCGTACTTGAGTCGATTCCCGATCGACGGCCTAAAAATCGACCGCACGTTTGTGAAACAAATGAACAGAGACCACGCCAGCCGCGCGATCATCGCCGCCATCTTGGCGTTATCCCGTGAGCTCCAGCTGCGCACGATTGCCGAAGGTGTCGAAAGCCGACAAGAGATCGATGTGCTGGCCAGTCTTGGTTGCGACGAAGCGCAAGGCTTCGTCATCGCGCGCCCAATGCCGTTGCACGACGCCTTGCAATTTGCGCGCACGTATTGTCCAGTTGCCGACAACGCCGATGTATCAAGTGGACCTACTCCAGCGGTCAGCGAAAGTTTCGTGAGCTAATGCGCATTCGAACCGGTACCAGCGGTTTTGCCTACCCACAGTGGCGCGGCAGTTTTTACCCGGCAGAACTTAGCAATGATGACATGCTGAGCCATTACGCGCAGCAGTTACCGACGGTCGAAATCAACAACACATTTTACCGCATGCCAAAGCCCGCGGTGATCGCAAACTGGGTCGCACAAGCGCCCGCACCTTTCGAGTTCATCATCAAGGCCAGCCAACGCATCACGCACCGCGCCAAGCTTGTTGGCGAAGACGCGGCGGCGAGCATGAAATATCTTTTTAGCGTGCTGGAGGCCGGTGGCCTGACCTGGAGCGGTACCGCCGACGCGCCACCCCGCTTAGGCGCTGTGTTGTTGCAAACCCCTGCGTACGTCCGCGCCACTGACGCAACGATTGCAGCACTGGATCATCTAGCAGGGCTCGCCCCAGCTGGCGCGCGGCTAGCGTTTGAGCTCAGCCATGCTTCGTGGCACAACAACGAAGTAGCCGCCGTGCTTGCCAAACATGGTGCCGTGGGCGTGATTGCGGATCGCGACGATGGCACGGTGGATTGGGCCAGCCCAGTGGTTACCAGTGCGGCCGCATGGGCCTACATCCGTCTCCGCCGTGAAAACTATAGCCCCACGGAACTGCAAGCTTGGGTTACGCGCTTGCGCGAGCGGGCCCACGCCGATGTGTGGGTCTTCTTCAAACACGAAGATACTGCCCGTGGCGCCGAGATGGCCTTGGAGCTTACACGTTTGACGGCAGCAACATAGTGCTAGCAGGCGCGCGCAGGCCGACCAATGGTGCAACGCTTTACTGCCGCTAGCGGTTGCGGACCGCCCGGGTTGCGGTAGCGTGGCGCGGTGAATGTCGTCTGCATCGGCGGCGGTCCCGCCGGACTTTATTTGGGAATCCTTCTTAAGCTCGCTGATGCGAAGCATCGCGTGCGTATCTACGAACGCAACCGTCCCGACGATACGTTCGGGTTTGGGGTAGTTTTTTCCGATGCCACGCTGGGCAATTTAGCGGCTGCAGACCCGCTTACCCATGCCGCGATTCGCGCTAACTTTGCCCATTGGGATGACATCGCCATCCACCATCGTGGCGAAGTCATCACGTCCACCGGCCACGGTTTTTGCGGCATCGAAAGACGTCGCTTGCTTGCGGTCTTGCAAGCACGCGCTGCTGAACTAGGCGTCGAAGTATTGTTCGAAACCGAACTCCCGGACGCCAACGCATTGCACGATTGTGATTTGATCGTTGCCGCTGACGGCGTCGCCAGCGGCGTGCGTACCGCGTTTGCCGACCAGTTCGGCCCCGACGTCGATCCACGCCCGAACAAGTTCGTTTGGCTCGGTACCACGGTACCGTTCCGCGCCTTTACGTTTCTGTTTACGCCAACCGAATATGGCCTATTTCGCGTGCATGCCTATCGTTACGCCGACGTTGGCTCGACCTTCATCGTCGAATGCACCGACGCAACGTGGCGTAATGCGGGCTTTGCTGACGCCGACGAAGACACCACGGTTGCCAAGCTTCAGCAGATATTCGCCCACGACTTGGCGGGCCACAAGCTCATCAAGAACCGCTCGATCTGGCGCAATTTTCCGAACATCCGTTGCCGATCGTGGCAAGCGCTCAATCGCCACCATGTGCCGATGGTGCTGCTGGGCGACGCCGTGCATACGGCGCACTTTTCGATTGGCTCGGGCACCAAGCTTGCGCTCGAAGATGCCATCGCACTGCGCGACGCCTTGATGCGCGATCCCAACGTGCCTAACGCGCTCGCGATGTATGAAGCGGCTCGCCGCCCAGACGTGGTTAGCCTGCAAGCGGCAGCGCAGGCAAGTTTGGAATGGTTCGAAGGCACCGAGCAATATATGCATATGTCGGCGGCGCAGTTTGCCTATAGCTTGATGACCCGCAGCGGCCGCGTCAGCCATGTCAGCATGCAAAAACGTGATGCAGCGCTAGCGGCACGAGTCGAAGCCGAGCTGCAGGTGCCGCCGGGCGGCGGTCCGCTCGATAGCCCCATCGTGATCGGCGAACTTGCGTTGGCAAACCGTGTTGCGGCGTTGCCTGGCAGCACCAACGACGGCACCGCAACGATGATGACGACGGGCCCCACCCTCGCCGGAGTGCCTTCGTTTTGGCTCCGCGGCACGCGTGGCGCCTTGCTATTGGTGGTACCGCCACTTGGTGTGCAAGTGCCGCCGGCAACGTTGAGCGCGTTTGCGCAGCCCGATGCGGCGCTGGCCGTTGTGCTCGATGACCAACCGAATCAACGTGCGACCACCCTCGCGTATGCACAAACCTTGCGCAGCGCTGGCGTGTCGATGATTTGTGTCCGCGCAACCGCCGCGATCGGCAGCCCACGGGTTGCCGCTGCGCCGCTAGCAGATGTATTGCGGAATCAAGCCGGTTTCGCCACGGCCATCTTCGCAGATGGCGCGTCAACGGCAGATTTGCACGCGGTAATTGCAGGCGGTCGTGCCGACCTGGTTATCGTCCGTGATCCGGACAGCTCATGTTAACGTCGCCACGTCGCTATCAACTTAAAAAGGCGGCCGCAGCCGTGCTTTTCCGCGGGCAGCCTTGGATCTTCCGCGATCATTTGAGTACCGCTGCCGAAGCTTTTGCCGATGGCCAATGGCTGCGCCTGTACGACGGCAACAATGCCATCCTTGGCTATGGCATGTATGAAGCGCGTGGCGCTATTGCGATTCGTGTGATCAACCGGGGGCCGGTGGCGCCAACCGCTGCCAGCATTCGAGCGGCGGTTGCCGCCGCGGCACGATTGCGCGCACCGTTGCAAACAACCACCAACGCGATCCGCTGGGTGTCGGGTGAGTCCGATGGCTTACCAGCCGTCGTCATCGAACAGTTTGCGGATGTTGTCGTTGCGCAGAGTTACAG
>JAKQOD010000121.1 GCA_029565465.1 Deltaproteobacteria bacterium
GGTCTTCGATTTCTAAGTAACTTCTCAAAGTGCGCAATTTCTGCGCGGCGCAACAAAATGCACGCAAAGCAATCGCAGAGGTTACCGTTCGTCGGCATGCAGCGCGACGTTGTTTCCCCCAAAACAACTTTTCGTCGTCGATAACCGAGTCATCTAAACACGCAGTAAACTGCACCTCACAGCCATCGCGCCTACATAGGAACAATCACGATTGCAGCGGTGCACCGACATTGCGCACCCGCAGATTTTGCGGATATTCAAAATCAAGCTACTTCGCGGTTTGGAGCGGCATCGCAATCGAAATTGGATAGTTCTCGATGTCGGCTTCGGTAGTCGTCATGGTGGCCGAAGCAAACGCAGCCTTCATGCAATCACGCACACTGGTCGCAGCGTCGCCTTGGATGTCGCCAACAACTGGTTGGTCCACGCTAGTAACCGATAGCTTGCCACCTTTGATCGCAATCGTGATGTGCGCATCAATCCGTGGCGCTTTGCCTTTGGCATCGGCCGGAATCGCATCGGTACATTTGTTGATGCTTGGCCGAAATACCGCAGCTAAACTGTTGGCGACATCGGGCGGCAGCAAGCGGCCACCGGGTGGTTTAATGACCGGGGTCGGGTCCATCGCAGCGGTTGGATTGTCACGGTGATCGTGAATCACCATGTCGCCCCGGCGAACTTCGCGCACATCGTCGTTGGGGCTCGGCACCGAGGTTTCGCCCGTTGGTGGCGAAGGTGGCGGGGTGGGCCGATCCGGGCCTGGCACAATGCCGGGTTGCGGCGTTGGTGGCGGAGCTGGCTTTACGGGCACGCTAACCGATTGCGTTTCGCTTTTGCGACTGAGTTCCCAAATCAAACCGCCACCACCGACCAATACAACAACAGCAGCGCCGATAAGTATCGCTTTGCGACTCATGCCTCAGCGTAGCACACCGATGTCGGCGCAGCCGCTACAGCGTGGCAGGCGGAGGCACGGTGATCGCAGCAACACCACGGCTGGGTGTTGTGCCGGTTGTGACCCGACGCACGATCTCAACATCGCCAGCGCGAACGATATGCACGGTGCCAGCCGTGTCTCGTAGGCGCAAATTGCCTTCTTGATCAATCCCCAGCGCGGTTCCGGTGATGGCGCCAGTACCAACACCGACCCGCACGATCAAGTCGCGCATCATGCGTTGGTTCCAAGCTTCGACCACCACACTGACGCCAACCGCAACATAGCGGTCGACCCATTGCTCAAGCGATGCCAGCAGTATCGGCAAAAACTGCGCCCGTGCAACCGCTGCGTGGTTGGTTGGTGGCACACCGTCGAGCAGTGTGGTGCCGATGTCGGCCAGTTCTGGCGGCAACGGAGCCGATAGGTTTACCCCAATGCCGGCAATCAACGATTCAAGTCGGCTACCTTGGCTTTGCGCTTCGAGCAAAATGCCAGCAACCTTGCGGCCGCCGATCAAAACGTCATTGGGCCACTTGAGGGAGGCATCGGCGCCCACACTGCGCACGGCGTCGCACACGGCGATGCCAATCGCCAACGCTAATGCGGGAGTTTGTGGGAGCGCCAACGGAGGTCGCAGCACACACGACAAATAAAGATTGCCGCCCGGTGGCGAGGTCCACACTCGCCCCATGCGACCGCGGCCGCCAGTTTGGGTGTCCGCCACCACGATGGTGCCATGCACAGCGCCGGCGCGTGCCAGCCGAGCCGCTTCATCGTTGGTAGAGACGCACTCTGGCAATGCGATATGGGGCGTGCCGAGCCAACTCATGATGGGCGGAAGTCCAGGCCAATGTCGACGCTCGGCGCCGAGTGGGTCAGTGCGCCAACCGAAATCAAATCGGCGCCCGCCCGTGCATAGTCCGCAATCGTGGCCAGCGTAATGCCGCCGGAGACTTCCACCAGAACATGTTTGCTGTGAGCACGCGCGGTTGCGGTTTCCACCATCGCGACTGACATGTTGTCGAGCAGCACGACTTCGGCACCGGCAGCCAACGCTTCGTCGAGCTCTGCAAGATTGGTAACTTCAACTTCGATGCGCAGCGGATGCGGTGCCAGTTTTTTCGCCCGCTCAACCGCCGCGCGGACCGAGCCGCAGGCAACGATATGGTTGTCTTTGATTAACACGCCCGAGCCTAAGTCGAAGCGATGATTAAAGCAGCCACCGGCTAACACGGCAGCTTTTTCCAACACACGAAAGCCTGGCGTAGTTTTGCGAGTATCGACGACGCGCGTTGCGGTGCCAGCGACCGCAGCTGCATAACGCTGCGCTTGGGTTGCAACGCCACTCAAGCGCTGTACAAAATTGAGTGCGGTGCGCTCGGCCGACAACACTGTGCTTGCCGGCCCGGTTGCAGTTAACAAAATGGCACCACGGTCTACCCGATCGCCGTCTTTGGCCTGGCGCTCAACCACAATGCGGGGGTCGACCAAATGAAACACTGCAGCCGCAATGTCTAAGCCGAACACCACAATGGGCCCGCGGGCGTTCATGTCCGCCACCACCTGCGGGCCGGCATCGCCAACGGTGACCTGGGACGTAACGTCACCACGGCCAAGATCTTCGTCCAGCGCCAGCTCGATGAGCCGACGCACCGCCGGAATAGCCGCGAGCCCAAAAAGGCCGCTGCCAATGGTGTTCGAGGAATGCGCCATGATGCGGGACATTACACAAATCGCACCGGACGTCATCGGTTAGCGCACACTGCTGCTAAAAAGATCTCGTGACGCACCACGGGTGACGACCGCAGGCCACTGTGGCAGGCAAGCAACGCTTACCCGTTGACAATGGGTGACGGGCCACTGGTTTTGCCACGCCAAAGCGGTGCAAGGCCGCCGCTACGATTGGCATAGCGGTTGCTGTTATAGTGAAAATCCGCATGCAGCTTCGTTTGATCTATTGTCTGGCCGGAGGCCTGGCCTTCCTTGTCAGTAGTCCACAAGCGCGTGCGCAAGCCGCGCCAGCCGTCCCTGCCCCAGCAACCACCCCCGTGCTGTATCGGCAACAAGGCGACGTGCTCGACATCGGCGCATGGCCAGGCCCCGGGCTCGACGAACTGCGCGCATTACCAACGTGTACCTTGGACGATCCGCCACAAGTTGTGGGCCGCGAAATTCTATGCCGGCCGCCCGTGGTGCCGTCGAAATCTCAGCTGTCGGTGGCGGCCAGCTGGCTGGTTGGCTTGGGCATTGACAGCCCCGACCGTGACAACGCCTTGCGTGGCGCGCATGGCGCTGCCATCGACATCGACGTGTGGCCGACGCGCTGGCTCGGCATCGGGGCACGCGCACAATATCTGGCGATCAAAGCGGTACCCGATGCTGCTGGCAATGCACCATGGGGCGATGCGTTCACTGGCTTTGGCCAAGCGCGTGCGCGCTTTTTTCTTGATGAGGTCGAACGCGATGCAATCACGCTGACCGCTGGGATTGGCTATAGCGTACGCAATGCCGAAATGGGCCCGAGCGCACCAGTCGCGCGCGTTGCGGTATCGCGCGATATCGGCAGCTATTTCGACGACCGCACCGCGATGACGCTTGCGGTTGAGCTCGGGTACGAACATTCCCTTGATGCCGAGCAGCGGCGCGCCGTTACGTTTGGCTTGCGTGGCGGATTCGAGCGCGGCATCGTCGAGCCACGCAATCTCGGCACTCGCGCTGGGGCACCATGGTTTCGTTATGTCGCAGGCGGCGAATTCCGAGCGTCGTCGGATTTGGGCGGCGCTGGCACACTCGGCTTTCCACTCAGCGAGTCGTTGATGTGGCGCAACACGGCGCTGTTTACGTTTGGGCACAGCGGTGGCTTGCGCGGCAATACCGGCGCGACCTGGGGCGTTGTGGCCGGGCCACGTTGGCGGCCAAGCAATGGCGATTTTTCCGTCTACGTTGATGTGCAAGCCGGAGCCGGCTTGATCGGTGGCGCCACCACCGCCGGTGTTGCGCCGTTAGGCGAAGCCGAATTTGGCCTGGACCTCGCGGTAGGTTGCCAAACCCGAGTCAACTTTGGCGGGCGCGCCCAAGTGGAGCTCGACCAAGGTTTGCGCACGGGCTTCTTTATCATTCGCGTTGAGCGCGGCCCAGGCTACGCACGCGATTGCGGCAAATCGATTGCAATCGCGAACTAGCCACGCGACATCAATCGCCGCACCACGGTCCGTCGAAAACATCGTCGAATTTGATCCACTGCACGTAGGTTGCTTCGTCGGCCCTGGTGACATGCACGCCTTGGTCGGTCACGATATCCGGCCAGCCGTCACGATCGAGATCCGCGACGAAGGTTGGTGCAAATTGCGAATCGTCGTGATCGAGTGCCGTGCGCACAAGTTCACGCAATACGGGGTGGGTTGCGGTGCCGGTAACTTCCCAAATGCCGCCTAGCTGATTCACGCCATTACAATCCGTTTCGGTGCGTTGGCCAATCACCAAATGACGGCGACCGTGCGGCGATCGAATCGAGAAAACCACGGGTAGCGCATCAACCGGCGTTTCCGTGGCGTTTGACAAGATGGCCGAGCCAGCCGATGTCGGTGCAGTGGCTGGCGAAAGCTCGCGCGCCACCGCAGCCACCAGCATCGCATCTGCGCGCTCAAACGACCATACCTCAAGCGGCGGCAACGCTTGATCGCGCACCACGATCGCTTTGGCCAAACACGGCGCATCGAGCGTGGTGAGCAGCACTTGATTGTGCTGGAGAACGGCTTGTGCGGCGACCGATGCCATAGCATCGTCGCTTGCCCCAGCTTGCGCAGTTAACGAAGTCTGCGATGTGCGCCAACGCCCGAACAACCCGCTATCGCCGTGCGTGACGCCGTTGCACAAAGCGCCAGTTGCGCCATACAACGTAACAGCTCGTTTGCGCCACGCAGTTGCAGCGGCCACGGGCGTAGCTGCAACACCTTCGGCTTCCCACGTGCGCGCGTCGTCGACTTGGTGGCATTCATAATAGCGGTTGTAGTCTTGTTCGTAGTCAGGCGGATCATCCGTGCAACTCGCATCCTGCTCGATCAATGTGCTTACCAACGTCGCGCTATGGGCAGCAACGTCGACATCACGGTCGAGCACAACGCGGCCCATCAACAATGGTGCAAGTTCGTGGGTAATCGTGCCGTCGGTGGGCAGACCATTTGCTGGCACAGCGTGACCGGCGACCAACGGTGATTTGGTGGGCGCCGTTTTGCATGCAGCGAGCGCTAGGATACCGAGCGCTGCGCTTGCACACGTACGCATCATTACGAACCCGGCATCAATTCGACGGTGGTTAAGCCAACTTTTTTGCCGCGCAGCGCTCGGTAATCGGAGCCAAACTGCTCAACCAACACCGACTCGTCGCCGGGCGCATTGTACAGCCACCAACGACAACGTTCGGCATGTCGCTCCATTCGGTCTTTGCGCAAGTCGCCCAACGATCCGACGTCGCCATCCATTTTCACGGTCGCAGTGCCGCGCTTATCGAGCACAAATTTCGCATCGCCAACCAGCAGCGTTTCAGCCGGGTAGCCCGAGATGCTGATCGATTCATCGTGTTCCAGCATGCGTGCGCTGTTGGAACCACTGCGTTCGATACCAACCAGCATCCACCGCGCATCGCTGCCATCAACCACGCGGCCACACACCCACCGATGGCCATCTTCGTCGTAGTTCAAGACGCCTTCGCACAAAAAGTCGCGGCCGTCGATCGTCAAAACATCGCCAGTTCGCATCTCGCGCAAGCCGCGTTCGGCCAACACATTGCCCACGGCTGCTGGCAGCGCTTTGGGCCGGTTGCCAGACGGCAACGCCTTTCGTCGGCGCTCGTTGGCCGCCAAACCGACCACCGCCGCACCGCCTAGTACCGCAACTATGACGAAGAGAATCAGCAGCATGGTTGCACTGTGCGGCCAACGCTGCGCAGCGTCAAATGCCACCACCTGCATTTCGCCAAGAAAGGTTATTAACTGTCCATTATTTCGGTCGCTTGGCCCGCTTGACACTGCGCGGCTTGGACACGTACACCGACGGGGGCTCGTGCGTAGGGCACGAGCCAGACGAGCCAAAACGAGAACGCCCATGCCAGTAATGAACATCATCGAAGCCGTGCGCGATGCCCTGCGAACCCAGATGCGCGTCGATAAGCGCGTGGTGGTGCTCGGCGAAGATATTGGCAAATTCGGTGGCGTGTTCCGTGCCACCAGCGGCTTACATGAAGAATTTGGTGGCGAACGCGTCATCGATACGCCGCTGGCCGAAGCCGGCATCATCGGCACGGCAATTGGCATGGCGTTGTATGGCTTGCGGCCAGTGCCAGAGATTCAGTTCGGTGACTTTATCTTTCCGGCTTACGATCAAATTGTGAACGAGCTTGCGAAGTTTCGTTATCGCTCGGGCGGCGAGTACGCGTGCCCGATGGTGATTCGCACGCCCGTCGGCGGAGGCATTCGCGGTGGCCACTACCACTCACAATCGCCGGAAGCGTTGTTCATCCATACACCTGGCCTCAAAATCGTCGCGCCGTCGAATCCGTACGATGCCAAGGGCCTGCTGCTCGCTTGCATGCGCCAGAACGACCCGGTGTTGTTCATGGAACCTAAGCGCATCTACCGCGCCAGCAAAGGCGAAGTGCCTGCCGACGAATACACCTTGGAAATTGGCAAAGCCGCCATCGTGCACGAAGGCACCCAAGTCACCG
>JAKQOD010000124.1 GCA_029565465.1 Deltaproteobacteria bacterium
ATCGGCAGCGCGCAGGGAGGGTCCCCGCGCTACGCATTTCGCGCACGCCTCATTTTTTCGGAGAAATAGTTTGAAGCTCTACTACAGCAACGGCGCTTGTTCCCTGTCGCCCCACATCGTTTTGCGCGAAGCGGGCTTGCCATTTGACCTCGTGCGCGCCAGCACGAAGACGCATGCGCTCGACGACGGCACGGACTTCTACACGATCAACCCGAAAGGCTCCGTGCCGCTGCTTGAGCTCGACAACGGCGAGCGTCTTACCGAAGGTCCGGCCATTGTGCAATACATCGCGGATCTAGTGCCAGATCGCCATCTTGCGCCGGCCAACGGCACCTTTGCTCGTTCACGCCTGCAAGAGTTGCTGAACTTCATCACCAGCGAATTGCACAAAGGCTTCTCGCCATTGTTCAATCCAAAGACGCCGGACGAATACAAAACGATCGCTCGCGAAAACCTCATGAAGCGTTTCGCGTTTATCGAAACGCAACTCGCAGGCAAGAACTACACCATGGGCGAGAACTTCTGCGTGGCTGATGCGTACCTCTTCACGGTCACCAACTGGGCGAAGCTCGTGGGTGTTGATGTGACGGGCTTCGCGAACCTGCAAGCGTTCATGGCGCGCATGGCGGCACGTCCCGCCGTGGTCGCCGCGATGACGGCTGAAGGCTTAATCAAAGCTGCGTAATTGGTTTGTGCGGCGCATATCGCCGCAAAAAAACGACAACGGCCCTTGCGATGCAGATGCACCGCAAGGGCCGTTTTGTTTCTGAGCGGAGCGTTGGTTATCGCACCACCGAGGTCGCCGCAGCCACGGCTAATTTCCAATCTTTCGCTGCCGTCTTGCTGTAGTCCACTTTCTGGGTCAGTTCGCGCAGTTGCGCGGTCGCGGGATTGTTGCCACCGATGGCGAAACGGTCTTGCAAGTAGTACGGCGGAATGGATTGGTAATAGAGGATCGCGCGAACAACTTTCACCTGCGGCGCTAGTGCGGGCGGCACTCGGTAGGTAACGATGTCGTTACCTTTTCCCGTGTAGTAGCCGGGGCTCAGCTGCGCATTCACCGCAACCGGTTTCGTCCAATCGGCGTAAGGCCCCGTTGCTTGCCAACCGATGGGCATCAAGCGATTGTCTTTGACTTGAGTTGCAAGCCCCAGAAAACTGGTGGTGAGTAATCCGGCCACATCTCTATCGCGCGACTCGTAAATTTGCACTTGCTTATTGCTTGTGATTAGGCGCTGGTGTGGCTGCCACTGTGTTTTGCTGAATTCGGTAACGAGCGGTTGCCCCGCGTCATCAATCAACACGCCTTTGTCGGTGCTGCGACCGGAAGACCACACTACCTTGCCCGACGGATCGAACGCGGAGAACTCAATGTAGGCACGACGGAAACCCACACCCGATGGAAATTTGTGGCCGGTTTTGTTGACGACCTCTACATCCACTTCCAGACCGTTCGGCCCCGTGCGCCGCAGCTTTAGCGCGACAGACGCGGTGTCGCTTTGCACCTGGCGCACGGTTTCTAGCGTAGAGAACTCTAAGCGCGGGACGAACTTGAAAGTTTTCGTGTCGTAGTTCGGGTCGCCGGTGGTCAGCCCCAATCGATCGCCAAATTGCTTGAACATTTCGAGTACGAACACGTTCGCGCCGACAAACGTGTGGCGAGAGAAATTGTTGCGCGGCGTGAGGGTGATGTCCGCCAACGCTGCTGTGTTTGGGAACGGCTTTCCTTCTGCGTCGACATACGTGTTGTCTTCGATGTTTGCGATGACGCTCGTGATCGGCGGGCTGCGCTTGCCACCGCCGGTGTTCATCGTATTGGGCATGTGACAGCCTTGGCAGGTCACTGGCGTCGCACCAGCCTTTGGCGGTGCTTTGGTTTGGAATGTGCTGTTGAGCCATTCGAGATACGTTGTTTGCTCGTGCGATTTTTTTGCGCCCTCGAAACTCTTGCGATCATAGGTTTTGCGTGCGTCGAGAATCGGCGTTTCAACAACGTGGCAGGAGCCGCACATGGCCGGATCGGCAATCGCGTCGCCGTGTTTCGGCGTGAGGCCGACGGAGTTTTGCATCGGGTACGGCTTCACGTCTTTGAATGGCCCGAAAACCGTTTTCGGATCAGTCACTTTGAACTTACCGGTGAAGCTGGCTTCGGTGCCGAGTCCGTCCGGCGTCATACGGTGACACGCGAGGCACGAGATGCCGTCGCGAGCGAGTGCGCCGTAGATCGCGTTCGGCCCGCTGGTCGCCAAGAAATCTTGATGGGTGAATAAGCTGCCCGGTTGGTCG